>NZ_JBEOWK010000003.1:0-495075 GCF_040295985.1 Streptosporangium sp. NPDC002524 | reverse complement strand
CCCGGGAGACGACCGGGTTGATAGGCTGGAAGTGGAAGCGCAGTAATGTGTGGAGCTGACCAGTACTAATAGGCCGAGGACTTGACCACAAAGCAACTTTTGCTCGCGTCCACTAGGCAATTCTGAGACAACAAACAGAGGTTTGTGTGTTTCATAGGGTTACGGCGGTTATGGCGAAGGGGAAACACCCGGTTACATTCCGAACCCGGAAGTTAAGCTCTTCAGCGCCGATGGTACTGCACCGGGGACGGTGTGGGAGAGTAGGTCACCGCCGGACAATCATTCATGAGGGCCCCCACCATTGTGGGGGCCTTCGTTGTTGTGTGCTGTGACGAGGCAGACGAGGCAGGGGCCTTCACCGCTGGGTGGGGGCCTTTTTCGCGTTGTGGTGGCGTTCTTTGGACGCTCTTCGGCTCTGTCCCGGTCCTCATGAACAACGCGGTGACGTCGGGTCAGACGGCTTCGTGGCCCTCTCAAGAATCGCTCGCAACGGACCCGCTGTCATGGCCATGATCATTTGTGGTTGCGGAGGGAAGGGTGTGTGGACTTTCAGGGGCTTGCTAGGCTGGACAGGCCGGGCCACCCCACCTGCGGGTGGCCTTCGTCGCGCCAGACCACGATAGGGCGGGGCAGCGATAGCGAACGGGGCGCACCCCGCGGCCGGAGACCGCCCGCACAGCGAATCGTCCTATTCGATCGAAGAGACGATCGAAGAGATGGGACGCGCTCGCAGAGTGAGCCAACGAATGGACCAGAAGTGAACAGTGACAACGGGCCTGAGGGCGCCGGCCGACGCGAAGAGGGCGAAAACCGCGGATCCGGTGGCCAGGGAGGCCACCGCAGCGATCGCGCAGGTGGTGACAGGGGACGTCCGGGCGACGGTCCCCGATATGGTGAGCGCCAAGAGGGGCGCCCGAGTGGTTCTTACGGCTCTCGTGATCGTGGCGACCGGCCGTCCTACAACCGTGACGACCGTGGTTCTGGTCGCCCTGCGTTCAACCGCGACGACCGCCCGGGTGGCGGACAGAGGCCCTCAGGGCCGCGCGGCGAGGGTCAGCGTTCTTACGGTGACCGTGACCAGTCCCGCGGTGGTTCCTACGGAGCCCGTGACCGCGGGGACCGGCCGTCCTACAACCGCGACGACCGTGGTTCCGGCCGTCCCCCGTCCAGCCGCGACAACAGCGGTGAGCGCAGGCCGTTTAACCGCGACGACCGCCCCGGTGGCGGGTATCGCGGTGATCGTCCTTCGTTCAACCGTGACAGTCGTGACAGCCGTGGTGGGGACCGTCCGCCGTTCAATCGCGATGACCGTGGTTCGGGGCGTCCTCCGTTCAACCGCGATGACCGTCCCGGTGGTGAGCGTCGTTCCTACGGGGATCGCGATCAGTCGCGTGGTCAGTATGGTTCGCGTCCTGACAGTGGTGAGCGCAGGCCGTTCAACCGTGACGACCGCCCCGGTGGGGGGCGTCCTCCGTTCAATCGTGACGACCGGCCGGGTGGTGGTTACCGGGGTGATCGTGGTGATCGTCCTTCTTTCAACCGTGACAGTCGTGACAGCCGTGGTGGGGACCGTCCGCCGTTCAATCGCGATGACCGTGGTTCAGGTCGTCCGCCGTTCAACCGTGACGACCGTCCCGGTGGTGAGCGTCGTTCCTACGGGGACCGTGACCAGTCGCGTGGTCAGTATGGTTCGCGTCCTGACAGTGGTGAGCGCAGGCCGTTCAACCGTGACGACCGCCCCGGTGGCGGGCGTCCTCCCTTCAATCGTGATGACCGTCCCGGTGGCGGGCGCCCGCCGTTCAATCGCGATGACCGTCCCGGTGGTGGCTACCGTGGTGATCGGCCCGGTTTCAACCGTGATGATCGTGGTGGGGACCGTCCGTCGTTCAATCGCGATGACCGTGGTGAGCGCAGGCCGTTCAACCGTGACGACCGTCCCGGTGGGGGGCGCCCGCCCTTCAATCGCGACGACCGGCCGGGTGGTGGTTACCGGGGTGATCGCGGTGATCGGCCTTCGTTCAACCGTGACAGTCGTGACAGCCGTGGTGGGGACCGTCCGCCGTTCAACCGCGATGACCGTGGTTCGGGGCGTCCCCCGTTCAATCGTGACGACCGTCCCGGTGGTGAGCGTCGTTCGTACGGGGACCGCGACCAGACCCGTAGCCGCTATGGTTCGCGCCCGGATGGTGAGCGCCCGCCGTTCAACCGTGACGATCGTTCCGGTGGGGGGCGTCCGCCGTTCAATCGCGATGACCGTCCCGGTGGCGGGTATCGCGGTGATCGGCCCGGTTTCAACCGTGATGATCGTAGTGGGGACCGTCCGTCGTTCAACCGCGACGACCGTGGTGAGCGCAGGCCGTTCAATCGTGACGACCGTCCCGGTGGCGGGCGTCCTTTCGGGAACCGCGACCGCGACGGTGAGGGGTCCCGTACCCGCTACGGCCGGGATGACCGGTCCGGTGGCCGTGACGAGGCTCCCAGCGGCCAGCGTGAGGAGTTGCCGGAGCTCGCCCCGGACATCACCGCGGAGGAGCTCGACAAGGAGATCCGCGAAGAACTGCGTTCCCTCCCGCTCGACCTCGCGGAGCTGATCTCCCGCCACCTGGTGGCGGCCGAGAGGGCTCTCGGTGAGGACGACGCGGAGCGGGCGTACGAGCACACGAAGGTCGCCCGTCGCTTCGCGGCCAGGATCGGGGTGATTCGCGAGGCCGTCGGCATCGCGGCCTACCGCGCGGGCCACTTCTCCGAGGCGCTCAGCGATCTGCGCGCGGCTCGCCGGATGACGGGCTCCGACTCGTTCCTGCCGATCATGGCGGACTGCGAGCGTGGCCTCGGCCGTCCCGAGCGCGCCCTTGATCTGGTCCGCTCCAAGGAGGCCGAGCGGCTCGACCGCGTCGGCAAGATCGAACTCGCCATCGTGGAGTCCGGCGCCCGGAGGGATCTCGGCCAGAACGACGCCGCGGTCATCACCCTCCAGCGCCTTCCCGAGCTGCGTGACACCCGTCCTCAGCCCTGGTCGGCCCGCCTCGCCTTCGCCTACGCCGACGCGCTGTCGGTGGCGGGTCACGAGGGGCCGGCCACCGAGTGGTTCGGCCGGGCGATGGCCTTCGACGAGGACGGCGAGACCGACGCGGCCGAGCGTTACGCGGAGCTGACGGGCGCCGTCATCGAGGATCTCGAAGAGGACGACGACGAGGACGGGGAGGTCATCGACGATGACACCCGCTCCCAGGGCGGCGCCGGTGACGAGATCGACACCGATGAGGGCGACGACGGCGATGTCGACGAGGACGGTGATGACGTCCTCCACATCGACGATGACGCCGACATCGACGACGTCGCGGATCTGGACGCGGAGATCGAGGCCGAAGACGATCTCTTCGACGACGAGTTCGGCGAGGGCCGGGCCGCTGCCGGTGACGCTCCGGACAACGGCTCCTCCGGCGAAGGGGACTCTCCCGAGAAGGTCTCCGAGTCCGGGAAGAGCTCTGAGCCCGGGAAGGTCTCCGGGGCCGAGAAGGGCACCGAGTCTGGCAAGGGCACCGAGTCTGACAATGTCTCCGAGGAGACGGTCGACGCCGAGCGGAAGGTGAAGGAGAAGCCCGGCAAGGTGGAGCGCGCTGTCGGCCCGGCCTTCATCGAGCCTGACTTCGGCGACATTCTCAGTGACGCCCCCGATGCCGGCTCTGACGAGGACGACGACCTGGACGAGGATCGGGACGGGGACGACGAGCAGGGCCGGAGCCGGGGCAAGACCGAGAAGAAGTAGTTTCCGAGGACCTTCACCACATTCCGGGTGGGCGAGCCGTGCACCCGGAATGTGGAAGGCGCCTTCAGGATGATCCCGGCCTCACGTCCTCATGGCTGGACCCGGTCCAGCCAGTGCAGGATGCCGGCCACGTTGGACGTGGGGCCGCTCAGCAGCTCGAACCGCTCGGCGGTCGTCTCGTCCATGTTCAGGGCCGCGTAGCGGCTGCGGGTGCGCTCCCTGACCATGGCGGCGGCGTGATCCAGCTCCATTTCCTCCGTACGGGCCTGGCGGGTCGTATCGACCCAGACGCGAAGCTCCTCGGCGGAGCGTCCCAGGATCTCCTGCACGTCCGCGACCGGCCCGTAGTGACTGAAGAGCAGTCTCTGCGGGCCCAGCGCCTCGAACAGGGCGATCGAGTCCAGCGCGGTCCGCAGGTCGAAGTCCGGCGGGGGCGTGGCGGGGCGCAGGTCGCCCGTTTCGGGAAGGTAGACCCCGGCCGCGTCGCCGACGTAGAGGTCTCCGGTGCCGGAGTCGATGAGCCCCACATGGTGTCTGGCGTGCCCTGGTGAGTAATGGCTGTTCAGGGTGCGTCCGTTGCCGAGGTCGATCGTGCCGGTGTCGCCGAGCGCGCGGATCCGCGAGGCTTCCGTGGGGGAGAGCTCGCCGAACAGGGTGTCCAGTTTGTCGCCCCAGACCATCCGCGCGCTGGCCATCAGCCTGGACGGGTCGGCGAGATGCCGGGCACCCTTCTCGTGAACCACGATCTCCGCGTCCGGGTAGAAACCGGCGATGTCGCCGACCCCGCCCGCGTGATCCAGGTGGATGTGCGTGACGACGACCGTGGCGAGATCTCCCGGGCCGACGCCCAACGCGGTCAGCGCGTCCCGGACCACGGGAGCGGAGGTGGAGGTACCGGTCTCCACCAGGCAGGGACGGTCTCCGAGGATCAGGTATCCGGCCGTGATGCTCGTATATCCGGCCATCCTCGTGTCGATCTCATAGACGTCCCCGCCGAGGGCGGTGATGTTTTCCACAGGCCACCTCATAACTGGAACCGGCGTCCACAGAACAGTATTCGGCCATTCCTGCGCGGCTCACATCGTAGAGAGTCGTCCTCGACCGGCAGGATCGAGGAGGATCGCATGGATCGTAACGAGGTCATTCTCGTGGGCCGCCTACCTGAGGCGGCCCACATCAGGTTGTTGCCGAGCGGGAGCAGGCTCGGCACCTGGCGTCTGATCGTCCGGCGGCAGCACCGCGGGCGTGGTGCGCGGGTCGACACCATTCCGTGCGCGTCGTTCGAGCTCGAGGTGATCGAGGCCGTGGCGGGCTGGCTGCCCGATGACATCGTCGAGGTGACGGGTTCGCTGCGCCGCCGCTGGTGGGGAAGTGAGGGGTCGAAATCGTCCGGGTACGAGGTCGAGGTGTGTTCGGTGAGACGTCTCGAGCGCAGGGTGACCACGATCCTGACCGGAGACGAGGGAGCTCCGGTGCCCGCCCCGCCTCGGTCGATGCGCTCACTGCTGCACGCGGAGCCGGGGGATGCCGGGCAGGAGGACGCGGGACAGGGGGACGCAGGACGGGGAGACGCGGGGCTGAGGGATACCGGGCAGGAGCACACGGGGCAGGGGGCGGAGCCGCGGCTCACCTCGGCCAAGCCCGGTCTCACCTCGGCCGGACCGGCTCTCGCTCCGACCGGACCGGATTCCGCCCCGGTCGAAGAACCGAATTCCGTCCTGGCCGGACCGGTTTCCATCCCGCCGGTTGGGCCGAATGTCGCTTCGGTCGGATCGACTTCTGCTCCGGTTGGGTCAAACATCCCTTCAGCCGGACCGGCTTCTGCTCTGGCCGGGCCAAATGTCACATCGTTCGGATCGACTTCCGCTCTGGTCGGGTCGGATATCACTTCGGCCGGAAGACCGGATTCCGCCTTGGTTGGACCGGATGTCACCTCGGTCGGATCGGATCTTGTCGGGCCGGATTCCGTCCCGGTCAGACCGGGGCCCGTCCCGGTCGGGTGGGATTCGGGTCCGGGCGGGCCGGGGCTCACTCCGGTCGGGCGGGATCCCGCCTTGGCGGGGCCTGACAACCTCAGCCCGCCTCGATCGGATCTCGCGCCGGAAGAAGGTGCGGCGGTGGCGATGCCGGTAGCGGTGCCGGTGCAGCGAGCCGTGGAGGCGTCGGTTTCGGGCCGCTCGCGGGCACCTCATCTCGCGACGCGCGCGGACGCGGTCTCCGGAGCGAACAAGTGACTGATGTCCTTCTTCACGTACGTCCGAGATCGCGGGATCCCGGAGTTGCTCGGGATCTCGGAGTTGCTCGGGGACCCGGCGTCCTCTCGGGATTCGGGCTCCTCGGACTCTCAGGGACTGGGCTTCTCGGAGGGCGGGTTCTTCGTGGGTGGTGTCCGCGCGGGGGTGAGCAGGCGCAGGACGAGGCCGGTCCTGGGCTTCGGGCCGAAGGAGGTGGATTTGCGAGGCACCCGCTCCCCCTGAGCCGCGACCGCGAGCACATCGTCGACGGCGAGCGGGCGCAACAGCACCGCGGTCCCACCGGAGGTCTGTGCGAGCCGTACGGCGGCCTCCGGGTCGTGGTGGACGATGCGCACCGACAGCTCGTCGTCCCGCATCCCCCAGACCTTCGGCAGGAGAAACTCCGCGAGGACGGAGGTGTTAAGCGCTCGCCACCTGGTCGAGCGCTCGGAGGGCATGGCGTGTTCGAGCTGGTCGGGGTCGGGGTCGCTGAGAAGGTGGGTGAGCCCGCCGGAGGAGAGCAGGTAGGCCGGTCCGCTGGTCTCGTCCAGCGCGGCCAGGCCTTCCGACAGGTCCGGGTGCTCCTGCACTCGCCACGAGCCCTTGGCCTTGGCCAGCGCCTCCTCGAGCGGCAGTTGGGGAATGACCCGGTGGATGGCCTTCAGATCCGGTGGATAGGCACTGGAGTCCACCAGGAGCGCAAGACCGAAGTCCCACGGCTCGGGCTCCACGGTGCTCAATGGCGTCGCCGATTCCACAGGTGCCATCGATTCCACGGAGCTCAGCGGCATCGCCGGTTCCGTGGGTGCCGCCGATTCCACGGAGGTCACGGGTGTGGTGGGTTCCGTTGGGGTCACCGGTTCCACCGATGTCAGGGGGTTTCCTCGTGTCAAGGAGTCTTCCTGTGTCAGGGGAGCTTCCTCTGTCAACGGAGTCACGGATCTCGTGGCATGCGCGGGCTCCGCCGGTGTCACGGGTGCGGGGTTTGCCGGTGTCACCCCTTCCACGGTCTCCACCCACCCCGAGGGCGTCCCTGCCGTGCCTGTCGAGGCTGCTGTGTCGGTCGTGGCCGTGGCTTCGCTTGGGGGAGTGGCACGGTGTTTCCGCTGGAGCGCGAGGTAGGTGGCGTAACGATGGTGCCCGTCGGCGATGAGGGCCTGGCGGGGGCGGAGGTCGGCGTCGATGGAGGCGAGTTCCCCGGTGTCGGTGACGGCCCACAGCCGGTGCCTGACCCCGTCGTCGGTCCTCGTCTCCACCAGCGGAGGCCGGGACGCGGCGACACGGTCGACGAGGCGGGTGGTGGCGCCGCCCGCGCCGTCGTAGAGCAGGAAGATGGGTTCGAGGTTGGCCTCCGTGGTGCTCATCAGCGCCAGCCGGTCGGCGACCGGTCCGGGCATCACGTTCTCGTGAGGCAGGACGATGTGCAGTTCCGGACCGGCCAGGCCCACGTCGCCGATGATCCCGCGCTGCAGGACCCCGGGGCCCGACTGCTCGTAGACGTAGACCGCGGGCGTCTCGTCGGCGGCAAGCACCCCGGAGGAGAGCCATTGGTGAAGCGTCTCTCGCGCCTCGGCGTATCTGTGCTGGTCGGTGCCGGGAAGGATCAAGCGCACCACGTTGTTGGGATGGGTGTCGAGCAGCTTTCGCACGCCGGCCTCGTCGATGAGGTCGTAAGGCGGTGAGGTGACCCCGGCCAGATCGTCGACCGTGAACCGTACGCCACGGAACGGGCGTAGCACCAGCCCGCCGGGTATCGGCAGTTCAGGATTCGCCATAGAGGGCATGCTGCCATAAAGGCCTGAAACGGCCGGGGGCCGCTTCGAGTCTGTGGTGCCCGGTCCGTCAGGGAATCGGCCAGATCTGTCGTCTGTCGATGAAGGAGGCCTCACATAATGGTCCAAGGACGTGGCGGTCCGTCTGATTCCCCCAGCCCCGAGACGGGCGCTCCGGTCGGGGACGTCTACGAATGGTTCCAACGAGGGATGAGATTGCTGGCCGAGGGCAGTCCGGCGGCGGCGGCCGCGCTGCTGGAGCGGGCGGCCGACGCGGAGCCGGAGTCACGGAGCATCCGGGAGGCTCTCGCCAGGGCACAGTTCAACTCCCGGCAGTACTCCGACGCCGCCGACAGTTTTCGATGGATCATCGATGCAAATCCGGCCGAGGACTACGCGTATTTCGGGCTCGGGCTCGCCCTCTGGCGTACCGGGGACATGGAGGGGGCTCAGGAGCCGCTGGCCATCGCCGTCGCGATGCGCCCCGACCTGCGGCACTACGTTTCCGCGCTGAAAAGTGTTCGTGCCACGTTGCGCGCCCGCAGGATGTGATCTGTAAGAGTACGTCGCCTTGATCCCGTGTTCGCAGGATGTGATCCATGCAATTCATGCGATCCACGTGATCCATGCGGTCCAAGGCGGTTCGCGCGATCTGTGCGGGCTTGTCAGTGTGGTGGTAGGTGCCTGTCGTATGTGATCTGTGTGGGGTTGTCGGTGTGGCTGTGGGTGTCCGCTGTATGTGATGTGTGTGGGTTCGCTGGTGTGGTCGTCGGTGTCTGTCGTGTGTGATGCGTGTGAGGTCGCCGGTGTGACGGCGTGGGCGCCTGCCGTGCGCGAAGCCATGTCGGCCCGCAGGTGTGGCCCATAGTCGCTTAGTCGCTTGTCAGATGTGATCTGGGTGGGTTCGCCGGGTGTGATCCAGGCGTCTTCGTCGCATGGATCCGTGCGGGTGGTGGAACGCGGGTGATGAAATGGGCCGGTGGACACGAATACGCTGATCGACCCGTACGACACTCTTCTCCTTGACCTCGACGGGGTGGTGTATCTCGGGCGCGACGCCGTGCCGGCGGCTCCCGAGGCCCTGAACCGGGCGGCGGAGCGTGGTGTGCGCCTCGCCTACGTCACCAACAACGCCTCGCGCACCCCCGCGGCCATCGCCCAGCACCTGCGTGCGCTGGGCGCTCCGGCGGCCCCGGAGGATGTCGTGACCTCCGCCCAGGCCGCCGCGCGGCTCGTGGCCGAGCGGGTCGGACCGGGCGCCGCGGTGCTGGTGGTCGGCGGGATGGGGCTGCGCTCCGCGCTGCGCGCCCACGGGCTGCGTCCGGTCAGCACCGCCCTGGACGCCCCGGTCGCGGTCGTCCAGGGCATCGCTCCCGATCTCTCCTACGGCCTGCTGGCCGAGGGAACGCTCGCCGTGAGGCAGGGGGCGCTCTTCGTCGCCGCCAACGCCGACGCGACCATGCCGACCGGCAGGGGCGAGCTTCCCGGCAACGGCGCGATGATCAGGGTCATCGCCACGGCGACCGGGGTGGAGCCGATCGTCGCGGGAAAGCCCGAGACGCCCCTGCACCGGGAGTCGATGCTCCGTACCGGATCGCGGCGGCCCCTGGTGGTCGGTGACCGGCTCGACACCGACATCGAGGGGGCGAACAACGCGGGGGTGGACAGCCTGCTGGTCCTGACCGGGGTGGCGAGCCCGCTCGACGTGCTGACCGCCGTCCCACGGCACCGGCCCACCTACGTCGCGGGTGATCTGTCCGACCTGCACCGGCCCTACCCCGAGGTGCGGCGGAACGGGAACGGATGGACCTGCGAGGGGTGGACGGCCCGCTGGGAGGGGGGCGCGCTCACCCTCGAAGGCGAGGGCGAGCCGCTCGACGGGCTCCGCGCCGCGTCCGCCGCGACCTGGGAGGCGGTGGGCGAGGGCCGGGCGGACGAGGACGTGGTGAAGGCCGCACTCGACTTCGCGCTCCCGCCGCGCACCCCCCGTACCTCGCGCACCTCGCGCTCCGGCTGAGACGGCCGCCCCGGCCCCCTTGACTCCCGGACCCCTGACTTCCGGACCCCTGCTCCCGGCCCCTGACTCCCGGTCGTGCGGACCCCGCAGGGCTCACGCCGCGTGATGGCCGGGAGGCCGGAGCCGAATGGTCGTCGCAGGCTTCGGGGACGCCTCTCCCGCGTGATCCCGCCCCGGGGCGGGATCCTCAGAGCAGCTTGCGCAGGCGGAGGAGGTCGCCGAAGCTGGCGTCGACCTTGACCCGCCCGCTGAAGACGGCCCGTCCCATGTCGAGCTCCCCGTTGACGAGGGAGATGAGATCGTCGCTGCCGATGGTCAGTTTCACCTCGGCCTGCCTGCCGTCATTCGCGGCCAGATCCTCGAAGGGGCCGAGGCCGCCGTGGTGGATGTGGCCGTAGAAGGTGACGCCGAGGTCCTTGACGTGGCAGCTGATGCTGCGCTCGACCACATGCTTGGCGCGGCTTTCCTGGTCAACCTCGTCGAACTGCTCGCCGAGTTTGCGCAGTGCCACCCGGCACTCGTCGACGGTCGCCATCGCGTGGCGCTCCCTTCTCTCCCTGACCGATCCGAATCCCTTTTCAGATACGGACGGTAGCGTTCCACATGGGTACGGCATGCAATCCGGCGCGGGGGTGTGCCGGAGAAAGAGGCGTCTGTCATGGCGTCGGAACATCACGTGGGTACGCGCCGGCGGTCGCCGACCTTAATGGAATGACAACGAGCGAGGCCCCCGTGATAGTTCACGGTTTACCCATTTTTGGAGAACCCCTTCCCTGCCGGTCCACGCCGGTGCCCGATCGCCCCATACGAGACCGGGCGATGCGGGAAGGCGGGTCTCGTACGGGAGCGTGGGGACGGCTCGGGGACGGCGAGGCCGTGAGCGCGGGGGGCATGGTGAGGGCGGGGAAAGCGGGAGGGCCCGCCGTGAGGACGAGGGGCACGGGTTCCGATACGGTCGGGGAATCCACGGGCGCGGAGCCGCCGAGCGTCGTGCTCGTGCGGCGGCCGTGTCCGTGCGTTCGTACGGAGGAAGGGCCGCGGAGACGGCCACGAGGGCCGAGGCGGCCAGGAGCGGTTCCGGAGGGGGCGCATGACGGACCTGCTGGAGGAGACGGACGAGACGGGCGACGAGCGGGTGGACGCCGCGCTGGGCGGGCTGACCCGTCTCGGCGCCCTGCCCGTCTCGGCGCACGCGGACGTCTTCGAGGAGGTGTTCGGCGGGCTGGAGCGGGCGCTCGCCTCGGTGAACGACGCCTCGGGGCGGGAGCCCGCCGCGGTCGGCGACACCCCGGGCCGGGCGGCGATCACTCCGGCGCACGATGCGCCGGGACAGGGTTCGCCGAGCCAGGGCCAGGGCCAGGGGCAGGGGCCGGGGGCGGGGTCAGGGCCGGTTCCGACGCCCGGTGTCTCAAGGCAGGGGGCGGGCCCGAGGCCAGGGCCGAGACCGGGGCCGGCGTACGACGTCTCGGGGCGGCTGTCGGCTCTGGCGGACGGTGTTTCCAGAGCGGGCGGTGTTTCCGGATTGGACGGTGTCTCCGGACTGGACGGCCGTCCGGGACAGGGGACGGCACGCGGTGTCTCCGGGCGGGAACAGGGGCCGGAACCGGTGGACGGCGTCCAGGACGGGCGCCCGTGAGCCGGCGGACACGCCTCGACAGCGAGCTCGTCCGCCGGAAACTGGCGCGGTCCCGGGAGCAGGCGGCCCAGCTCATCGAGGCCGGCCGGGTCAGCGTCGGCGGCCAGGTGGCAGCCAAGCCCGCGACCCAGGTCGACACGGCCTCGGCGATCGTGGTCGCGGAGGCGGCCGAGGGGCCCGACTACGTCTCGCGGGGCGCGCACAAGCTCCTCGGCGCGCTGGAGGCCTTCGGCCCCCTCGGCCTCACCGTCGAGGGGCGTCGCTGCCTGGACGCGGGCGCCTCGACCGGGGGCTTCACCGACGTGCTGCTGCGCGCCGGAGCGGCCCACGTGCTGGCCGTCGACGTCGGGTACGGCCAGCTCGCGTGGTCGCTGCGGACCGACGACAGGGTCACGGTCATGGAACGGGTCAACGTCAGGGACCTGAAACCCGACATGGTCGGCGAGGCCCCCACCCTGATCGTCGGTGATCTCTCCTTCATCTCCCTGCGTCTGGTGCTGCCGGCCCTGGCCCTGTGCGCCGCCGGGCGGGCCGACTTCGCGATGCTGGTCAAACCCCAGTTCGAGGTCGGCAGGGAGCGGGTCGGCGCGGGCGGGGTCGTCCGCGACCCGGAGCTTCGCGCCGGGGCCGTGCGGGACGTGGCCGGGGCCGCGCGAACCCTCGGACTGAGCGTGCGAGGGGTCACCGCGAGCCCGCTGCCGGGCCCGTCGGGCAACGTCGAGTACGTCATCTGGCTGGGCAAGGGAGAGGGCGCTCCGCCGGTCCCCGACCTTGACGCGGAGATCGAACGGGCGGTGGCGGAAGGCCCCCGGTAGGTCCGAAGGCCCCGGTAGGTCCGGCAGGCCCCGGTAGGTCCGGCAGGCCCCCGGCAGGTCCGCAGGTCCGTCACCGGGGACTCCGAGACTCCGAGACCCCGGGACCCCGGGACCCCGGGACCCTGCAGACTCTGTAGACCCTGGACTCTGTAGACCCTGGACTCTGTAGACCACACCCCCTGGAGATCCCCGCAATTCTCCGGAACCCTCCGGACCCCCGAAATCCCCCTGCGAAGGGGATTCACACGATCATCGATGAGAGTTCCCGATCCACCGCCGGTCGCCCGCGTCGCCCGCCAGGAGAAATCCCTTGAGGTCCTACACCAGCTCCACAGGCGTTTCACCTCCCCGCAGGTCCGGCGGGGGCATCGCCGGGCACACTCGTAGTGGCCCGGTCGTCGCCATCGCCGGGCACGGTACCGAAACGCGCGGCGCCGCGCCGCGTCTCCTTCCCCGCCTCGGGGCGAGGGTCTCCACGCTCAAGGAGAGTCGATGACTGCCAAGCGCACCGTGCTGGTCACCGCGCACACCGGGCGGGAGGCGGCCGTCGACAGCGCCCGGATGGTGATCCAGCGGTTCGTGGACGCCGGGCTGAACGTACGCGTCCTCAGCGCCGAGGCCGACGAGATCGCCTGCGCCGGGGCCGACGTGGTGCCCGCGGGTTCGGCGGCGGTCGACGCCGCCGAGATGATGATCGTGCTCGGCGGCGACGGCAGCCTCCTGAGGGCCGCCGAGCTCGCCCGCCCGGCGGGGGTGCCGCTGCTGGGGGTGAACCTCGGCCACGTGGGCTTCCTGGCCGAGGCCGAGGTGGAGGACCTGGCGGACGCGGTCGACAGCGTGGTGGACGGCCGCTACGACGTCGAGGAGCGGATGACCATCGAGGTCACCGCCCGCCTCAACGGCAAGCTGCTGGCCGACAGCTGGGCGCTGAACGAGGCCACCGTCGAGAAGAGCGAGCGGATGCTGGAGGTGGTCGCCGAGATCGACGGCCGCCCGCTGTCGCGCTGGGGGTGCGACGGGGTGATCTGCGCCACGCCGACCGGTTCGACCGCGTATGCCTTCTCCGCCGGAGGCCCGGTCGTGTGGCCCGAGGTGGAGGCCCTGCTGCTGGTGCCCATCAGCGCCCACGCCCTGTTCGCCCGGCCTCTGGTGGTCTCCCCCCGCTCCAAGCTGGCGCTGGAGATCCAGACGGAGACGGCGGGCGCGGTGCTGTGGTGCGACGGCCGCCGCAGGTTCGACCTGCCCGCCGGGGCGAGGGTGGAGCTCAGGCGGGCCGAGCTGCCGGTACGGCTGGCGAGGCTGCACGGCCTGGAGGACACCGGGGCGCCGTTCACCGACAGGCTGGTCGCCAAGTTCGATCTCCCTGTACAGGGGTGGCGTGGCCGTGTGAGGCCCTAGTTCGTCCGGGCGGGCGACGCCTCGAGCGCGTAGGATCGTGCCCGCGCACCGCACTGATGTTCGGTGAATTCGATGTGACGGGAGGGACCAGTGCGACCTAGAGTCGAGGAGGTCCGCATCCAGGGGCTCGGCGTGATCGACGAGGCCGTCCTGGTGCTGGCGCCGGGATTCACCGTGGTCACGGGCGAGACGGGCGCGGGTAAGACCATGGTGGTGACCGGTCTGGGGCTGCTGTTCGGCGGCCGGGCCGACCCCGCCCGGGTCCGCCCCGGCTCCGGCAAGACCACCATCGAGGGCACGCTGGTCGTCGACCCCGCGGGACGGGTCGCCCAGCAGGTGCAGGACGTGGGCGGCGTGGTCGAGGACGGCGAGCTGATCATCTCGCGGACGGTCTCCGTCGAGGGGCGCAGCCGCGCCTGGCTGGGGGGCCGCACCGTCCCCGTCGGCACCCTCACCTACCTGGCCGAGGACCTGGTGGCCGTGCACGGCCAGATGGACCAGCAGCGGCTGCTGCAGCCGGGCCGCCAGCGGGCCGCCCTCGACCGCTACGCCGGTGAGGAGCTGGTCAAGCCGCTGCGGGCCTACGAGCAGGCCTACAAGCGGCACAGGAAGGCCGCGGAGCAGCTGGCCGAGCTGACCACCAGGGCCAGGGAGCGCGCCCAGGAGGCCGACCAGCTCAGGTTCGGGCTCGGCGAGGTCGAGAAGGCCGACCCCAAGGCCGGCGAGGAGATCGAGCTGCGCGAGGAGGAGGAGCGGCTCTCCCACGCCGACTCCCTCAGGGGCGCGGCGGAGACGGCGCACCGGGCGCTGCTCGGCGACCCGCTGTCCGGCGAGCAGGCCATGCCGGACGCCATCGCGCTCGTCGGCGAGGCCCGTACGGCCGTCGAGGCGGTGCGCGACTTCGACCCCACGCTCGCCGGGATCGCCGACCGGCTCGCGGAGGCGGGCTATCTGATCTCCGACGTCGCCACCGAGCTGGCCGCGTACTTCGAGTCGGTCGACGCCGACCCGGGCAGGCTCGCGGTCGTGCAGGAGCGGCGGGCCGTGCTCACCCACGTCATCCGCAGGTACGGCCAGGACACCGCGGAGGTGATCGCCTGGGCCGCGCGGGCCGCCGCCCGGGTGGCGGAGCTCGACGGCGACGACGACCGCATCGGCGAGCTCACCCGCGAGCACGAGGAGCTCACCGAGCTCCTCACCGAGCTGGCCGCCGAGCTGACCCGGGTCAGGACGGCGGCCGCGGAGCGGTTCGGGCAGGCCGTGACCGAGGAGCTCACCGCGCTGGCCATGCCGCACGCCAGGGTGGTGGTCACCATCGCCGCCGCCCCCGAGTTCGGCCCGCAGGGCGTCGACGAGGTCGAGCTGCGCATGGCGCCGCACCCGGCCTCGCCGCTGCTGCCGCTGAACAAGGGCGCCTCCGGCGGTGAGCTGAGCCGGGTGATGCTCGCCATCGAGGTGGTGTTCGCCGGGGCCGACCCGGTCCCGACGTTCGTCTTCGACGAGGTCGACGCGGGCGTGGGCGGCAAGGCCGCGGTGGAGATCGGCCGCAGGCTGGCGCGGCTGGCCCGCACCTCCCAGGTGATCGTCGTCACCCACCTCCCGCAGGTCGCGGCCTTCGCCGACCAGCATCTCGTCGTGGAGAAGGCCGACGACGGGAGCGTGGTGCGCAGCGGCGTGATCGCCCTCGACAAGGACGGCCGGGCCCGGGAGCTCTCCCGCATGCTCGCCGGGCTCGAGGACTCCGAGCTGGGCCGCGCGCACGCCGAGGAGCTGCTGTCGATCGCCGCCGCCGACAAGGCGTGAGCGAGCGGGCCGCCGACGAGGCGTGACCGGGCGGGCCGCCGACGAAGCGGGACGGGGCGTGATCGGGCAGGCCGCCGACGAGGCGGGACGAGCCGTGACGGGGCGGCGGAAACGGCTCGAACGAGCCGGATAACGAAGTGACGGGGCATGTGACGGGTTGAGAGAGTAATTCGGATGTTCCGGGGGAGCAGGGGCCGGGGGTTTCGGGTGACGGATCTGACACGCTGCCGGCTGTTTGGCTCTCCCGGTCGTTCCCTCTGGCAGGATGGTCGTGATGAAGGTGCCGATTGACGGGCTGAAAGACAGGCTCACCGGGTACCTCCGCCGCAGGAAGGTCACCGACCTTCCCGGGGTGACGGCAGTGGCGAGAATCGATCGGCGGACCAAGAGGCTGACCAAGCGCCTCAGGGCCGGGGAAATCGCGATTATCGATCACGTTGACGTTGACCGGGTGAGCGCGGAGGCGCTTGTCGCGTGCGGCGCGGCGGGTGTCGTCAACATCGCCTCCGGCATCAGCGGCCGCTACCCCAACCTGGGCCCGCAGATCATCGTCGACGCCGGGGTGCCGTTCGTCGACAACGCCACCCCCGAGCTGTTCGAGCGGATCAAGGACGGCGACCTGGTCAGGCTGTACGAGGGCGTCATCCACCTCGACGACGAGGTGGTCGGCAAGGGCGACGTGCAGACGTCCGAGTCCGTCGAGGCCGCGATGAGCGAGGCGCGGGCCGGGCTGACCGTGCAGATCGAGGCGTTCGCGGCCAACACCATGGAGTACGTCCGCCGCGAGCGCGACCTCCTCATCGACGGGATCGGCGTCCCCGACGTCCGGACCGTCATGGAGGGCAGGCACGTCCTCATCGTGGTGCGCGGTTACCACTACAAGGAGGACATCGCCGCCCTCCGCCCCTACATCCGCGAGTACCGCCCGGTCATGATCGGCGTGGACGGCGGCGCGGACGCGCTGCTGGAGGCCGGATACCTGCCCGACATCATCGTCGGGGACTTCGACTCGGTCTCCACCAAGGCGCTCACCACCGGTGCCGAGCTGGTCGTGCACGCCTACCGCGACGGCAGGGCGCCGGGCCTGGAGCGGGTCCAGCAGCTGGGCCGCACCGCGGTGCTCTTCCCGGCGATCGGCACCAGCGAGGACATCGCGATGCTGCTCGCCGACGACAAGGGCGCCGATCTCATCGTCGCCGTCGGCACCCACGCGACCCTGGTGGAGTTCCTCGACAAGGGCCGCTCCGGCATGGCCAGCACCTTCCTCACCCGCCTGCGGGTGGGCAGCAAGCTCGTCGACGCGAAAGGCGTCAGCCGGCTCTACCGCAGCCGGATCTCCACACCGTCCCTGCTCCTGCTCGTCGCCACCACGCTGATCACCATGGGGGTGGCGATCGTCGTCTCCCCGGTGGGCAAGATCTGGCTGGACAGCATGCGCGACGTCTGGAGCGGCTTCATCTTCTGGCTGGTCGGACTCTTCTCGTGATCGATTTCCGCTATCACCTCGTCTCCATCGTCGCGATCTTCCTCGCGCTGTCGGTGGGCATCGTGCTGGGCACCACCCTGCTCGAGGACCCCGTCATCAAGGCGAGCGAGCTGGCCGTCAACCAGTTCCGCGAGGGCAACAGCGAGCTCCGCGACCAGGTGGAGGCCCTGCAGAAGCGCGAGGCCGCCAACGACGCCTTCGTGACCGCCGACACCCCTCGGCTGGTCAGGGACGCGCTCGCCGGCGAGAGCATCGTGATCGTCGAGGCCCCGGGCAGCACGGCGAGCGTGCGCGAGGCGGCGCAGCAGGTGATCGAGGAGGCCGGGGCGACCGTGACCGGCCGGATCACCCTCACCGAGCGATACGCCGACCCCGCCCAGGAGGGCTTCGTCGACAAGCTGGCCGTCGCCGCCAAGGCTCCCGAGACGGTCTTCTCCGTCGAGGACACGGCGTACGACAAGGCGGCCGAGGTGCTCGCCGGGGCGATCCTGACCAGTGACGCCAGCCAGGTGGGCAAGGAGCACCCGGCCGGGGCCGGCATCCTCGACGCCTTCCAGCGCGGCGGCCTGCTCACCGTCACCGGCGAGCCCGTCAAGCGCGCGGAGGCGGCCCTGGTGATCGTCCCGGCGGAGGCGTACACCGGGGAGACCGCGGCCGGGCAGGCGGGCGCGCTCGTGACGCTGGCGGTCGGCCTGGACGACGCGGGCCAGGGCACCGTGCTGGCCGGTACGCAGACCTCGGCCGCGACCGGCGGGGTCATCGCCGCGCTCCGCGAGGACACGGCCCTCACCGAGAAGGTCTCCAGCGTCGACACCGCCGATATGCCCGCGGGACGGGTCGTGGTGGTCTACGCTCTCCGAGAGCAACTCACCGGGCTGGCCGGCCAGTACGGCATCGGCCCCGGCGTCTCCGGCATCGAGCCCAGCGCGACGCCGACCCCCACGGCAGCCCCCTCGGCCGCCACGGCCACCTCCGGAGGATGACCCGATGGCTCGTCGCGCTTTTCCCCGCGCCCTCGCGGGTGCCCTCGCCGGCGCGTTCCTCGGCGCGGCCGCCGCGCGTGCCGCGTACACCGCCTTCACCCGCAGGCCCCCGGTCGGCGACGCGGAGACCTGGACGAGGACGAACCACCGGGGCGAGCCGATCACCCTGCTGGAGGGCCCGGCCTTAGTCGCCGGTGCCGGGGCCGCCGCGGCCGTGGTCCCGGGGCTGCCCGGCGGGGTCCGGGTGGCGGCGCTGCTGGCGGTGGCGGGCGGCGGCGGCCTCGGAGCCTACGACGACCTGTACGGCGCGACCTCGTCCAAGGGGTTCAGGGGGCATCTGAGCGCCCTGGCCAAGGGTGAGGTCACCAGCGGGGCCGTGAAGATCCTCGGCATCGGCGCGACCGGTCTCGCCGCCGCCGCCGTCACCTCCCGCGACCCCTTCGACGTGGTCGTCAACGGCGGGCTGATCGCCGGGAGCGCCAACCTGGCCAACCTCTTCGACCTGCGGCCGGGCCGCGCCGTGAAGGTGGGCCTGCTCGCCGGGGCGCCCCTGCTCGCCGCGGGGCTGCTCAAGAAGGACCCCGTCCCGGCCACCCTGGCCGCGCTCCCCATGGGGGCCGCCGCCGCGCTGCTGCCCGAGGACCTCGGCGAGCGGGCGATGCTCGGTGACGCGGGGGCCAACGCGCTGGGCGCGCTCCTCGGCCTGGCCGCCGCCGTCACGCTGGGCCGTCCCGGGCGGCTCGCCGTGCTCGGCACCGTGGTCGCGCTGACCGCCGCCTCGGAGAAGGTCAGCTTCACCAAGGTGATCGCGGGCAACCCCCTCCTGCACCGCGTCGACATGCTCGGCCGTCGCCCTGTGGAGCAGGCACCCACCCCCCGATGAGCACGAGGATCGCGCGGGGGGTCGCGGGAGCGGCACTCCTCATCGGAGTCGTGACCGTCCTGGCCAGGCTCGTCGGGTTCGGCCGCTATCTCGTCCAGTCGCAGAGCGTCGGCAACAGCTGCCTGGGCACCGCCTACAACACCGCCAACTACGTGCCCAACATCGTCTTCGAGCTGGTCGCGGGCGGGGTGCTGGCCGGGATGGTGGTGCCGGTGCTCGCCTCGGCGGCCTCCAGGTCCGGCGACGACCCCGAGGCGAGGGCGGAGGTGAGCAGGACCACCTCGGCGCTGCTCACCTGGGCGATGCTCGTCCTGGTGCCGCTGACGCTGCTCATCGTCGCGTTCGCCGGGCCGATCGTCGCGCTGCTCATGGGTGATCCGCACGGGTGCGGCGTGGCCGGCGTCGTCGAGGCCGGTACCGGCATGCTCGTCGTCTTCGCCCCTCGGATGATCTTCTTCGGGCTCGCCGTGGTGCTGTACGGGGTGCTCCAGGCCCACCGGCGCTTCATGGGCCCGGCCCTCGCGCCGCTGGTCTCCAGCCTGCTCATCGTCGCCTCCAACCTGCTGTTCGAGGCGGTCAACGAGGAGGCCGCCGACGACCTCTCGCGGCTCAGCGGCGCCGGGGAGCTGTCGCTCTCCCTCGGCGCGACCGTCGCCGCCGCCGCGATGGTGCTCACCGTCGCCGGCCCGGTCTCCCGGCTCGGGCTCCGGCTGCGGCCCACGCTGACGTTCCCGCCGGGCGTCGCGGCCAAGGCGCGCAGGCTCGCCACCGCCGGTCTCGCCGTGCTGGTCGCGCAGCAGGTCGCGCTGATCGTCGTGATCCGCCTCGCCAACGGCCTGGGCGGCGAGGGCGCGATCGCCGCCTACACCTACGCCTGGGCGCTGTACCAGCTGCCGTACGCGGTGCTCGTGATGCCGATCGCCACCAGCTCGTTCCCGGTGCTGTCCACCCGGGCGGCCGAGGGCGACACGCCGGGCTTCGACGCCCTGACCGCCTCCACCACCCGGGCCGTGCTGCTGGTGACGGGGCTCGCGGCCGGGGTGATGGCGGCGGTCGCCGTACCGGTGTCAAGGGTGTTCCTCAACGGGACCGCGGGGGGTGACCCCGCCGAGATGGCCAGGGGCGTCGCGCTGTTCGCGCCGGGCCTGGTCGGGTACGCGCTCATGCTGCACCTCGCCCGCATCCTGTACGCCTGCGGCCGGGGCCGGTCGGCGGCCGCCGCCTCGGTGACCGGATGGGCCGTCGCGCTGCTGGCCCAGGTCGTGCTCGCCCACACCGCGGGGGATCCGGCCGAGGTGGTCGGGCGGATCGCGCTGGGCAGCACCGTCGGCATGACCGTCGGCGGGGTGCTTCTCACCGTCGCGGTGCTCCGGGCCAGGGCGGCGGCCGCGCTGGCGGGGACGCCGCGCACCCTCCTGGCGACCCTGGCCGGCGGCGTCGCGGCCTGGGGCGCGGGGCTGGCCCTGGTCGGCGCCTTCGGCGCGGTGGCCACGTGGGCGTCCGTGGCGGTCGGGCTGGCCGCGGGCGCGGCCGGGGTGGCCGTGTTCGCGACCGTGGTGCTGATGATCGACAGGGAGGACGCCCAGGCGCTGCTGGCAAGGCTTCGCCGGGGTCCCGCGAGGGAGGAGGGTCGTTCCGATGGCTGATCAGGGCAGGCGCGTGGCGCTCGTGCTGGGGACGAGCGCGGGAGGGGTCGGCCGGCACGTGGCCATGCTGGCCGGGGGGCTGGTGCGCGGCGGCCACCGGGTGGTCGTGGCGGGCCCGCCGAGCACGGAGCGCGCCTTCGGCTTCGCCGCCCTCGGCGCGCGCTTCGCGCCCGTGCCGATCTCCGACCGGCCCCGCCCGCTCGCCGACCTGCGGGCGGTCCTGACGCTCCGGACGCTGCGCGGGGCGCACGTCGTGCACGCCCACGGCCTGCGGGCCGGGGCCCTGGCGGCGATCGCGCTGGCCGGGACCGGGACCGGCCTGGTGGTGACCCTGCACAACGCGGCCACCGCGGGAGGTGCCGTCGGCGCCGTATATGGCCTCCTGGAACGGATCGTGGCCCGCCGCGCCGACCGGATCCTGGTCGTCTCCCCCGACCTGGGGGAGCGGATGACCCGCCTGGGGGCCCGGCGGGTCGAGGCCGCCGTCGTTCCCGCGCCCTCGCTGCCCCCGTCGGGACGCGAGCCCGGCGACGTGCGGCGGGAGCTCGGCACGGGCGATCGGGTGATCTTCCTGACGGTCGCGAGGCTCGCCCAGCAGAAGGGACTGGAGACCCTGCTCGACGTCGCCAAGGCCCTGCGGGGGACTCGCGACGGGGCCCCGGGACCTGCGGGATCCGCGCGTGGCCGGGAGCCGGGGGAGCGGGCGCCCGGGGCGGTGTTCCTGGTGGCGGGGGAGGGGCCGTTGCGGGGGGAGTTGCGGGAGCGGATCGACCGGGAGGACCTGCCGGTGCGGCTGCTCGGCAACCGTTCCGACGTGGGGGACCTGCTCGCGGTGGCGAGGGCGCTGGTGGTGCCGAGCCGCTGGGAGGGGCAGCCGCTCACCGTGCAGGAGGCCCTGCGGGCGGGCACGGCGGTCGTCGCCACCGCCGTGGGAGGCATCCCGGCGATGGTGGGCGAGGCCGGGCTGCTGGTGCCGTACGGGGACATCGGGGCGATGCGCGACGCGGTCGCGAGGGTGCTCGCCGACGACGGGCTCGCCGGGGAGCTGGCCGAAGCCGCGGCGCGGCGGGGCCGGGGGCTGCCGGGCGAGCCGGAGGCGCTCGAGGCGGTGCTCGCGGTCTACGCGGGGCTTTCCTGAGCGGGTCCGCCGTTTTCCGAGCGGGCGCACCGTTCTCCGGGGAGGCCCGCCGTTTCCCGGGTGGGTCCACCGTTTGCGAGGGCGCCCGCCGCTTATGAGGGGCCCGCCGTTCGCGAGGGCGCCCGCCGCTTACGAGGGCGCCTGCCGCTTACGAGGGCGCCTGCCGTTTGCGAGGGCGCCTGCCGGGCTTTCCCGAGGGGGTCACCGTTTTCCGAGGGGGCCGGCCGGGCTTTCCCGGGGGATGCGCCGTTTGCGAGGGAGCCGGCCGGGCTTCTCCAAGGGGGCATACCAGGTTTTTCCGAGCTGGCTTGACGGGCTTTCCCGGAGAGCCCCGGCGGTGCCGCGGGCTTCCGGGAGGCCCGGAGGGCGCGAAGGGGCCGGTGGCGGGCGGTTTCCGAACCGGGGGAACAAGCGGAGTCGTCGCGATGTTGGATTAGGCGCCGCCATGCCGGACGCCTATACTGGCGTGGTTAGGGGGGGAGTATCCCTTCGCGGCAGTCTCGTCATCACGGTGTTGCCTCGCTCCACGAGGCCCCCGGGGCTGTCGGTCCGCGTTGTCGACCAGCTTCACGTCGACCATGCTTCACGCGGGCGGGAGAGACCTCCGGCAGTCTGTCGTGCGCGCCGCCGGAGGTTTATCAGTTGTGAATGTTCCTGTCTGGGTATGGTTCGCCGTCATCGGCGGACTCCTGGTCGTCCTCGCCTTCGATCTTTGGGTCGTCGATCGAGGCGAGGCCCGGGAGTTCTCCCTCAAGCAGGCCGGATTCTGGGTCGGCTTCTACGTCACCCTCGCCGTGCTCTTCGGCATCGGGCTGTGGGTCCTCGCCGGCCCCACCCCCGCGGGCCAGTTCATCGCCGGATATCTCACCGAGTACAGCCTGAGTATCGACAATCTCTTCGTCTTCTACATCATCATGACCCGCTTCGCGGTGCCGAAGGTGCACCAGCACAAGGTGCTGCTGATCGGCATCCTGATGGCGCTGGTCATGCGCGGCATCTTCATCGCGATCGGCGCCGCGGCCCTCGCCAACTTCGGCTGGCTGTTCTACGTCTTCGGCCTGTTCCTCATCTACACGGCCGTCCAGCTCGTCCGCCAGTTCGGCAAGGAGGAGCACATCGAGGAGAACGCGGTGCTGCGCTGGGCGCGGCGGGTGCTGCCGCACACCGACGACTACGTGGGCTCCAAGATCATCGTAAAGGTCGACGGCAAGCGCCTGGTCACCCCGCTGCTGATCGTCATGATCGCCATCGGCACCACCGACCTGCTGTTCGCGCTCGACTCGATCCCGGCCATCTTCGGCCTGACCACCGACGCCTTCATCGTCTTCACCGCGAACGCGTTCGCCCTGATGGGCCTGCGCCAGCTCTACTTCCTGCTGGGCGGTCTGCTCCAGAGGCTGGTCTACCTCAGCTTCGGTCTTGCGTTCATCCTCGGTTTCATCGGGGTTAAGCTGATCCTCGAGGCTCTGCACTCCAGCGGTGTCTCCTGGGCCCCCGCGGTGCCGATCTGGTTGTCGCTGACGGTCATCGTCGTCACGATGATCGTCACCACCGTGGTCAGCTTGATCAAGGCCCGGCGTGACATGCGCGCGGGCAAGGAAAACACCACCCCGGCGAGTGTCGAGCAGGGCTAGCGAATCGGCGTGTGAGGCGCTTTGCTTGTCTCATTGCGCCTTATAAGGGCTGAGAGATGGGTAACATCCTGCCCCAGAGCGGGTAGACATACCGGTCTAATGCCGCAAGACATCACAAAGGTTCCCTGTGTCCCACGATTCAGCAAGCCACAGGCCAGGCCCGCTGGGCCTGGCACGTGGCGTCTCCCCGTGGTTGCTCCCGACCGTGGCCGCCGCCGCCGTGACCTCCCTGCTCAGCCGCCGTGACCGGCGCTGGGCACTGGCGGCGGTCCCGCTGACCGCGCTCACCGGCGGGATGCTCTGGTTCTTCCGCGATCCAGATCGCACTCCGGGCACCGGGCGGATCCTGTCGCCCGCGGACGGCGTGGTGCAGAGCATCGACCCGTGGCCGGACGGCCGCACCCGGGTCGCGATCTTCATGAGCCCGCTCGACGTGCACGTCAACCGGGCGCCGATCGCCGGTACGGTCACCTCGATGGAGCACGTCTCCGGCGGCTACCTGCCCGCGTTCAACAAGGACAGCGACACCAACGAGCGGGTCGTCTGGCACCTGGACACCGCGCTCGGCGACCTCGAGCTCGTCCAGATCGCCGGCGCGGTCGCGCGCCGCATCGTGCCCTACGTGGCCGAGGGTACGAAGGTCGCCAGGGCCGAGCGGATCGGCCTGATCAGGCTCGGCTCGCGGGTCGACGTCTACCTTCCCGAGGGGATCGCCCCGGCCGTCTCCGTGGGCCAGAAGACGGTCGCGGGGGTGACGGGTCTTGACCACGGCTGACGCGAGCTGGCCGATGGACGAGACGGACGACGAGCCACGAGGACCCGTGGGCAAGGCGTTCCGCCTGTCGGCCGCGGACTCCCTCTCCCTCGGCAACGCCCTCTGCGGCTTCCTCGCGGTCTGCGTGCTCGCCTGGTCGGCCATCAGCGCGCTGCAGCAGGACAAGCCCTTCGCGGCCGACCCTCGCTTCTTCGGCACCGCGGTGGTGCTCCTGCTGATCGGCGCCACCTGCGACCTGTTCGACGGCCTGGTGGCCCGCAAGTTCCGTGCCTCGGCCATGGGCGCCGAGCTGGACAACCTCGCCGACGTGATCAGCTTCGGCTTCGCGCCCGCCTTCATGGTGGTCATCTGGGCGGGGTTCAACCAGCAGATCCCCTTTCTGCTGGTGATGGCCGCGGCGTCGTCCGTGCTGCTGGCCGGGGTCGTCCGGCTCGCGCGCTTCGCCTGCGTGAAGACCAAGAGCGGCGACTTCATGGGGCTGCCCATCCCGATGGGCGCGATGACCGTGGTCTCGATCGTGCTGCTGTTCCCCCCGTCGATCTGGACGATCCTGCCCGTCTTCGGGGTGGCGTACCTCATGGTGAGCCGGATCGAGTACCCCAAGCCCAAGGGCAACCTGGCGGCCGCCGTGCTCGCCTGGATGATGATCAACGTCGCCTGCCTCACCATCTGGGTGGCGGGCCTGGCCGGCGGCGACACGCTGATCAAGGTCGGGGCGGTCATGCAGATGACGATCGTGGCGGCCATCCCGCTGCGGGTCCTGATGTTCAAGCGGGAGAAGCGCAAGGAGCAGCGCAGGACGTCCGCCGGGGTCGGCTGACCGCCCGGGGCGCGCTCGCGCCGGTTTCCCCGGTTTTCCCGATTTCCCCGGTTTTCCCAAGGGCATGGCGGATGGTCGTATGTACGCCATGCCCGGATCCGTTCTCGTCCCGGAATGCCGCGGCACGCTTCCCATGTCCGGCGTGGCTGCGTTCAATTGCCTCATGGCAGCTGAGCCGCATGAGCACACCCGCACCTATTTCCTCGGCATCCTCGCCCGCGAGTTGGAGCTGAGGGGCATGAGCGTGACGCTCAGGCGGAGCCCGCCGGCGCTGCGGGTGAGCGATCCCGAGGCGGCGATGTTCAACGAGACCCTCGACTGCGTCCCGCTGGCCGAGGGCTGGTTCTACCGCTGGTCCTGGGGTGACCTGGTCGAGCGGGTGGAGGATCCGGCCAAGGCCGCCGACCGGATCCTCCGGGTCTTCGGAGGCTGACACCCGCCTTTCACGCGCCCGCGCGGCTCGCGTACCAGGGGCCGGGCGCGAACGGTGTGCCCGAGCGCCTTTCACGCGCCCGCGCGGCCCGCGTCCTGGATCTTCCCAGACGGTACGGCGGGGGACCGGCCGCCCGGCCGTCTCGTCAGGGGCGGTGCGACCCGCGCGGCGGGGGATCACCGGCCGTACCCGCCGTACCGTCCGGGCGGGGGGTCACCAGCCGCGTTCGCGCCACTCGGGCAGCGAGGGGCGCTCGGCGCCGAGCGTGGTGTCCTTGCCGTGGCCCGGATAGACCCAGGTGTCGTCCGGCAGCCGGTCGAAGATCCGCTCCGACACGTCGGCGAAGAGCTGGGCGAACCGCTCGGGGTCCTTGTTGGTGTTGCCGACGCCGCCGGGGAAGAGCGAGTCGCCGGTGAACAGGTGGCCCGGGTGGTACAGGGCGATCGAGCCGGGGGTGTGCCCGCGCAGGTGGATCACCTCCAGGCTGACCACGCCGACGGTGATCCCGTCGCCGTGCCCGACCTCCAGGTCCACCGGCACCGGCAGGGCGCCCGCGTCGAGCGGGTGGGCGATCACCGAGGCGCCGGTCGCCCTGGCGACCTCCTCCAGGGCCTGCCAGTGGTCGCCGTGCTGGTGGGTGGTGACGATCTTGCTGATCGGCCGGTCGCCGATGAGTTCGAGCAGCCGGTCGGGCTCGGCGGCCGCGTCGACGAGCGCGCCGTCGCCGGTCTGGGTGCAGCGGATCAGATAGGCGTTGTTGTCGAACGGGCCGACGGCCAGCTTGGCGATCGTCAGGGCGGGCAGCTCACGCAGGTCGGCGGGGCCGCCGACCTGAACATCACCGGTGTACGTCACGGATTCTCCTCGGACGGGGTCGCGGGAGGGTGAGGCGGTGCGCGCCCCGCCCTCGTACCCCTCATCATTCCGCCCGGCGGGCGGGCCGGGGCATAAGAGGGGGTGTTCACATCGTTGAAACCGTGGGCCACCTGCCAGGTCTGGGCGAAGGCCGTAGTCTGGGAAGGACGGGAAAACGACTCCGGACGCCGGTCCGGAAAATTGTCGGCCCCTCTCGCTAGTCTTCCCGCGACTACTTCCAACCCTCTATCAACGACGTCGGGACTGCTGTGGCTGACCGCCTCATCGTGCGTGGTGCACGTGAACACAACCTCAAGGACGTCTCGCTGGAGCTGCCGCGAGACTCTCTGATCGTCTTCACCGGACTGTCGGGTTCGGGCAAGTCCAGCCTGGCCTTCGACACGATCTTCGCCGAAGGTCAGCGCCGGTACGTCGAATCGCTGTCGGCGTACGCGCGGCAGTTCCTCGGGCAGATGGACAAGCCCGACGTCGACTTCATCGAGGGGCTCTCGCCCGCGGTGTCGATCGACCAGAAGTCGACGAGCCGCAACCCCCGTTCCACCGTCGGCACGATCACCGAGGTGTACGACTACCTGCGCCTGCTCTGGGCGCGGATCGGCAAGCCGCACTGCCCGCAGTGCGGGCGGGCGATCGCCAGGCAGAGTCCCGAGCAGATCGTCGACCGGGTGATGGAGCTGGAGGAGGGCACCCGCTTCCAGGTGCTCGCCCCGGTGGTCCGCGGCCGCAAGGGCGAGTACGCCGAGCTGTTCGCCCAGCTCCAGGCGAAGGGCTTCGCCCGCGCCCGCGTCGACGGCACCGTGGTCCGGCTGGACGAGCCGCCGACGCTGAAGAAGCAGGAGAAGCACGACATCGAGGTGATCGTCGACCGCCTGGCCGTGAAGGAGGGCGCGAGCAGCCGTCTCACCGGCTCGGTGGAGACCGCCCTGGGCCTGTCGGGCGGGACGATCACCCTGGAGTTCGTCGACCTGCCCGAGGACGACCCCAACCGCGAGCGCTTCTACTCCGAGCACCTCCACTGCCCCTACGACGACCTGTCGTTCGAGGAGCTGGAGCCCCGCTCGTTCTCGTTCAACTCGCCCTTCGGCGCCTGCCCGGAGTGCACGGGCCTGGGCGTCCGGATGGAGGTCGACCCCGACCTGGTCGTGCCCGACCCGGAGCGGCCGCTGGGCGAGGGCGCCCTGTCCCCGTGGGCCGGCGGCCACACCAGCGACTACTTCGTGCGCCTGGTCGAGGCGCTCGGCCTGACCATGGGGTTCGGGCTCGACACCCCGTGGGAGCGGCTCCCCAAGAAGGCGCAGAAGGCCCTGCTGTACGGCCACGACGAGCAGGTCCACGTCCGCTACAGCAACCGCTACGGCCGCCAGCGCTCCTACTACACCACCTTCGAGGGGGTCATCCCCTGGGTGCAGCGCCGCCACGGCGAGTCCGACAGCGACGGCATGCGCGAGAAGTACGAAGGCTACATGCGGGAGATCCCGTGCCCGGCCTGCGAGGGGGCGAGGCTCAAGCCGGTCTCGCTCGCCGTCACGGTCGACGACCGCTCGATCGCCGAGGTCTCGTCGATGTCGATCGGCGACTGCGCGGCGTTCCTGGCGGGGCTGAAGCTGTCCGAGCGCGACATGCAGATCGCCGAGCGGGTGGTCAAGGAGATCAACGCCCGGATGGGCTTCCTGCTCGACGTGGGTCTCGACTACCTGACCATGGACCGGGCCTCCGGCACCCTCGCCGGTGGCGAGGCGCAGCGCATCCGGCTCGCCACCCAGATCGGCTCGGGCCTGGTCGGGGTGCTGTACGTGCTGGACGAGCCCTCGATCGGCCTGCACCAGCGCGACAACCAGCGGCTGCTGGAGACGCTGATCAGGCTGCGCGACATGGGCAACACGCTCATCGTGGTCGAGCACGACGAGGACACCATCGCCGCCGCCGACTGGGTGGTCGACATCGGCCCCGGGGCGGGCGAGCACGGCGGCCAGGTCGTCGTCTCCGGCACCGTGGCCGACCTGCTCGCCTCCGAAGACTCGATGACCGGCGCCTACCTGTCCGGCCGCAAGACGATCGCGATCCCCGCGGCGCGTCGCAAGCGCGACAGGAAGCGGCAGATCACCGTGAAGGGCGCCCGCGAGCACAACCTCAAGGGCGTCGACGTGGAGTTCCCGCTGGGGCTGCTGACCGCGGTCACCGGGGTCTCGGGGTCGGGCAAGTCCACCCTGGTCAACGACATCCTCTACAACGCGCTGGCCAAGGAGCTGAACGGGGCGCGCACCGTCCCCGGCCGCCACGCGCGGGTCAACGGGATGGACCTGGTCGACAAGGTCGTGCACGTCGACCAGTCGGCGATCGGCCGCACCCCCCGGTCCAACCCGGCGACCTACACCGGCGTCTTCGACAAGGTCCGCGACCTGTTCGCGCAGACCACCGAGGCCAAGGTCCGGGGTTACCAGAAGGGCCGGTTCAGCTTCAACGTCAAGGGCGGCCGGTGTGAGGCCTGCTCGGGAGACGGCACCCTCAAGATCGAGATGAACTTCCTGCCGGACGTCTACGTGCCCTGCGAGGTCTGCCACGGGGCCCGTTACAACCGGGAGACCCTGGAGGTCCACTACAAGGGCAAGACGATCTCCGAGGTGCTCGACATGCCGATCGAGGAGGCGCTCGGCTTCTTCGACTCCATCCCGGCGATCAAGCGCTACCTGAAGACGCTGAACGACGTCGGCCTCGGCTACGTCAGGCTCGGCCAGCCCGCCACGACCCTGTCCGGCGGCGAGGCCCAGCGCGTCAAGCTCGCCTCCGAGCTGCAGCGCCGCTCCACCGGCCGGACGATCTACGTGCTCGACGAGCCCACCACCGGCCTGCACTTCGAGGACATCCGCAGGCTGCTGGGGGTCCTGGGCAAGCTCGTCGACGGCGGCAACACGGTCATCGTCATCGAGCACAACCTCGACGTGATCAAGACCGCCGACTGGCTGATCGACATGGGCCCCGAGGGCGGCTCCCGGGGCGGCAGCGTGCTCGCCGTCGGCACGCCCGAGGAGGTCGCGCTGGTCGACGAGAGCCACACCGGCCGCTTCCTGCGCAAGATCCTCGGCAGCTGAGGGCCGGGTCCGGGACCGGGCTCCCCCGTCAATACCCTTGACGCGGAAGCCCGGTTCCGGGCTGGGACGACGTCGGGGGAAGGGCCGGGATGAGCACGCAGGAGGCCTCCATTACGCCCGCGCGCAGGCAGGTGATCGCCGCCGCGGGGGCCGTGGCGTGCGGGGCGGCGCTGGCCGGGTGCGGGGGCGGGGAGTCCGCCGCCGCCGCTGTGCCGCCGGGGATCAAGGGGAAGGTCGTCGCGCGGACCGCCGACGTGCCGGTGGGCGGCGGCAAGGTGATCGCCAAGTGGAAGATCGTGATCACCCAGCCGTCCCCGGGGGTGTTCCGGGCGTTCTCGGCGAGCTGCCCGCACCGGGGGTGCGCGGTCGGGAGGGTCGGGGACGGCGTCATCCGCTGCCCCTGCCACGGCAGCGAGTTCGCCGCCGACTCCGGCAAATGCCTCAAGGGTCCGGCGGAGGCGCCGCTGGTCCGGTACGCGCTGAGGGTCGAGGGCGACGGGATCGTCATGGTCTGACGGGTTCGTGCCGCCTCCCTCTTCAAGGAGGCCAGGGACGCAGCCTCGCCGGGCTCGAAGCCCGCGGCGAGGGTTTCCAGGGGGATTCTCCGGATGGCCCGGAAAGAGGGCCGAGGTGGTAATTCTTCACAGTCTCCTGACATGACGTACGGCATGCTGAACCGTCATCGGGGTGCCAGCCGTACCTGAAGATGATGATCCTGGAGGATATTCATGACTGAGACGACGCGTCGTACGGTGATATTGAGCGCGGGCGGGGCCGGGATGGCCGCGGTCCTGACCGCGTGCGCGGGGTACGGGGAGCCCGCGGCGGACGGCGGGGACACGTCCTCGACCGCCTCCTCGCAGGCGCCGGAGGCGGCCGAGACGACCGCGGGCGCCGAGGGGGGCGACTCCGGGGCGAAGGCCCTGGCCAAGACCGCGGACATCCCCGAGGGGGGCGGCAAGGTCTTCAAGGACGAGAAGATCGTGGTCGTCCAGCCGGCCGCGGGCGAGTTCAAGGCGTTCAGCTCCGTCTGCACCCACCAGGGGTGCGACGTCGACAAGATCGCGGACGGCACCATCGACTGCCCGTGCCACGGCAGCAAGTTCAAGATCACCGACGGTTCCGTGGCGAACGGCCCGGCCACCGAGCCGCTGGAGGAGAAGTCGATCAAGGTGGACGGCGACTCCATCGTCCTCGCCTGAACCCGGCCGCGGGCCCGCCGCCGGGAGGAACGTCCCGGCGGGGGGCCGGGTGCCCCCCGGCGGCTCTCGTACGGCCCGGATCACCTCGCGACCTCCCCTCGGCCGGCCCATGAGGCCGTGACCCGGTCCCCGAGCGGAGGGCCGGGCCACCGGGCCGTGTCCCGGCCGGCCCTCCTCGCGGACCGCGGGGAGGCCGCGAGGGGAGCCGGGCGAAGGCCGCGCGAGCCGGACCGGAAGGCCGTGAGAAAGACCTGGCCGGAGGGGCGTGCGGCATCCGGGCGGGAAAGTCCCGGAGGCCGTGAGAAGGACCGATCCGGAAGGGCGCGGAGGGTCTGGCCGGAAGGTCGTGTGGAGAGCCGGGAGGGAAGGTCCCGGGGCCCGGCCGGAGGCCGCGAGAAGGATCGGGCCGGAAGGGCGCGGAGGGTCTGGCCGGAAGATCGTGCGGAGAGCCGGGAGGGAAGGTCGGCGGGAAATCTGTAAGGAAACCTGTCGGTCGGGGCCGATAGGCTTTCCGTGTGGCGAGATCTGTGGGTGGTCCGGTGAGTTTCCGGCCGAAGCCGGGGTCCATCCCCGAGTCCCCGGGCGTCTACCGGTTCAAGGACGCCGAGGGCCGGGTCATCTACGTCGGCAAGGCCAAGAGCCTGCGCCAGCGGCTCAACTCCTACTTCGCCGACTTCGCGGGCCTGCACCCGCGCACCCAGACCATGCTCACGACGGCCGTGGGCGTCGACTGGACGGTCGTCGGCACCGAGGTCGAGGCGCTCCAGCTCGAATACTCCTGGATCAAGGAGTACGACCCCCGGTTCAACGTCAAATACCGCGACGACAAGTCCTACCCCTACCTCGCGGTCACCATGGGGGAGGAGTTCCCCCGGGTCCAGGTGCTGCGCGGCGCCAAGCGCAAGGGCATCCGCTACTTCGGCCCCTACTCCCACGCCTGGGCGATCAGGGAGACCGTCGACCTGCTGCTGCGGGTCTTCCCGATCAGGAGCTGCTCGGGCGGGGTGTTCAAGCGGGCCGCGCAGATCGGCCGCCCCTGCCTGCTGGGCTACATCGACAAGTGCTCCGCCCCCTGCGTGAGCCGGGTCACCGCCGAGGAGCACCGGGCGCTGGCCGACGACTTCTGCGAGTTCATGGCCGGCAACACCGGCCGGTTCGTCAGGCGGCTGGAGCGCGAGATGCGCGAGGCCGCCGTCGCGCAGGAGTACGAACGGGCCGCCAGGCTGCGCGACGACATCCAGGCGCTGCAGCGGGCGATGGAGAAGCAGGCCGTGGTCCTCGGCGACAACACCGACTGCGACGTGATCGCCCTGGCGGAGGATCCGCTGGAGGCCGCCGTCCAGGTGTTCTACGTCCGCAGCGGGCGGATCAGGGGCCAGCGCGGCTGGGTGGTCGACAAGGTCGAGGAGGTCGCGCCGGGCGAGCTGGTCGAGCAGTTCCTCCTGCAGATGTACGGCGACGCCGCCGCCGAGGCGCTGCCCAGGGAGGTGCTGGTGCCCGTCCTGCCCCCCGACGCCGAGGCGGTCACCGAGCTGCTCGGCGAGCACCGCGGGGCACGGGTGGAGATCAGGGTCCCCCAGCGCGGCGACAAGAGGTCGCTGATGGAGACCGTCGAGCGCAACGCCGTAGAGTCCCTGAAGCAGCACAAGCTGAGGCGGGCCAGCGACCTGACCGCGCGGAGCAGGGCGCTGCAGGAGGTCGCCGACGCCCTCGACCTCGACCAGGTGCCGCTGCGCATCGAGTGCTACGACGTCTCCCACATCCAGGGCACCGACGTGGTCGCCTCCATGGTGGTGTTCGAGGACGGCCTGGCCCGCAAGAGCGAGTACCGCAGGTTCTCCGTGCGCTCCACCGAGGGCGACGTCGCCTCGATATACGAGGTGATCTCCCGCCGGTTCAAGCGCTACCTGGAGGAGCGCTCCACCGTCGGGGAGCTCGACGCGGCCCCCGAGACCGATCCGGCCGGCCCAGCTGATCCGGCCGACTCGGCCGACCCGGCCGATCCAGGCGGTTCGTCCGGTTCGGCCGGTTCATCCGGAGAGGCCGGCGGAGGACCGGAGGATCTGCGGACGCCGGGCATCGACCCCGAGACCGGCAGGCCGCGCAAGTTCGCCTACCCGCCCAACCTCGTCGTCGTCGACGGCGGTCCCGCGCAGGCCGCGGCGGCCCGCAGGGCGCTCGACGAGCTGGGCGTGGACGACGTGGCGGTGTGCGGCCTGGCCAAGCGGCTGGAGGAGGTCTGGCTGCCCGGCGAGGACCTGCCGGTGATCCTCGCCCGTTCCAGCGAGGCCCTTTACCTTCTCCAGCGGGTGCGCGACGAGGCTCACCGCTTCGCCATCACCTACCATCGATCCAAACGGTCGAAGAGCGTCAAGGAAAGCGCTCTGGACGAGGTCCCCGGTCTCGGCCCGGCTCGCAGGCAGGCGTTGATCAAGCATTTCGGATCGGTGAAGCGGCTGCGGGAGGCGACTGCGGCACAGATCTGCGAGGTTCCCGGGATCGGCCCCTCGACGGCCGAGACGATCGTGTCGGCCTTGAAGGGGCAGAACCCATGAGCGACGAAAGAGAGCCCGCGTTCGTTCTCGTCACCGGAATGTCGGGGGCGGGGCGGAGCACCGCCGCCAAGGCCCTGGAGGACCTGGGGTGGTTCGTCATCGACAACCTGCCGCCCGGGTTGCTGTTCGCGATGGCCGAGGAGGCGGGCCGGGTGAAGCTGGCCGCCGACAAGGTGGCCGCGGTGGTCGACGTGCGCAGCCTCGCCTTCACCAGCGACCTCAACAGCGCGATCGAGGAGCTGGAGGGGCGCGGCGTCGCCGTGCGCGTGGTGTTCCTTGAGGCGAGCGACGAGGAGCTGGTCCGCAGGTTCGAGAACGTCCGCCGCCCGCACCCGCTGCAGAGCGACGGCCGCCTGGTCGACGGGATCGCCCGCGAGCGCGGCATCCTGCGCGAGGTCCGGGCCAACGCCGATCTGGTGATCGACACCTCCAACCTCAACGTCCACGAGCTGCGCGGGAAGATCGTCGCCTTCTTCGGCGGCGAGGACCGTCCCGGCCTGCGGGTCAACGTCGTCTCCTTCGGCTACAAGTACGGCCTGCCCGTCGACGCGGACCTCGTCGTCGACTGCCGGTTCCTGCCCAATCCCCACTGGGTCCCCGAACTTCGCCCCATGAACGGACTGGACGCCCCCGTACGGGAGTACGTTCTCAACCAAGCGGGTGCGAAGGAACTCCTCGACGCCTACGAGGAGGTGTTCGCCATCATCGCCTCCGGCTACACCCGCGAGGGCAAGAGCTACGCCACGCTCGCCGTCGGCTGCACCGGCGGCAAGCATCGCAGCGTCGCCATGGCCGAGCAGATCGGTGGCCGGCTCCGCGATAGGGGTGGCATGGAGGTGCAGGTGAGCCATCGGGATGTGGGCCGGGAGTGATTGAGGGTCTCAAGATCGTCGCCCTGGGTGGGGGACACGGGCTGTACGCCTCGCTGTCGGCGTTGCGGAGGGTCACCTCCCGGCTGACGGCGGTGGTCACCGTCGCCGACGACGGAGGGTCGAGCGGCCGTCTCCGCCGGGAGCTCGGCGTGCTTCCCCCGGGAGACCTGAGGATGGCCCTCGCCGCCCTGTGCGGCGACGACGAGTGGGGGCGCACCTGGAGCGAGGTCGTCCAGCACCGCTTCCGCAGCGAGGGCGACCTGCACGGCCACGCGATCGGCAACCTGCTGATCGTGGCGCTGTGGGAGCGGCTCGGCGACACGGTCTCCGGGCTCGACTGGCTCGGGCGGCTGCTCGGCGCGCACGGGCGGGTGCTGCCGATGTCCTCGGTGCCGCTCGACATCGCCGCCGAGGTCGAGCTGGACGGCGAGGTGAGCACGGTACGCGGCCAGGTGGCCTGCGCCCTCACCCCCGGCCGGGTCCGGGCGATCTCGCTGCTGCCCGAGGACCCGCCGGCGTGCCCCGAGGCCGTCCAGGCGGTCCTCGACGCCGACTGGGTGGTGTTCGGCCCCGGTTCCTGGTTCACCAGCGTGCTGCCCCACCTGAAGGTGCCCGAGCTGGCCGAGGCGCTGCACACCACCCGTGCGCGCCGCCTGGTCGCCCTGAACCTCGCCCCGCAGCCGGGGGAGACCGACGGCTTCTCCCCTCAGAAGCACCTGGAGGTGCTGCGCCAGCACGCGCCCTCCCTGGAGATCGACGTCGTCGTGGCCGACACCGGGGTGATCGAGGACCGTGACGAGCTGGAGAAGGCCGCGGCCGACCTCGGCGGGCGGCTCGTGCTCGCCTCCGTGGCGGACGAGGACGGCTCCCCGCGACATGATGCGCAACGTCTTGCCTCCGTCCTGGACGAGATTTTCCGTGAGAAGCGTTGATCCTGGTCAGCGGTGCTCAGGAGTGCGAGAAACTTCTGTGAGCCCGATTTATCTCGGGCCGCATGGGGTCTGTATGGGGGAGGACGAACGCGCATGGCGATGACAGGTGTGGTCAAGGACGAGCTGAGCAGGCTGCCGGTCCTGAAGCCTTGCTGCCGTAAGGCCGAGGTGTCGACGCTGCTGCGGTTCGCGAGCGGGTTGCACCTGGTGAGCGGCCGGATCGTGATCGAGGCCGAGCTTGACACCAACGTCACCGCCCGGCGGCTGATCAAGGACATCGGTGAGGTTTTCGGGCACAAGGCGGAGGTGCTCGTCCTGGCCCCGGCCGGATTGCGCAAGGGTTCCCGTTACCTCGTGCGGGTCTACCGCGACGGGGAGGCGCTCGCCCGCCAGACCGGTCTGATCGACAACCACGGGCGCCCGGTCCGCGGCCTGCCCCGCCAGGTCGTCGCGGGGGCGACCTGCGACGCCGAGGCGGCCTGGCGGGGGGCGTTCCTGGCGCACGGCTCGCTCACCGAGCCGGGGCGTTCGATGTCGCTGGAGGTCACCTGTCCCGGGCCGGAGGCGGCGCTCGCGCTGGTCGGGTCCGCGCGGCGGCTGAAGATCCACGCCAAGGCCCGCGAGGTGCGCGGGGTCGACCGGGTGGTGGTCCGCGACGGCGACGCCATCGGCGCGCTGCTCACCAGGCTGGGCGCCCACGACAGCGTGCTGGCCTGGGAGGAGCGGCGGATGCGCCGCGAGGTCCGCGCGACGGCCAACCGGCTCGCCAACTTCGACGACGCCAACCTGCGCCGTTCGGCCCGCGCCGCGGTCGCGGCGGGGGCGAGGGTCCAGCGGGCCCTGGAGATCCTCGGGGAGGAGGCCCCCGAGCATCTGGTGATCGCCGGCCGCCTGCGGGTGGAGCACAAGCAGGCGTCCCTGGAGGAGCTCGGCCAGCTCGCGGACCCGCCCCTGACCAAGGACGCCATCGCCGGCCGGATCCGCCGCCTGCTGGCCATGGCCGACAAGCGCGCCCAGGACATCGGCATCCCCAACACCGAGGCCAACCTCACCGTCGACATGCTGGCCCCGTAGGTCCCCCGCGGGAAGGCCCCCCTTGGCTCAGGAGCTCAGGAGCTCAGGAGCTCAGGTCAGGGCTGCTTCCTGGGCTCGAAGTAGTTCACCCGGTCGGCCTCGTCCGGCTGCGGGACGGACGAGGCGGCGCGGGCGTCGTGGGCCGCGCGGGCGGCCTTGACGCGCCTGTTCACGAAGCCGAAGCCCGCGTAGGCGGCCACCACCCAGAACAGCAGCGACATGGGGTCGCTCCTGATCGCGTCGGGGAAGGCGTCGAGGACCCGGGTGACGGCCGTGCCGTAGTCCTCGCCGGACAGCCGCGCCCAGACGATGACGGCCCCGGCGATCTGGCCGAGCGCGGCGCCGGCGAGGGAGAGGAAGGCGGCCAGCGGCGGCAGCACGGGGCTGGTCGGCCTCACCGCGATCATGGCGAGGCCGACGAGGAGGCCGACGCCGATGGCGGCGAAACCGATCTCGTACCCGCTGAAGGCGATGAGCGCGCCGTAGGCCGCGGCACCGGCGACGGTGGCCAGGAGACCGGTGATAATGCCTGGTAGGAGCCCGTTCCCCAGGTGCGGATCTTTGTCTGTCATAGGGGTTCCTCTTGAGGTTGGAGGTATTTGCGGTGACGAGTCGGGCACTTTACTTGAATGGTGCGATACCTGTTCGTGGGTTAACGAATAACGGAGCACCCCCTCAAGTGGTCTAGGCCAATTTGGGTCCGATAAGGTTCGTGGTTGAGGTTTCAGCCCGCCCCAAGTCGCCGATCCCGAGAGACCGGCGCATCGACGTACGAGGAGATCGGCACCGTGACCATCCGCGTAGGCGTCAACGGATTCGGCCGCATCGGCCGCAACTTCTGGCGCGCGGTCGCTGCCAGCGGCAAGGACATCGAGATCGTCGCGGTCAACGACCTGACCGACAACGCCACCCTCGCCCACCTGCTGAAGTACGACAGCATCCTCGGCCGCCTGCCGTACGAGGTGAAGAGCACCGCCGACGAGATCATCGTGGACGGCAAGACGATCAAGGCCTTCGCCGAGCGCGACCCCGCCAAGCTGCCCTGGGGCGACCTGGGCGTGGACGTCGTCGTCGAGTCGACCGGTTTCTTCACCGACGCCAACAAGGCCCGCGTGCACGCCGAGAACGGCGCCAAGAAGGTCATCATCTCGGCCCCGGCCAAGAACGAGGACGTCACCGTCGTGATGGGCGTCAACCACGACAAGTACGACCCGGCCAACCACACGATCATCTCCAACGCCTCCTGCACCACCAACTGCCTGGCGCCGATGGCCAAGGTCCTCAACGACACCTTCGGTATCGAGAAGGGTCTGATGACCACGATCCACGCCTACACGCAGGACCAGAACCTGCAGGACGCCCCGCACAGCGACCTGCGCCGCGCCCGCGCCGCCGCGATCAACATCGTGCCGACCTCGACCGGCGCCGCCAAGGCCATCGGCCTGGTGCTGCCCGAGCTCAAGGGCAAGCTCGACGGCTTCGCGCTGCGCGTGCCGATCCCCACGGGCTCGGCCACCGACCTCACCGTCGAGGTCGGCCGCGACACCACCGTCGAGGAGGTCAACGCCGCGCTCAAGGCCGCGGCCGAGGGCGAGCTCAAGGGCTACCTCACCTACAGCGAGGACCCGATCGTCTCCTCCGACATCGTGACCGACCCCTCGTCCTGCATCTTCGACGCGCCCCTCACCAAGGTGATCGGCAACCAGGTCAAGGTCGTCGGCTGGTACGACAACGAGTGGGGTTACTCCAACCGCCTCGCCGACCTCATCGAGCTGGTCGGCGCCGACCTCTGATGAAGGACATCTCCGAGTTCGACGTGGAGGGTCGGCGCGTCCTGGTGCGCGCCGACCTCAACGTCCCCCTGGAGGGGGACGCCATCACCGACGACGGCCGCATCCGCGCCTCGGTGCCGACGATCAAGGAGCTCGCGGGCCGGGGTGCCCGCGTGGTCGTCGTCGCGCACCTGGGACGCCCCAAGGGCAAGCCGAACCCGGAATTCTCCCTCGCCCCCGTCGCCGAGCGGCTGGGTGAGCTCCTGGGCGCCGACGTCGCCTTCGCGACAGACGTGGTCGGCACCTCCGCCCAGGAGGTCGTGGAGGCACTCCAGGACGGCCAGGTGGCCCTCCTGGAGAACCTGCGCTTCGAACCGGGCGAGGAGTCCAAGGACGACGCCGAGCGGGCCGAGTTCGCCGCCAAGCTCGCCGCCTTCGCCGACGTCTACGTGGGCGACGGCTTCGGCGCGGTGCACCGCAAGCACGCCAGCGTCTACGACGTGCCCGGCCTGCTGCCGCACGCCGCCGGACGGCTGGTCCTGGCCGAGGTCGAGGTGCTCAGGAAGCTGACCGACGAGACCGAGCGGCCGTACGTCGTGGTGCTCGGCGGCGCCAAGGTCTCCGACAAGCTCGGCGTGATCGGCAACCTGCTCACCAAGGTCGACCGGCTCCTCATCGGCGGCGGCATGGCCTACACCTTCCTGGCGGCCCAGGGCTACGAGGTCGGCAGGTCGCTGCTCCAGAAGGACCAGCTCGACAAGGTGCGGGGCTTCCTCGACGAGGCGGCCAGGCGCGACGTGGAGATCGTCCTGCCGGTCGACGTGCTGGCGGCCGTCGAGTTCGCCGAGGACGCCGAGTACGAGGTGGTCGACGCCACCGCGATCCCGGCCGACCGCGAGGGGCTCGACATAGGCCCGCGCACCCGCGAGCTGTTCGCGGGCAAGCTGGCCGACGCCAGGACGGTGTTCTGGAACGGCCCGATGGGCGTCTTCGAGTTCGAGGCCTTCTCCGGCGGAACTCGCGCGGTCGCCGAGGCGTTGATCGCCTCGAAGGCCTTCACGGTCGTCGGCGGGGGAGACTCGGCCGCCGCCGTGCGCGGGCTCGGCCTGGCCGAGGACGGGTTCTCGCACATCTCCACCGGTGGCGGGGCCAGCCTCGAATACCTGGAGGGCAAGACCCTCCCCGGACTCGTGGCCCTGGAGCGTTAGAAGTGAACCCACGCGGTGAGCGGAGTGGCCGGTCGACGACCGATGCCGTCCGCGTAGTCAACAGGGAGTGGTGAGCGAACGATGAGCACACCTCGTAAGCCGCTCATGGCAGGCAACTGGAAGATGAACCTCAACCACCTCGAGGCCATCGCGCACACCCAGAAGCTCGCCTTCGCGCTGAACGACAAGGACTTCGACCGGGTCGAGGTGGCCGTGCTGCCGCCGTTCACCGACCTGCGCAGCGTGCAGACCCTCGTCGACGGCGACAAGCTGCGGATCGTCTACGGCGCGCAGGACCTGTCGCAGCACGACGGCGGCGCCTACACCGGCGAGATCTCCGGGACCATGCTCGCCAAGATCGGCTGCACCTTCGTGCTCGCCGGGCACTCCGAGCGCCGCCAGTACCACCGCGAGGACGACGACGTCGTCAACGCCAAGGTGCAGGCGGCCTACCGGCACGCGCTCACCCCCATCCTGTGCGTGGGGGAGGGCCTGGAGGTGCGCCGGGCCGGTGGACAGGTGGCCCACAGCGTCGCCCAGCTCGACGGCGGGCTCCGCAAGGTCAGCGCCGAGCAGGCCGCCTCCGTCGTGCTCGCCTACGAGCCGGTGTGGGCGATCGGCACCGGCGAGGTGGCCACCCCGGACGACGCGCAGGAGGTCTGCGGGGCACTCCGGTCACGACTCGCCGAGCTGTACGACGCCGAAGTGGCCGCCGGTGTCCGTATCCTTTACGGTGGGTCGGTCAAGTCTGACAACATCGCGGGCATCATGGCGCAGCCTGATGTCGACGGTGCCCTGATCGGTGGCGCGAGCCTCGACTCCGGGGAGTTCGTCAAGATTTGCCGTTTTGGTGAATTGTCGAGCTGACTGAGCCATTCGGTGGGTGCGACTTGACAGCACGTCATACCCTCTTAGAGCAAGTTTGAATCGTCACGCCTTCGGCGTACACACGGGTCGTGCCCGGACGCGGGACACGCGCACATAGGGAACAGGTCAACGGTGACAATCGGAATCTCCATCGCCCTCATCCTGTCGAGCTTGCTGATGATGCTGCTCGTCCTGCTCCACAAGGGCAAGGGCGGTGGTCTCTCGGATCTGTTCGGTGGCGGTTTCTCGTCGTCGTTCGGAGGCTCCTCCGTGGTGGAGCGCAACCTCGACAGGCTCACCGTCATCACCGGTGTCGTCTGGTTCGTCTGCATCATCGCGCTGGGCCTGCTTCTGCGGCCCTGACCCGGCTTCGACAGGCGTGACAGTGGTTCAGTCCCCGCATCCCCAAGCGGCGGGGCCATCGAGCAAGGAGTTCATCCGTGGGTAGTGGCAACGCGATCCGTGGCAGCCGTGTCGGTGCCGGCCCGATGGGGGAGGCGGAGCGCGGCGAGGCGGCCCCCCGTGTGCGGGTGCCTTTCTGGTGCGCGAACATGCACGAGACGCGCCCCAGTTTCGCCAGCGACGCGGCCGTTCCCGAGTTCTGGGACTGCCCCCGGTGTGGCCTCCCCGCCGGTCAGGACGAGGCGAACCCGCCCGCGCCGCCGCGCAACGAGCCGTACAAGACGCACCTCGCGTACGTGAAGGAACGCCGCAGCGACAAGGACGGCGCGCAGATCCTGGCCGAGGCCCTGGAGCGGCTGCGCTCCTCCTCGCGCCCGATCTACTAGCGGCGCCCGTCGCGGCATTCGCGTAAGCGCCTGAAAGGCCCTCGTGGGAGATCCTCACGGGGGCCTTTCGCGTGCCGCGGCCGCGACTCGCCGGGAGCGGCGGGGCGGCGCCGGGCGCTCGCGGGACGCCCCGGGCCGGGGCGCGCCGCCGTGCGCCGCGCCTGGCTAGGGCCTGTTGGGCATGTCAGGCCTGTGCGGCATGTCTGACCTGTTGGATGAGTCGCCCATGTGGGAGAGATCTCTCTTCTGTGCCATGCCGGACATCTTCTTGGAGCCGATCGCCACGGCCCCCAGTCCGAGCAGGAGGATGACGATGCCGGTGACGACGTTGTTCCAAGCGCTTCCCCTCGTCGCCGAGCCGGTGATCCAGGGGGACACGATGGTCCAGATCCCGATGACCGGCGCGACCCAGCTGATCCCGTACGTCCGGCCGTAGGCGGACGCGAAGGCGAGGGCCAGGGCGGCGACCGCGATGCCGGTGACGAGGTTGCTCACGGCGAGCCTGGACAGGCCGTTGAAGCCGACCACCCAGGGTGAGATCGCCAGATACAGGCCCGCCAGGAGGCCCAGTCCCTCGATGGTCTGGGCCATCGAGCTGGAGCCCGCTCGTTCGTACCTTTCCCGCATCTCGATGAGATCGGGGTGGTGTTCCAGACTTGTGGGTCTCGTCATGCCCTATTCCCCCTTGCCGCTCTTCGGTAAATCTCGATTTCCCGCCAAAGCGGATTTGTGCTGATATACCCGACATAAGCTCCAACCAGCCCAAAAAGGGACAAGATTGGCTAATGACATCACCGGGAGACGGGCTCCGATGGTCTACCCGGGCGGGGCCCGCCCCGCCGTGATCTCCCGTGGAGCCGGGGGCCGCTGTGATCGCCGCGATGACGCCGGGGGCACCGGGGTGGCGCCGGACGTCCTGGGTACGGGATGAGCACACCCCTCGCGCGCACACGGGGAGCCGGGGGAGAGCGAGGTTGCCCGGAGGTGACCTTATGGACGAGAAGGACGAGAAGGACGAGAAGACGGGAACGCACGACCACCCGAGGAGCGCGCTGAACCTGCGGCTCTTCCTGGCGGTCTTCGGCCTGGTGGTGTGCACGGCCCTCGCCGTCCTGTCGGCCTGGGCCGGGATCACCGCGCTCGCCGTGAGCATGGCCGCGCTGGCGGCCGTCGCTGTGGTGGACATCGTGGTGGTCGGGATCAAAATCGCCCGCAGACGCCGGCGCGGCGAGCGGCACACCCTCTTCGAGTAGGGCCGCCCCGGTGGTGAGGAGCCCGTCTCACCTCGATCGGTCGTCCAGGGCGAAGGACAGGTAGCGGTCGGCGGAGCGGCGCACGGCCTCGGCGCCGCCGGTGCGCACGACCCGCTTCCACCAGCCGCCGTAGACGCGTTCGAAGGAGTACGGCTCCAGCAGCGACAGGGCGCGGCGGATCGTGCCGGGACGCTCGGGGATGAGGTTGGGGTAGCTGTACATGAAACTCACCCAGCGGCGGTCCTGGACCACCTGGAGGATGTCGCCGGAGAACAGGGCGCCCTCGCCCTCCTCGCCGTCGCGCCAGTGCATGACCTGGCCGCCGTCGAAGTGGACGCCCGCGTTGATCAGCGTCAGCCCCTCGCGGATCTCGTGGGTGTCGCCCTCCCAGAACACGACGGAGTCGTCGGGGCGGGCCACCCAGTCACGGTCGGCCGCGTGGATGTGGATCGGCGCGTCGAAGGCGTGCGCCCACTCCACCATCGAGCCGTAGAAGTGCGGGTGGCTGATCGCGATGGCGTCGACCCCGCCGAGCTCGGTGACCTGCCTGACCAGGTCGTCGTCGAGATGGCTGATCATGTCCCACAGCACGTTGCCGCCGGGCGTGCGGACCAGCAGCGCCCGCTGGCCGATGGCCGTGGCGGGGTCGCTGCCGACCCCGACCACCCCGGAGCCCTCCTCGGCGACCAGCGGCCGGTGCCCGGTCGCGCGCAACTCGTCCAGGGAAGTCCAGCGCTGCCCCTCCCAGCCGACGTACTGCCGCTCGTCCTCACAGATCGGGCAGTCGTCCCGGGGGGCGGCGTACTGGACCCCGCAGGTGACACAGATGGGCAGGTCGTTCACGGTGACTCCTCGGATCGGGGTTCGCCCCCACCATAAGATCACCGCGCTCGCCGGGGCGGCGAGGGGTGCGAGGGAGCGCGCCCTCCTCCGGCGGGTTCCGGCGCGATGCCGGACGCCTTCTCCGGGGCGGCCCGCGGGCGACCGGGCTCGCGGGGTCAGCGGCGGTAGACCTCCTGGCCGTCGACGAAGGTCATCGCGACCTTGGTGCGCCAGATGTCGGCGGCCGGTTCGGTGAAGGGGTCGCGGTCCAGGACGACGAGGTCGGCGCGGTTGCCGGGGACGATGGTGCCCGCGTCGTCGTCGTGGTTGATCCGGGCCGAGCCCGCGGTGTAGGCCGTCAGCGCGGTGGCCAGGGTGAGGCTCTGGCCGGGCAGGAACGGGGTCTGCGCCGTCGGGTAGCCCGCGTGGATCGAGCCGCCGGGTTCGGTGCGGTTGACGGCCACGTGCATGCCCTGGATCGGGTCGGCGTCGGAGACCGGCCAGTCGCTGCCCGCGCAGAACAGGGTGCCGTTGCGCTGCAGGTCGGCGAAGGGGTACTGCCAGGCGGAGCGCTCCTCGCCCAGGAAGGGGAGGGTCAGCTCGTCCATCTGGGCGTGGTGGGTGGCCCAGAGCGGCTGCAGGTTGGCGGTCACCCCGAGCCGCGCGAAGCGCGGCAGGTCGGACGGCTCGACGATCTGCAGGTGCGCGACGTGGTGCCGGTTGGCCGGGTCGGTCCCCTCGAAGCTGTCCAGCGCCTCGCGGACGGCCCGCTCGCCGATGGCGTGGAAGTGCACCTGGAAGCCGTGCCGGTCCAGCTCGGCGACGCACTCCTTCAGCAGCACGGGGTCGACGTACGACAGGCCGGTGCCGCCGCAGCGGCAGTAGGGCTCGATCACCGCGGCGGTGAAGTTCTCGGTGATGCCGTCCTGCATGATCTTCACCGAGCCGGCGCGGAACCGTTCCAGGCCCTCGGCGGAGCGGCGCCGTTCCAGCAGTTCGGGGATCTGCTCGGCGCCGCGCGCCCGGTCCCACCACAGCGCGCCCACGACACGGGCCCGCAGCGCGCCGGAGGCCGCCGCCGAGACGTACGTGGGCAGCTGGTCGTCGTAGCCCGCGTAGGAGCCGACGATGGCGTCCTGCCAGCCCGTGACGCCGAGGGAGAACAGGTGCTTCTGGGCCTCCATCAGCGCGTCGTGCAGGTCGCTCGCCGTTGGGCGGGGGGTGAGCAGGCCGACCAGGTCCATCGCGCCCTCGTGCAGCACGCCGCTCGGCGTGCCGTCGGCGTCGCGCTCGATCCTGCCGTCGGCGGGGTCGGGGGTGTCGCGGGTGATCCCGGCCAGCTCCAGGGCCCGGCCGTTCACCCACGCGGCGTGGTGGTCGCGCTGGATCAGGTAGACCGGGCGGTCGAAGACGTCGAGCTGGGAGCGGTGCGGCAGGCCGCCGGGGAAGGCCGACATGTCCCAGCCGCCGCCGTCGATCCACTCGTGGCCGGGGTGGGAGTCCGCGTAGGCGGTGATGCGCTCCAGGTACCTCGGCAGGCCGTAGACGCCGGACAGGTCGCACCTGGCCCGCTCCAGGCCCGCCTGCACCGGGTGGAGGTGCGCGTCGGTGAACCCGGGGGTGAGCAGCCCGCCGTCCAGGTCGACGGTCTCGTGGCCGGGGGCGGCCAGAGGGATGACGTCAGACTCCGCGCCCACGGCGGCGACGCGGCCGTCCCTGACCAGTACCGCCTCGGCGAAGGCGTCGGCGGCGAGGAAGACCCTGCCGCCGCGGAAGAGGATGTCGTTCACTCGTTTCCCATTCGGGTGGCGGGCGGGCAGGTCATGGCTCTCCTCGGCGTCGGTGCTCTCTGCGTTGCCTGGATTCTCGGCGTTCTACTGGGTTCTCGGTGTTTTCAGTGTTTTCAGTGTTTTCCGGGTCTCTGGGTTTTCGCGTTCTCGGGTACGGCGATGGTCCCAGCGTCCGGTGACGCGCCGGTTCAGCGGCCGGTTATGGAGTCGGCGACGCGGGCCAGCACCGAGGTGCGGCCGAGCCCGGCCTTCTCCCTGGCGTCGGCCCGGCGGTAGAGGTCGTACATGGTGTGCACGCCGATCCACCGCAGCGGTTCCACCTCCCAGCCTCGTACCTTGCGGTCCACCCAGGGGAGGGAGGCGAGCTCGGTGTCCTCGCGCAGGATCAGGTCGCGCAGGGTACGGCCGGCGAGGTTGGTCGTGGTCACCCCGTGGCCGGTGTAGCCGCCCGCCCAGCCGATGCCGGTGGTGTGGTCGACGTGCACGGTGGCGCACCAGTCGCGGGGCACGCCGAGCACCCCGGACCAGGCGTGCGCCACGCGAGAGGCCCGCAGCGCGGGGAACATCCCGGTCAGCAGCTCCCAGAGCGCCTCGATCGTCCACTCGTGGGTGTGGCCCCGGTCGTCCACCCGGGAGCCGTACAGGTAGGGCTTGCCGCGCCCGCCGAACGCGATCCGGCCGTCGGCGGTGCGCTGGGCGTACATGTAGTAGTGCGCCATGTCGCCGAGCAGCTCGTGGCCCGCCCAGCCGATCTCGTCCCACAGCGCGCCCAGCGGCTCGGTGACGATCATCGAGCTGTTCATCGGCAGCCACGCCCGGTGGTACTGCCTCAGCTCGGCGGTGAAGCCCTCGGTGGCGCGGATGACGTACTCGGCGCGGACGGTCCCGTACGGCGTGCGGGCCTCGCGCGGGGCGATCTCGGTGACCGGGGTGCGCTCGAAGATCTCCACCCCGAGGTTCCGTACGGTCTCGGCCAGGCCCCTGGCGAGCTTGGCGGGCTGGATCCTGGCGCAGTGCGGGCTCCAGATCGCGCTCACCGCGCCGTCCACCCGCAGGCGTTCCTCCCGCTCGGCGGGGTCGAGCAGCCGCACGTCCTCCTCGGTCCAGCCCCAGTGGCGCTCGTGGGCGAGCAGCTGGTGCAGCCGCCGGTCCTGGGCGGTGTTGGTGGCGACCGTGGTGACGCCGCCCTTGACGATGTCGGCGTCGATCTTCTCGTCCTCGGCGACGGCGACGACCTCGTCGATCGTCTCGAACATCACCCGCTGCAGCCGCCTGGCCGCGTCCGCGCCGTGCGTCCTGGCGTAGCGCTCGGGGGTGCCGGCCAGCTCGCCGACGAGCCAGCCGCCGTTGCGCCCGGAGGCGCCGTACCCGGCGAACTCCTTCTCCAGCACGACGACCCGCAGGCCGGGACTCGCCTTCTTGAGGTAGTAGGCGGTCCACAGGCCGGTGTATCCGGCGCCGACGATGGCCACGTCGGCGTCGAGGTTCCCGGCGAGGGGGGCGCCGGGGGCGGGGATGCCGAGGGAGCGATACCAGAAGGAGACGTCTCCGTTGACGAAGTCCCCGCTCAGGGGAACGCGCGTGCTCATGGCCTCATATCCTGCTATATCCGTCTATCCGGGTGTGCCTGTCAACGGAAACCGTTGTAGAAACGCCGTACTGCCGAGTAATGAGTGATCTTCCCAGACGTAACGATGGGCTCACTCATGTGTAGCAGTCCCGTAACAGTGTCAAGAAAGGCTATCCCGTAACAGAGGGAGCGTTCTGATGGGGTTTCTGAGGATTCGTACGACCGTTGACGAGCGGCCGGGCCGGCTCGCCTCGCTGGCCGCCGCACTCGCCGCCAAGGGCGGCAACATCCTGGGTCTGAGCGTGCAGACCGACGCGGACGGCACGGTCGACGAGTTCGTCACGGACATCCCCGCCGGTGCCGAGGCGGTGCGCGAGGCGCTGGAGGCCGCGGGAGGGCGCCGGGTCCAGGTCGTCACCGCCACCGCCCACGAGCTGACCGACGAGCCCACCCGCGTCCTGCTGCTCGCCTCCCGGCTGCGCATGACGCCCTGGCGCCTGCCCGAGCTGCTGGGAGAGCTGCTGCGCGCCGACGACTCCCGCTGGGTCTACGGTGCGGAGATGAGCGATCTTCCGGACCCGACCCTGCTGACCGTTCCCGTGGCCGCGCGCCGCGCGATCAGGGTCCGCCGGGCCGAGCTGCCGTTCACCCTGACCGAGGCCGCCCGCGCGGCCTCCTTCGTCCGCCTGGCGCAGCCCCCCGTCGAGCAGTCCGGGACCGACCGCGAGATCACGCTCTCCGACGGCGTCGAGGTCGAGGTCCGCCCGCTCACCCGGCTCTACCGCGAGGCCGTACGCGACCTGCACGACCGCTGCTCGCCGGAGGCCCGCAGGTTCCGCTACTTCACCTCGATGCCGGTGCTGCCGCCGAAGGTCTTCGACCGGCTCTGCGACCGCAGCCACGGCCAGTCGATCGTCGCCGGGCACGACGGCCAGGTCGTCGGGCTCGCCAACCTGATGTTCACCCCGGATCCCGGCATCGCCGAGATGGCGTTCCTGGTCGAGGACCGCTGGCAGGGCAGGGGGCTGGGCACCGCCCTGGCCGGGATGCTCGTCCGCCAGGCCCGCGACCTGGGCTTCGCCGAGGTGAGGGCGACCCTGCTGTCCGACAACGTCCGCATGCGCAGGCTCCTGGTCTCGCTCGGCGCGACCCTGAGCTACACCGAGGACCCCGGCGTGGTCGAGGCCAGGCTGGCCGTGGGCGTGATGGCGACGGCATCCCCGAGCTGACCCCATCGCGTGGCCTCCCCGTTTCGAGATCGCTCAGGGGTCCCGAAGCGGGGAGGCCGCATCTCTCCCGCGTCCCCGCCTCAGGAGGCCTGCCCCTCCTGGGGCGGGGGCGTGTCGTCGTTCCTCCGAGGGGCGGCGCCGTCGCCGTCGGTGTCCTGGTTGTTCCGGGGTGCGGCGGTGCCGTCGCGTGGGGTGCCGGGAGCGTCTTGGGGGGAGATGTCGGCGGTGTCGCGTGAGGTGCCGGGAGTGTCTTGGGCGGTGTCGCGTGAGGTGTCGAGAGTGTCTTGGCCGGTGTCGGCGGTGTCGCGTGAGGTGCCGGTGACGTCGCGGGAGGTCTCGATGGCGTCCAGCCTGCGCTCGATCCGGTCCAGGCTCTCCTGGATGCGCTCCAGCCTGGCGGAGAACGCCGCTCCCATGACGTGGAAGCCCTCCTCCGCCGACACCGCGCGCTCGGGCCCGCGCCGCCCGAGCAGCGTGATCACCTGGGCGCGCACGGCCTCCAGGCGCGCTCCCCGCCTCGTCAGCACCTGGGCGGCCACGCCCTCGCCCTCGCGGAGCAGCCCGAGCAGGATGTGCTCGGTGCCGATGTAGTTGTGGTGCAGGCCGAGCGCCTCGCGCAGGGACAGTTCGAGGACCTTCTTGGCGCGCTGGGTGAACGGGATGTGGCCGCCGGGGCTTTTCCCGCCCCTGCCGATGATCTCCTCCACGTCGTTCCTGACGCGCTCGCCGCTGATGTCGAAGGCGCGCAGGGCACGGCCGGCGACGCCTTCCTCCTCCAGGATCAGCCCGAGCAGGATGTGCTCGGTGCCGATGTGGCCGTGGCCGAGCCGCCTGGCCTCCTCCTGCGCCAGGACCACGACACGGCGGGCACGGTCGGTGAAGCGCTCGAACACGGGAAGCCTCCGTGAGGGGTGTCGAGGTGCTTGACCCCCACTATGCGTCAGACGGCCGGTGAGCGGGAGGACATCTCCCCGGGCAATTGTCACCCTCCTGTCGGCGAAAGCTTACATTTTTGAGTTAGATTCACGATAAATGGCTTTCGCGGACGGGGGTCGCGTGCGTAGGGTCCCCGCATGACGACCGACGCCTTCATCGACGCCCTGCCCAAGGTCGAGCTCCACGTCCACCTGATCGGCTCCGCCTCGGTCCCCACCGTGCTGGAACTCGCCCGCCGCCACCCCGACGGGGGCGTGCCCACGGACGAGGAGGAGCTGCGCGCCTTCTACAGGTTCACCGACTTCCCGCACTTCGCCCGGATCTACCAGGCGGTCAACGCACTGGTCCGCGAGCCGGAGGACGTGGCGACCCTGGTGCTCGGCCTCGCCGCCGACCTCGCCGCGCAGAACGGCCGCTACGTCGAGCTGACCGTCACGCCGTACGCCCACCACGTCGTCGGCATGCCGATGCGGGAGGTCACCGAGGCGCTCGACCTGGCCGCCCGGCGCTCCCGCGAGGAACACGGGGTGCGGATGGCGTACGTCTTCGACATCCCCGGCGAGTACGGGGCCGAGGCGGCCCGGGTCACCCTGGACCACGCGCTGCGGGAACCTCCCCAGGCGCTGGTAGGTTTCGGGCTGGCCGGGATCGAACAGGAACGCCCGAAGTATCGCGACGTCTTCGCGGACGCCTTCCGCGCCGCCACCGCCGCCGGGCTGCGCAGCCTGCCGCACGCGGGGGAGATGACCGGCCCCGAGACCATCTGGGAGGCCCTCGACCTCCTGGGCGCCGAGCGGATCGGCCACGGCACCTCCTGCATGGACGACCCCCGTCTCGTCGCCCACCTGCGCGAGACCCAGATCCCCCTGGAGGTCTGCCCCACCTCCAACGTCTGCACCGGCCAGATCGCCCGCATCGAGGATCATCCCCTGCCCCGCATGCTCGAGGCGGGCCTGTTCGTCACCCTCAACAGCGACGACCCGCCCATGTTCGCCACCACCCTGAGCCGCGAGTATCGCGTCGCCGCCGACCAGCTGGGCCTGGACCGCGAGACCCTCACCACCCTGGCCCGCAACGCCGTCGAGGCCTCGTCCATGGACCAGGCTGACAAGAAGGAGATCCAACACGAGATCGACACCGTCGCCGCCCAGCACACGGGGACGACGCTCTGACAGCTCAGGGAGAGGAGATCCGGCTCAGGCTTGAAGGGATCTTGGAGGCTGCCGCCCTGTCCAGGAGGAAGAGGGTGCTCCGGCTGCCCCGGGCCCCGGCCGCCGGGACCTGCATCGTCCCCGAGTCCGACAGTGCGAGCCGTACCGCTCCCGCCTTCTCCTCGCCGGCGGCGATCACCCACACGTCTCGGGAACCCTGGATGACGGGCAGCGTGAGCGAGACGCGGGTGGGTGGGGGCTTGGGCGAGCCGTGCACGGCGACCACCGGGCGGGTGTCGTACAGGGCGGGCATGCCGGGGAAGAGCGAGGCGATGTGGCCGTCGGGGCCCATGCCCAGCATCATGAGGTCGAACGCCGGGGCCGGGCCGTGGTCCTCGGGGCGGGCGGCGCGGCGCAGCTCCTCGGCGTACGCCTCGGCCGACTCCTCGGCGGTCATGCCGGAGTCGGGGCCGCGCATCACGTGGACCCGCTCGGGGTCGAGGTCGAGGTGGTCGAGCAGGGCCTTGCGGGCGCCGGTCTCGTTGCGCTCGGCGTCACCGTCCGGCAGGAAACGCTCGTCGCCCCACCAGATGTCCACCTTGCGCCAGTCGACGGCGTCCTTGGCGGGGGAGGCGGCGATCTCGGCGAGGGTGGCGATGCCGACGGTCCCGCCGGTCAGGACCAGGTGGGCCGAGCCCTTGGCCGACTGGGCGTCGACGGCTCGGACGATCACCCGGGCGGCGACGGCCTTGGCGAGCACGTCGGCGTCGCGGTGGGTGATCACGGTGGGAACGCTCACGGGACTTCTCTTTCGAAAGGAGGTGCCCCGCGGCCGTGGCCGCGGGGCACGCGCGGCTCAGGACTTCTTGGTCTGGGCGAGTCGCTGGATCGCGGCCGCGTAGATCTCGTCGGGGTCCAGCCGCCGCAGCTCCTCGGCGAGCAGCTCCGACGTCGGGCGCCGGGTCAGGGCGACCCTGCGGTCCGGCTGGCCGGGACGCGACAGCGTGGCCATGCGGCCGTCGCTCCGGACGATGGTGATGTCACCCTCGGCCGAGACCAGCTTGACCGCGGTCAGGCCGGGCCCGGGGGAGTCGGCGACCTTCACCGAGGCGCCGAGGCGCTCGCCGAGCCAGGCCGCCAGCAGCAGGGCGCTGGCATGGCCGGACACGGCCTCCACGGTGCCCCGCTTGACCTTGCCCACCGGCTGGTCGAACGCGGCGGCCAGCAGGCTCCGCCACGTCGTCAGCCGGGTCCAGGCCAGGTCGGTGTCGCCGGGCACGTAACCGCGGGCCCGGCCGGTGATCGACTTGACCGAGTCTGACGCCGACCGCGCGTCGATGATGCGGCGCTGGGCCAGCATGCCGATCGGGTCCTTGGACGGGACCTCGGGGCAGTCGCTGGGCCACCAGGCCACCACCGGGGTGTCGGTGAGCAGCAGCGGGCTGACCACCGAGTCGGCGTGCCTGGTCAGCTCCCCGTACAGGCGCAGCAGGATCACCTCGCCCGGGGTCGACTCGCCGAACCGGATCTCGGCGTCGAGCCGGTTCGGCTCCTCGGAGTCGCGGGGGATGACGACGAGGATCCGGGAGGGGTGCTCCCTGGCCGCCTCGGTCGCCGCCCGGACCGCGTCGTACTGGTCGCTCTCGCCGCAGACCACCACCAGGGTCAGCACCATGCCGACCGCCGGGGTGCCCATCTGGTGGCGCAGGTGGGTGAGCTGCGAGGAGATCTTCGAGGCGTTCGTGCCGCTGAGCATGAAACTGGTCATCTACAGCCGCCTCCAGGAACGCCCGTCGCGGGCCATCATCTCGTCGGCCGAGGCCGGCCCCCACGTGCCCGCCGGATACTCCTCCGGCGGGCCCTGGGTGCTCCAGAACTCCTCGATCGGGTCGAGGATCTTCCACGACAGCTCGACCTCGCGCTGGTGCGGGAAGAGCGGCGGGTCGCCGATGAGCACGTCCAGCAGCAGCCGCTCGTAGGCCTCGGGGGAGGACTCCATGAACGACTCGCCGTAGGCGAAGTCCATCGAGACGTCCCGCACCTCCATCGCGGTGCCGGGCACCTTGGAGCCGAACCGCACCGTGATGCCCTCGTCCGGCTGCACCCGGATGACCAGGGCGTTCTGCCCCAGGATCTCGGTGTCGTCCTTGCTGAACGGCAGGTGCGGCGCCCGCTGGAACACCACGGCCACCTCGGTGACCCGGCGGCCGAGCCGCTTGCCGGTGCGCAGGTAGAACGGCACCCCGGCCCAGCGCCGGTTGGCGATCTCCACCTTGATGGCGGCGTACGTCTCGGTGATCGAGTCGGGCGGGATGCCCTCCTCCTGGGTGTAGCCGATGACCGGCTCGCCGCCCTGCCAGCCCGACCCGTAGCGGCCGCGCGCGGTGGCCAGCGACAGGTCCGACGGCAGCCGCAGCGCCTTGAGGACCTTCTCCTTCTCCCTGCGCAGCGAGTCGGCCCCGAACGACGTCGGGTCCTCCATGCCGACCAGGGCCAGCAGCTGCAGCAGGTGGTTCTGGATCACGTCGCGGGCCGCGCCGATGCCGTCGTAGTATCCCGCCCGGCCGCCGATGCCGATGTCCTCGGCCATCGTGATCTGCACGTGGTCGACGTAACTGCGGTTCCAGATCGGCTCGAACAGGTTGTTGGCGAAGCGCAGCGCCAGGATGTTCTGGACCGTCTCCTTGCCCAGGTAGTGGTCGATGCGGAACACCGAGCTCTCCGGGAAGACCGCGCTGGTGATCGCGTTGAGCTCCTGGGCGCTGCGCAGGTCGTGCCCGAAGGGCTTCTCGATCACCACCCGGCGCCAGGACCCGGCGGGACCGTCGGCCAGGCCGGTCCGCTTCAGCTGCTGGACCACGACCGGGAAGAACTTCGGCGGCACCGACAGGTAGAAGCCGTAGTTGCCGCCGGTGCCCCGGGTCTGGTCGATCTCCTTGAGCATCATCGCCAGCGCGTCGAACGCGCCGTCGTCGGTGAACTCGCCCCGGCAGAAGAAGATGCCCTCAGACAGCTGCTTCCAGACCTCCTCGCGGAACGGCGTCCGGGCGTGCTCCTTGACGGCGTCGTGGGCGAGCTGCGCGAAGTCCTGGTCCCGCCAGTCGCGGCGGGCGAAGCCGACCAGGGAGAAGCCCGGGGGCAGCAGCCCGCGGTTCGCCAGGTCGTAGATCGCCGGCAGCAGCTTCTTGCGCGCCAGGTCGCCCGTGACGCCGAACAGCACCAGCACGCACGGCCCCGCCACGCGCGGCAGGCGCTTGTCGCGCGGGTCGCGCAGCGGGTTGGCGTCGATCAGGGCCTCGGTGATGCCCGCGGTCGCGGCGGCGGTGGCCGTGGTGGCCGTGGGCGTGACGGCCGCGGGCGGCACCTTCCCGTGCGCGCCCGCCGCCGGGGCGGCCGTCGTGCCCGCGGCGTCCGCCGTGGCGGTGACGCCCTCCCCGGCCCGCGTGGCCTCCCCGGCACCCGCCGGGGAGCTCTCCTTGCTCATACGAACCTCCAGCGGCCCATCAGACCTCCCGCGCGGCGGCGAGCAGGCGCGCGACCCCGGCCGCGCGGTCGGTCAGGTGCAGCCGTACGGTGGGACGCCCGCGGCTGACCAGCGCGCCCTGGTCGCCCAGAGCCTGGGCGAGCTGGAGGCGGCCCAGGGTGTAGGGCTTGCCGGGGACCTCGACGTCGTTCTCGACGACCCCGGTGATCTGCAGGAACACGCCGTTCTGCGGGCCGCCCTTGTGGTACTGGCCGGTGGAGTGCAGGAAGCGGGGGCCCCAGCCGAAGGTGACCGGGCGCTCGGTGCGGATCGCGAGCATCCCGCGCAGCGTGGCCGGGTCGGCCCCGCTCCACACGTCCGTCATCTCCTCGAACGAGGCGCCCTCGGCGTACGGGGCGTCGAAGGCCGCCTCGCGGTCGAGGTAGGCCATCACCGCGAGGTAACCGCGCTCGGGGATCGACTCCAGCAGCCGGGTGAGCACGTCCGACAGGTCCTTGACGTCCTCGGAGCCGGGGAACTCGCCGTACACCTCCACCGGGCCGTCGACCAGGAGCGGCGTGCCGACCGGCAGCTCGGCCCGGTCGAGCAGCTTGGCGGTGTTCTCCTTGGACTCGGCCACGTTCGGCTGGTTGAACGGGTCGATGCCGAGGACGCGGCCCGCGACGGCCGTGGCGTACTCCCAGACGAGGAACTGCGCGCCCAGCGGGCCGACGACGGTCACCGTGGCGTCGGTGTCGATCCCGGCGAGCAGCTCGTCGTCGGCGTCACCGGGGTCGGCGCCCACGACGGGCAGGATGCCCTTGCCGGACTTGCCGGTGGACTCGGCGACCAGCTGCTCGATCCAGTCGGGCAGGCCGTTGATCTCCGAGAGGCTGTCCTCGATCACGAGCTTGTCGCGCCCGGCCGCCGCGGCGGCGCCCAGGGCGGCGCCGAGGTCGAGACCGGGGTTGCCCTCGGTCCGCGACAGCAGCGGCAGCACCTCGGCCGCGTCGTCGAGCAGCCGCTCGACGTCGGCGCCCGCCAGCGCGCTGGGCACCAGGCCGAACGCCGTCAGGGCGCTGTAGCGGCCGCCCACGTTCGGGTCGGCCAGGATCACCTGGTAACCCGCCTCGCGGGCGCTCGCCTCCAGGGGCGAGCCGGGGTCGGTGACGACGACGATCCTGCCCGCCGGGTCGATCCCGGCGTCGCGGAAGGCCTTCTCGTAGATCCGCCGGTGGCTGTCGGTCTCGACCGTGCCGCCGCTCTTGCTGGCGACGACCAGGATCGTGCTCTCCAGCCGGTCCTCCAGCGCGCGGCGCACCTGGCCGGGGTCGGTGGTGTCGAGCACGGTCAGCGGCACGTCGGCGGAGGCGGTGATCACCTCGGGGGCGAGGGAGGAGCCGCCCATGCCCGCCAGGACCACGTGGTCCAGGCCCTCGGCGCGGGCCCGCTCGACCAGCGCGCCGATCTCGGGCAGCAGCTGCCTGCTCGTCCGCGGGAGGTCGAGCCAGCCGAGGCGGACGGCCGCCTCGGCCTGGGCCTCCGCGCCCCACAGCGTGGCGTCGCCGGAGGCCAGGGCCTGGGGGACCCCCTCGGAGGCGAGCTGCCCGACGGTCTCGCCGGCCTGCTCGGTGAGGTCGTCGTCGCCGAACGTTACGGACAATGACATGTGTTCCTCACGCCTTCTTCAGCTCGGAGGAGACGGTCTCCAGCAGCTCTTTCCAGGAGGCCTCGAACTTGTCCAGGCCATCCTTCTCGAGGAAGTTCACGACGTCGTCGTAGTCGATCCCGGCCTCCTTGAGGGCGGCCATGGTGTTCCAGGCCTCCTCGTAGGAGGAGCGGATCGTGTCGCCGGTGACGTCGCCGTGGTCGGCCGTCGCGTCGAGGGTCTTCTCCGGCATGGTGTTGACCGTGCCCGAGGTGACCAGCTGGTCGACGTAGAGGGTGTCGGGGTAGTCGGGGTTCTTCGTGCCGGTGGAGGCCCACAGCGGGCGCTGCGGCCGGGCTCCGGCCGCGGCCAGCGCCTGCCAGCGCGAGGACTCGACGACCTCCTCGAAGGCGGCGAAGGCGAGGCGGGCGTTGGCGACCGCGGCCTTGCCCCTCAGCGCGAGGGCCTCGGGGGTGCCGATCTTGTCCAGGCGCTTGTCGATCTCGCCGTCCACCCGGCTGACGAAGAACGAGGCGACCGACTCGATGGCCGACAGGTCGAGGCCGTTGGCCTGCGCCTTCTCCAGGCCGGTGAGCCAGGCGTCCATCACGGCGCGGTAGCGCTCGAGCGAGAAGATCAGCGTGACGTTGACGCTGATGCCCTCGGAGATCGCCTGGGTGATCGCGGGCAGGCCCTCGACGGTGGCGGGGATCTTGATGAACAGGTTGGGCCGGTCGACCAGCCACCACAGCGCGCGCGCCTCGGCGACGGTCTTGTCGGTCTCCCTGGACAGGCGCGGGTCGACCTCGATCGACACCCGCCCGTCCACCTGGCCGCTGGCGTCGAAGACCGGCCGCAGCACGTCGGCGGCCCAGCGGATGTCGTACGTGGTGATGGCCCGCACGGCCTCCTCGACGTCGACGCCGCGGATCTTCAGGTCGTGCAGCTGGCCGTCGTAGGCGTCGCCCTTGCTCAGCGCCGACGCGAAGATCGTCGGGTTGGAGGTGACGCCGACCACGTGCTTGTCGCCGATCAGCGACTGCAGGTTGCCCGTACGCAGGCGCTCGCGGCTGATGTCGTCCAGCCAGATGGAGACGCCCTGCTCGGAGAGCTTCTTCAGGATCTCACTCATGATCAGTTTCCCGTCGTCTCGCCCTTGTCGGCTCCGGTCTTGGCGAGGCTCGCCTTGGCGGCGGCGGCCACGCGCTCGGCGGTGAGGCCGAACTGCTCGTAAAGGGTCCTGTAGGGGGCCGAGGCACCGAAGTGCTCCAGGCCGACCACCACGCCCTCGTCTCCCACGAACTCCCGCCAGCCCAGCGAGATTCCCGCCTCCACCGCCACGCGGGCGCGCACCGAGGTGGGCACCACCGTCTGCCGGTAGGCCGCGTCCTGGGCCTGGAACCACTCCACGCACGGCATCGACACGACCCGGGTGGCGATGCCCTGCGCCTCCAGGATGTCGCGGGCCCCGAGGGCGATCTCGACCTCGGAGCCGGTGCCGATCAGGATCACGGACGGCTGCCCGTCGGAGGCGTCGCGCAGGACGTAACCGCCGCGGGCGACCTTCTCCGCGTCGCCGGTGCCCTCGAAGACCGGCAGGTTCTGGCGGGTCAGCGCCAGCGCGGCCGGGCGGTCGTTGTGCTCCAGCACGACCCGCCAGGCGGCGGCCGTCTCGTTGGCGTCGGCCGGGCGGACCACGTCGAGGCCGGGGATCGCGCGCAGCGACCACAGGTGCTCGACGGGCTGGTGCGTCGGGCCGTCCTCGCCCAGGCCGATGGAGTCGTGCGTCCACACGTAGGTGACCGGCAACTTCATCAGCGCCGCCAGCCGCACGGCCGGGCGCATGTAGTCGCTGAACACCAGGAACGTGCCACCGTAGGGGCGGGTGCCGCCGTGCAGCGCGATGCCGTTGAGGATCGCCCCCATGCCGTGCTCGCGGATGCCGAAGTGCAGCGTGCGGCCGTAGGGGCCGCCGGGGAACGCCTTGGTCTGGAACTCCTCGGGGACGAAGGACGGCTCGCCCTTCATCGTGGTGTTGTTGGACTCGGCCAGGTCGGCCGAGCCGCCCCACAGCTCGGGCAGCACCGGCGCGAGGGCGCTGAGCACCTCGCCGGAGGCCTTGCGGGTGGCGACGGAGGAGCCGATCTCGAAGGACGGCAGCGCCTCGGTCCAGCCGTCGGGGAGCCTGCGCGCGGAGATGCGGTCGAACTCGGCGGCGCGCTCGGGGTTGGCCTCACGCCAGCTCTGGTAGAGCTTGTCCCACTCGGCCCGCACGGCCCGGCCGCGCCCGACGACCTCGCGGGCGTGCTCCAGGACCTCGGCGGGGACGTCGAAGCTCTTCTCGACGTCGAAGCCGAGGATCTTCTTGGTCGCGGCGACCTCGTCGGCGCCCAGCGCCGAACCGTGGATCTTGCCGGTGTTCTTCTTGTTGGGGGCGGGCCAGCCGATGATCGTGCGCAGCCGGATGAACGACGGCCTGCCGGTCTCGGCGCGGGCGGCCTCCAGCGCCTGGTACAGCGCCTCGACGTCCTCGACGTAGTCGCCCGTCCGTGTCCAGTCGACGGTCTGGGTGTGCCAGCCGTACGCCTCGTAGCGCGCGACGACGTCCTCGCTCAGCGCGATCTGGGTGTCGTCCTCGATCGAGATGTGGTTGCTGTCGAAGACGACGGTGAGGTTGCCCAGCCGCTGGTGGGCCGCGAGGGCGCTCACCTCGTGGCTGATGCCCTCCTCGATGTCGCCCTCGGAGGCGATGCACCAGATGTTGTGGTCGAACGGGCTCGCGCCCGGAGCGGCGTCCGGGTCGAACAGGCCGCGCTCGCGGCGGGCGGCCATCGCCATGCCGACCGCGTTGCCGATCCCCTGGCCGAGCGGGCCGGTGGTGGTCTCGACGCCGATGGTGTGGCCGTGCTCGGGATGGGCCGGGGTCAGGCTCTCCCACTGGCGCAACCCCTTGAGGTCGTCCAGGCTGAGGCCGTACCCCGACAGGAAGAGCTGGATGTAGAGGGTCAGGCTGCTGTGACCCGCGGAAAGGACGAACCGGTCACGGCCCGCCCAGGAGGGATCTGACGGGTCATGCCGCATCACCTGCTGGAACAGCAGGTACGCGGCCGGCGCCAGGCTCATCGCGGTGCCGGGGTGACCCGATCCCGCCTTCTCTACCGCGTCCATGGCCAGGGCCCGTACGACGTCGACCGCGCGGCGGTCCAGGTCGCTCCATTCGAGGGCTGGCACGAGTTCACTGCTCAAGTGCTCGATCTCCGGATCTAATCGTGTGATGGTGGCGCCGGTCTGGTATTTCCCGCCCACACCGGACCCTAACGGTTTCGCCCTGGCTACCGTGGCGTAGGTCGGCCCGGGGCGGGTCCGCGGGATCCGTCAGGCGGCGCGCGCCCCCATCGCAGGAGCCCCTCTCGCGCCGCTTCCGCACCCCGTGCCGGGACCGGCCCCCCCTGCAACTACAGTGAGTCCTCAAGGCTGGCTGGTGCCCGCATTCACGGATCCGCTCTAATCAGAGGTTACGCGTTGACCCCGCACGTGCTGGAAGCGCCTTAGATGGTGCTCACCGACAAGCAATCGACGGCCCTCACCGAGGGGGGCACGGCCCCCGAGGCCGCGCCGCGCTCCTTCGGCGACGTCGTGAAGGCGTACGTCGCCCTCACGAAGCCGCGGATCATCGAGCTGCTGCTGATCACGACGCTGCCGGTGATGTTCCTGGCCGCCAAGGGCCTGCCGCCGCTGTGGATCGCCGTCAACACGCTGGTGTTCGGCACCCTGTCGGCCGGCAGCGCGAACGCGCTGAACTGCTACATCGACCGTGACATCGACGCGGCCATGCGCCGCACCCGCCGCCGCCCGCTCGCCCGCGACCTGGTGCCGCCGGCGAACGCGCTGATCTTCGGGATCATCCTCGGCGTGCTGTCCACTCTTGGACTGGGTTTGACGGTGAATTGGCTCGCCGCGGGCCTGTCGCTGGGCGCGAACCTGTTCTACGTGCTCGTCTACTCGATGATCCTCAAGCGGCGGACCTCGCAGAACGTCGTCTGGGGCGGCATCGCCGGCTGCATGCCGGTGCTGATCGGCTGGGCGGGCGTCACCGGCAGCCTCGACTGGGCCCCCGTGGTGCTCTTCGGCGTGGTGTTCTTCTGGACGCCGCCGCACACCTGGACCCTCGCGATGCGCTACAAGGAGGACTACGCGGCGGCGAAGGTCCCGATGCTCCCGGTGGTCGCCACCGAGCGCCGCGTGGTGCTGGAGAGCATCGTCTACACCTGGGCCACGGTGCTCTGCTCGCTGCTGCTGTGGCCGATCGCCGGGACCACGCTCCTCTACCCCATAGTGGCCGCCGTCCTGGGCGCCGCCTGCCTGTGGGAGGTCCACCGCCTCCTCGGCCGGGTCAACGCGGGCAAGACCGGCGTCGACCTGCGCCCGATGCGCTTCTTCCACTGGTCGAACGCCTATCTGGCGCTGCTGTTCCTGGCCGTCGCGATCGACTCGATGTTCGTTTGATCTTCGCCCGATGCCCGCCTGACGCTCATCCGACACTCGTCTGAGTCATCTCACACGTACGTTCTCCTGCGGTGCGTCCGTTTCCGCGCCCCTGACCCGGGGGAGACGTTTTCCGGGGGAAGATGTTTTCTTGACCGGCCCGGGGCGGGCCTGGTCGTGGGGAGGGTGATTCGTGGTGTTCGGGAAACCCTGGGAGCCGGATTCCGGCCCCGGCCGCGGGGGCGGCTCGTCACCCGGCACGGTCCCGGGATCCGCGGCGGCCGGGCGCGCGGGCCGGGTCCGCCGGGCGGTCCACCGGGTTCCCGGTGGCGCGGGGTCCGCCGGCCCCGGGGCGGTGATCCCCCCGTTCGAGTCGCGGGGCGGGTACCAGCGGTTACGGTGGCCACATGGCCGGCCATGACCCCCGCTGGGTGCTCAGGGACCGTCCGTCGGTCACGCTGATCGTCGGGCTCGTCCTGGCGGGACTGTGCGCCCTGGTGTCGTTCTCCTTCGACGTGCTGAACGGCGACCCCGTCTACTTCTTCATCGCCCTGGGCCTCGCGCTCGCGCCGGTGCCGGTGCTGCTCGCCGCGGTGCTGGCGCTCGACCGCATCGAGCCCGAGCCGCGCGGCAACCTGCTCTTCGCGTTCGCCTGGGGCGCGGGCGTGGCGGTCCTGGTCGCCGGGGTGATCAACTCCTTCAACCTGATCTACATCGAGAACACCGTCCAGCTGGGCTACGACTACGCGCGCAACCTCACCGCCACGTTCGGCGCCCCGGTGGTCGAGGAGACGATGAAGGGCCTGGTGCTGCTGGGCCTGCTCAGGTTCAAGCGCGCCGAGCTGGACGGGCCCACCGACGGCATCATCTACGCCAGTATGGTCGGCCTCGGCTTCGCCATGAGCGAGAACGTGAGCTACTACGTGGCCGCGCTCGACGAGATGGGCGCGCAGGGCCTGGCGGTGACCGTCGTGCTGCGCGGGATCCTCTCGCCGTTCGCGCACCCGCTGTTCACGTCCATGATCGGTGTCGCGGTGGCCTACGCGGCGCAGCGCCGGGGGCCGGGGCGGATCTTCGTCATCGCCGCCGGGTGGGTCGGCGCGATGCTGCTGCACGGCATCTGGAACGGCTTCGCCACCTACGTCGGCATCGCCGGCCTGGCCGTCGCGTACCTGCTGCTGATGACCGTGCTGTTCGTGCTGATCTGGATCATCTTCCGCGACCGCAAGCGCATCATCGCGCTCATCCAGACCTACCTGCCCGCCTACTGGGCGACGGGGCTGGTGTCCTCGGGCGACGTCGCGATGCTCTCCTCCCTGCCCGGCCGGCGCCAGGCCCGGCAGTGGGCGAGGAACCACGGGGGCAGGACGGCCCTGCGGGCGATGAGCGACTACCAGCTCGCGGCCACCGAGCTGGGCCTGCTCCACGAGCGGGCCAGGGGCCACGTGATCGACGAGCGCACCTTCAACGAGGAGCAGCGGGCCCTGCTGGAGTGCATGGCCGGAGCCCGCGCCCGGTTCCCCGCGCCCTCGGCGGGTCACGCCTCCGGCGCCCCCGGCCACGCGCCGGGCGGCCCCGGCCATCCGCCGCAGGGCGGGTCGTTCAGCCGGTAGGGCCGCTCCGGTCACCCGGCCGAGCTGTCCCCGGCCGTGCGAACGGTTCCGGGCGGTTTCAGACGCGGACGGGGTCGCGTTCGCCGGTGATCGTCTCCGGGACGTCACGCGGCCCGTGCGGGCCGGTCGCGAACAGCACCCGCAGCGCGCAGAGCCAGACCAGGGCCGCGCCGAGCACGTGCAGGTTGACCAGGGCCGCGGGCACGCCCAGGAAGTACTGGACGTATCCGACGACCCCCTGCGCGGCCTCCACGGCCAGCAGCGTCCACGCGGCCCGGCGGGCGTACCCGGGCGCGTCGGTGATGTGCAGCGCGAACGCCAGCGCGAAGGTGAGGCCGACCACCACGTAGGCGACGTCGGCGTGGATCCTCGCCACGGTCTCGATGTCGAAGCCGAACCGGGAGGCCATCTCGTCCCCGGAGTGCGGCCCGGTGCCGGTCACCACCACGCCCACGACGAGCAGGGCGAACACGGCGGCGACGAGCGCGACGGCGAGCGTGCGGACGTGGCGGTGGACCGGCCGCCCGGTCACGGCCCGGCTCTCGCCCCTGTTCTCGCCTTTGTTCTCGCCCTTGTTCTCGCTCTGCCTGGCGCGGGCGTACAGCGCGTACGCCGCGGCGGTCATGCCGATGGAGACCAGGAAGTGCACGCTCACGGTCACCGGGTTGAGCGCGCTGCGCACGACCAGGCCGCCCCAGAGCCCCTGGAAGGCCACGCCGATCGGCTGCAGCCAGGCCAGTCTGACCAGGTCGGGGCGGCGGGACGACAGGCGCAGGGCGGCGACCAGGCAGGCCACGCCGACGGCCAGCACCAGGAAGGTGAGCATCCGGTTGCCGAACTCGATCGCCATGTTCAACGGCGAGATGTCGGCGTGGGCCACCGGGGTGAAGCTCTCCGGCGTGCACCGGGGCCAGGTGGGGCAGCCCAGGCCCGAGCCGCTGACCCGTACGGCGGCGCCCGTCACCGTGATCCCGATGTTGACGGCGACCGCCGCCAGCGCCCAGCGGCGCAGCGTGAGGAGGGTCGGCGGCCCCACGATCCGCGCCGCCTTCGCGGCATGCCGGAGGATCAGGTCGAGGAGGTGGTTCACGGCTCACATGCTAGGCGGCGAGGTGCGCGGTCCCGTCCCGGACCCCGGGTACCGGCCCGCCGGCACGGGCCGCCCTCCGCGAGACGGCGTGCCGTACGGGCCGGTGGGTAGGGGTGCGCTTGAATCGATGACATGCGGGATATGCCCGTTTTGGTGCGTTGATCCGATAAAAGGTATGTGACATAGTACTGGCGAGCCCGAGGCGTGGGAGCGAGGTGGAACATGCCGGACGTCGTGGTCGTCGGCGCCGGGGTCGTCGGCGCCGCCTGCGCCTACTACGCCGCCCGCGCGGGCCTGGACGTGGTGGTCGTCGACCGGGGCGCGGTGGCGGGCGGCACGACGGGCGCGGGCGAGGGCAACCTCCTGGTCTCCGACAAGGAACCGGGACCCGAGCTCGACCTGGCGCTGCTCTCCAACCGGCTCTGGCGGGACCTGGCCGGGACCGGTACCGCCGGTGGGGCTGGTGGAGCCGACGGGTCTGACGGATCTGACGGGACTGACGGGTCCGGGGCCGGGGGGTCACGGGGCGGGGCGGGGAACGGGCCCGCCGGTGGACCCAGCACCAGCACCAGCACCGGCACCGGCACCGGGTCCGGGCCGGTCGGTGACGGGCCGGGGTTCGAGCCGGGCGGGGGGTTCGAGTACGAGGCCAAGGGCGGCCTGGTGGTCGCCGAGACGGACGAGATCCTGGCCACGCTCACCGGCCTGGCGGCCAGGCAGGGTGTCGAGCACGTCGCCGTCGCGCCGGGGGAGCTCGGCGACTACGAGCCCCACCTGGCGAAAGGGCTCGCCGGAGGCGTGTTCTACCCGCAGGACGCCCAGGTCCAGCCCATGCTGGCGGCGGCGAGGCTCATCCGGAGGGGCGCCGAGCGGTTCGGCCACGGCGCCCTGATGCTGCGGACCGGCGTCACGGTGACCGGCTTCGTCCGCGACGGCGGCCGGGTCGCCGGCGTCACCACCGACCACGGCGACATCCTCGCCGGGGCCGTCGTCAACGCCGCGGGCACCTGGGGCGGCGAGATCGCCGCGCTGGCCGGGGTGCGCGTCCCGATCCTGCCCAGGCGCGGCTTCATCCTGGTCACCGAGCCCCTCGCCGGGCCGCTGATCAGGCACAAGGTCTACACCGCCGCCTACGTCACCGCGGTGGCCAGCGACGCGGAGGGGCTGGAGACGTCCGCCGTCGTGGAGAGCACCCCGGCGGGGCCGGTGCTCATCGGCGCCAGCCGCGAGCGGGTGGGATTCGACCGCACGGTCTCCGTCCCGGTACTCGAACGCCTCGCCCGCCAGGCCGTGGAGCTGTTCCCCGCCCTCGCGGCGTACCGGGCGATCCGGGCCTACTGTGGTTTTCGTCCCTACTGCCCGGACCACCTCCCGGTGATCGGGGAGGACCCCCGGGCACCCGGGCTCTACCACGCCTGCGGGCACGAGGGGGCGGGCATCGGCCTCGCCCCGGCGACCGGCCACCTGATCGCCCAGCTCCTGGCCGGTCTCCGTCCCGACCTGGACCTCAGCCCCTTCCGCCCGGACCGCTTCGCCGGGGAGGTGTCGTGACCTCCTCACAGAGCCGCGGCCGTCTCCCTTTTCGAGAAGGTGCCCGATGAAGGATCAGTACCGCCTGGTGAGGGCGCGGCCCGAGCCGGAGTTCGAGATCAGCGTGGACGGCGCGCCCGTCCCGGTTGTCCCCGGCCAGACCGTCGGCGCGGCCATGCACGGCGCGGGCGTCCGTTCCTGGCGCACCACCAGGTTCGGTGGGCGCCCGCGCGGGCTGTTCTGCGGCATCGGGGTCTGCTTCGACTGCCTGGTCACCGTGAACGGGACCCCGTCCCTGCGCGCCTGCCTGACCGAGGCGCTCCCGGGAGACCTGGTGACCACCGGCGACACCTCCGGCGGCACCTCCGGCGACGAGGGGGAGGGGTGAGGGGCCGATGACGCGGATCCACGACCTCGCCGTCGTCGGCGCGGGCCCCGCGGGGGTCGCGGGCGCGCTCACCGCGGCCCTGTCCGGGCTGGACGTCGTGCTCATCGACGGGGCCGCCAGGCCGGGCGGCCAGTACTTCCGGCACCCCGCCGAGGGTTTCCACGCCGCGCGGCCCGGTGCGCTCCACCACGGCCACCACGGCCACCACGGCCACCACGGCCACCACGGCCACCACGGCCACCGCGGCCACCGCGGCCACCGCGGCTTCGGCAGGTTCGCCCGCCAGTGGGAGACGCTCCGCGAGCGCGCTGAGGTGCTGATGCGCCACCGGGTCTGGGCGGTCGAGCGCGCGGACGGGGTGGTCACCGTGCGGTGCCTGGAGGGGGATCGTGAGGAGCGGCCCCGCGCGGTGGCCGCGCGCGGGCTGCTGATCGCCACCGGCGCGCACGACCGGCCGCTGCCGTTCCCCGGCTGGGACCTGCCGGGGGTGCTCACCGCGGGCGGCGCGCAGGCGCTGCTCAAGGGCGACCTGGTCCTCGCGGGCAGCGGGGTCGTGGTCGCCGGCACCGGCCCGTTCCTGCTCCCCGTCGCCGCGGGCCTGGCCCGCGCCGGAGCCCGGGTGCTCGGGGTGCACGAGGCCAACGGCGGGTTCGGGCTCGCCAGGCACCCGCTGCTCGCCGCGGGACGGGCCGGGGAGGCCCTCGGGTACGGAGCGAGCCTGGCCCGCCACCGGATCCCGTACCACCGTCGCGAGGCGGTGGTCGCCGCGCACGGCGACACCGCGCTGACCCACGTCACCGTGGCGAGCCTGGACCGCGACTGGCGGCCGGTCTCGACGCGGACCGTCGAGTGCGACACCCTCGCCTTCGGCTACGGCTTCGTCCCCCAGCTCGACCTGCCGGTCCAGCTGGACTGCGACACCCGCCGCGACCCCGACGGCAGCCCGGTCGTCGCGGTGGACGAGGGCATGCGCACCAGCGTGCCCGGCGTCTACGCGGCGGGGGAGTCCACCGGTGTCGGCGGGGCCGCGCTCGCCGAGGTGGAGGGGCGCGTCGCGGGCCGGTCCGCCGCCGCCGACCTGGGCCGCCCCGTGCCGCCCGACCCGGCTCTGTCCCGGCGCAGGAATCGGCTCGCCACCTTCGCCCGCGCCCTTCAGGAGGCCTACCCGGTACGGTCTGGCTGGCGGGAGTGGCTGCGCGACGACACGCTCGTCTGCCGCTGCGAGGAGGTGCCCCTGTCGGCCGTACGGGAGGCCCAGGCCATGGGGGCCGTCGACGCGCGTTCCGTCAAGCTGCTGGCCCGCCCGGGGATGGGGTGGTGCCAGGGCAGGATGTGCGGCTACGCGGTCGCGTGCCTCGCCGGTGAGGACCCCGCGCCGCCCCGGCGCCCGATCGCCCAGCCCATCAGGCTCGGAGACCTCGCCGCGCGGTCGGGGTCCTCCCCGGACCTGGATCTGGAACCGGATCTGGAACCGGACCTGGACCTGGATCCGGACCCGTCACCGGACCCGTCACCGGATCCGGGCCCGGATCTGGGCCCGGATCGGCTGGGGACCTCGCGCCGGGACCGTACGGGAGCTTCCGCGAACCCGGTCCCGGCCCCGGACCTGAGCTTGGACCCGGTCCCGGACCCGTACCGGCTGGAAACCCCTCGGAAGGACGAAGCATGACGACCCCCGCGAAGCCCTGGCACGGTGTGACCGTGGCCACCGCGCTGCCCCTGGGCGCGGACCTCTCCGTCGACCTGGACGGCTACGCCGAGCACTGCCGGTGGCTGGTCGCCTCCGGGTGCGACGGCGTCGTGCCGAACGGGTCGCTGGGCGAGTACCAGACGCTGACCCCCGAGGAGCGGGCCTCGGTCGTGGAGACCGCGGTCGCGGCCGTCGGCGGTGACCGGGTCATGCCGGGGGTCGCCGCCTACGGTGCCCTGGAGGCCCGGCGCTGGGCCGAGCAGGCCGGTGAGGCCGGGTGCCGCGCGGTGATGCTGCTCCCGCCGAACGCCTACCGCGCCGACGACAGGACCGTGGTGGAGCACTACCGGGAGGTGGCGCGGGCCGGGCTGCCGGTGGTGGCCTACAACAACCCCTTCGACACCCGGGTGGACCTCACCCCCCGGTTGCTGGCCACCCTGCACGCCGAGGGGCTGATCGCCGGGGTCAAGGAGTTCAGCGGGGACGTGCGCCGCATCTACGAGATCGCCGAGCTCGCCCCCGGGCTGGACGTGCTCGCCGGGGCCGACGACGTGCTGCTGGAGCTGGTCACCGCCGGCGCGGTCGGCTGGGTGGCCGGATTCCCCAACGCGCTGCCCGAGTCGACCGTGGCCCTGTACCGCGCGGCCGCCTCGGGGGACACGGCCACCGCGCTGCCGCTCTACCGCGCGCTGCACCCGCTGCTCCGCTGGGACTCCAGGCCGGTGTTCGTCCAGGCCATCAAGCTCTCCATGGACCTGGCCGGGCGCAACGGCGGTCCGTGCCGCCCGCCCAGACTCGGCCTCGGCCCCGAGCAGGAGGCCGCCGTGCGCGCCGCCACGGAGAAGGCCCTGGCCGAGGGCCTGCGGTAGACCTGCCCCGTACCTTTTCACCTGCCCCGTACCTTTTCGCCGTGAGGAGAGTCGGATGAGAACGAAGAGGGTCTTCCACGCGGTGGACTCCCACACCGAGGGCATGCCCACCCGGGTGATCACCGGCGGGGTGGGGGTCATCCCCGGCTCGACCATGGCCGAGCGGCGCGAGCACTTCCTGGCCGAGATGGACCACATACGCACCCTGCTCATGTACGAGCCGCGCGGCCACTCGGCGATGAGCGGGGCCATCCTGCAGCCGCCTACCCGGCCCGACGCCGACTACGGCGTGCTCTACATCGAGGTCTCCGGCTGCCTGCCCATGTGCGGGCACGGCACCATCGGCGTCGCCACGGTCCTCGTCGAGACCGGGATGGTCGAGGTCGCCGAGCCGGTCACCACCATCCGGCTGGACACCCCCGCCGGCCTGGTCGTCGCCGAGGTCCGGGTCGAGGACGGCGCCGCCATGGAGGTGACCATCACCAACGTGCCCTCCTTCAGCGCGGGCCTGGACCGCGTGGTCAAGGTGCCCGGCGGCGGCGAGGTCGTCTACGACCTCGCCTACGGCGGCAACTACTACGCGATCCTGCCCGTCGAGTCGGTGGGCCTGCCGTTCGAGCGGTCGCACAAGCAGGCGATCCTCGCCGCCGGTCTGGCGATCATGGGGGCGATCAACGAGCAGGACGAGCCGGTCCACCCGCTGGACCCCGGCATCCGGGGCTGCCACCACGTGCAGTTCACCGCGCCCGGCTCCGACGCCCGGCACTCGCGGCACGCGATGGCGATCCACCCCGGCTGGTTCGACCGCTCGCCGTGCGGCACCGGCACCAGCGCCCGGATGGCCCAGCTGCACGCCAGGGGTGAGCTGCCGCTGGACACCGCCTTCGTGAACGAGTCGTTCATCGGTACGCGCTTCGTCGGGCGGCTCACGAGGGAGACGGAGGTGGCGGGCCTGCCCGCGGTGGTTCCGGCCATCACCGGGCGGGCGTGGGTCACCGGCACCGCCCAGTACTTCCTCGACCCCCGCGACCCGTTCCCCGCCGGTTTCCTCCTCTGATCCCGGCCTGACCGGCTGGGGAGGCCGCCGTCGGCGGCCGGGACCACCGGCACAGGGTTCCTCCTCCGGCTCCGGCCTGACCTCGACGTGATCCCGACGCGATCCCGACCTGACCCCGGGCTGACCCCCGTGATCCCGGCCTGACCTCGGCTGATCCCGATCTGATCCCGATCTGATCCCGGCCTGCCCTCGACCGCTCCGAGCTGCGGACACGTGCCCGTACCGGAGCCGTTCCCGGCGGGCCATGCCTCGTGGCCAAAACGGCGTCTTAACGCTAACGGTCTTGTTTCGGCCCTTGACGTGTATCTGCGTTGCACGTGCAATATCACGCATCACCGGACGTGAGGAGCCGCGCATGCGTGCCACCCCCCTGAAGTGCTTCACCTCGCTGGCCGTTCTCGGTCTCCTGGTCACCGGATGCGGGCAGGGACTGCTCGGTGACGGCGGCGCAGGCCAGACGGCCGCCGCGAAGGACGAGCCGATCGTCCTCGGCATGCTCATCCCGCAGTCGGGCAGCGAGGCCGCCATCGGTCCCTACATGAGCAACGCGGCACAGCTCGCGATCGACGAGATCAACGCCAAGGGCGGTGTGCTCGGCCGCAAGCTGGAGCTGAGGACCGCCGACGACGCCTGCGACGCCCAGTCCGCGGCGGCGGGCGCCAACAAGCTGGTCACCGAGGGGATCGACGTCTCCGTGGGCGGCTACTGCTCCGGTGCGACGCTCCCCACCCTGCCGATCTTCGGCAAGGCCAACATCCCGATGATCATCCCGGCCGCCAACTCCCAGGAGCTGGTCGACCAGAAGCTCAAGCACGTCTTCCTGATCAACGGCACGGGCTCCCAGCAGGCCGCGGCCGCGGAGAAGTGGATCGCCAAGCAGGAGTCCAAGAGTGTCGCGCTGATGCACGACAACACCAGCTACTCCAAGGACATCGCGCTGCGCACCCAGGCCCTCCTGGAGGCGCCCGACGGGGCCGAGGCCGTGATCACCGAGGCGGTCACCCCGAAGGAGAGCGACTACAGCGCCAACATCACCAACGTGCTGGCCAAGAAGCCCGACTTCGTCTACTGGACCGGCTACTTCCAGGAGGGCGGTCTGATCGCGCGCCAGCTCCGGCAGGCCGGGTACAAGGGCTCCATCATGGTCGGCGACGGCTCGGTCTCCCCCAAGCTGGTCGAGATCGCCGGGGACGAGGCCGCCGAGGGCCTCTACGCCACGATGACCCAGACGCCCGACACCCTTGAGGGTGCCGAGGGCTGGATCGAGGCGTACAAGAAGAAGTACTCCTCCGAGCCGGGCCCCTACTCCAACCAGGCCTACGACGCGGTGCGGCTCGCCGCCGAGGCGGTCGGCAAGGCGGGCGCCACCGACGGCGACAAGGTGATCGCGGCGCTGGAGGCGATCGACGGCTTCTCGATGTTCTCCGGGCCGCTGAAGTTCACCCCCGAGCACACCCTGGCCAACGGCGGCTTCCAGATCCTCGTCGTCAAGGGTGACAAGTTCGCCCTGCAGGACGCCCTCCAGTGACGCAGCTCGTCTGGAACGGCCTGTTCGTCGGCTCGTTCTACGCCCTGGTGGCCCTGGGCTACAGCATGGTCTACGGGATCATCAAGCTGCTCAACTTCGCCCACGGTGACCTGTACATGCTGGGGGCGTTCGCCGGGTTCGCCATTCTCGGCGCGGTCGGCGGCGTGTCCTCGGCGACGGCCCTGCCGCTGCTGCTCGCGGTGCTCCTGGCGACCATGGCCGTCACCGGCCTGGCCGGGGTGGCGCTGGAGCGGATCGCCTACCGCCCGCTCCGCCGCGCCCCCCGGCTCTCCCTGCTGATCACCGCGGTCGGGGCCTCCTTCGCCCTGGAGTACGGGATGCGCGCGGTGGCCGGGGCCGACCCGCGGGTCTACCCGGTGCGGCTGGGCGGCACCTCGCTGGAGATCCTCGGCGCCCGGCTCACCGTGCAGCAGGTCGTCCTGGTCGGCGTGGCGGTGCTCCTCATGGCAGGGCTCAACCTGCTGGTCACCCGCACCCGCGAGGGCCGGGCCATGCGGGCCATCGCGCTGGACCCGCGCACCAGCGCGCTGATGGGCATCGACGTCAACGCGGTGATCTCCCGTACCTTCTTCATCGGCTCGGCGCTGGCGGGCGCCGCGGGCGTGATGGCCGGGGCCTACTACGGGAAGATCGACTTCATGATGGGCTTCCTGATCGGGCTCAAGGCCTTCACGGCGGCCGTCATCGGTGGCATCGGCAACATCCCCGGCACGATGCTCGGCGGCCTGCTGCTGGGGCTGCTGGAGTCGTTCGGCACGTTCTGGCTGGGCGGTGAGTGGCGCGACGTGTTCGCCTTCGGGGTGCTGATCCTGTTCCTGACGGTGCGGCCCACCGGCCTGCTCGGCGAGCGCGTCACGGAACGCGTGTGACCGGCCCCGCCGGAAGCACCGGCCCCGCCACGCCCGCCGAACCCAGTGGACCCAGTGGACCCAGTGGACCCGCCGGGCCTGCCGAACCCGGTGGATCCAGCGAACCCAGTGGATCCGCCAAACCCACCAAGCCCGCCGGATCCAGCGGACCCGCCGGGTCCACGGCGACCAAGGTCCGCCGCCGCGGCACCGACAGGCCCCCCACCCGGGCGTCGAAGCTGCTGCAGAACCGGTGGGCCGGGATCGCCGGGCTGCTGATCGCGCTGCTCGCCCCCTTCGTCAACGCCACGCCGTACGCGCTGTCGGTCATGACCAGCGCGGCCATCGCCGTGATGCTCGCCGCCGGGCTGAACATCGTGGTCGGCTACTGCGGCCTGCTCGACCTGGGCTACGTCGCCTTCTTCGCGGTCGGCGCCTACACCAGCGGCGTGCTGGCCACCCGCTTCGACCTGCCGCTGCTCGCCACGGTGCCCGCCGTGCTCGTGGTCACGGTCGTCGCCGGGATCGTCATCGGCGCCCCCACCCTGCGCCTGCGCAGCGACTACCTCGCCATCGTGACCCTCGGCTTCGGGGAGATCATCCGGATCACCGCCAACAACCTGGACGTCACCGGCGGCCCCTCCGGCATCTACGGCATCCCGCACCTGGTCGAGCACCCCGCGGCCTTCTACTACGTCACCGTGGCCGTCGTCTCGCTGGCCGTCCTCGGCGCGGCGCGGCTGGGCCGCTCCCGCCTGGGCCGGGCCTGGCGCTTCGTCAGGGAGGACGAGGACGCCGCCGAGGCGATGGGCGTGCACACCTACCGGGTCAAGCTCGCCGCCTACATCGCCGGGGCGGTCTGGGGCGGCCTGGCCGGGGTGCTGTTCGCCGCGCAGCTGTCGGCCATCTCGCCGGGCAGCTTCACCTTCCTGTCGTCGGCGCTGGTGCTCATGGCCGTGGTCCTCGGCGGCATGGGCTCGGTGCCCGGCGTCGTCGTCGGCGCCGTCGTGATCAGCATCCTGCCGGAGATCCTGCGCGACCTCGCCGACTACCGGTTCTTCCTGTTCGGCGTGCTGCTCATCGTGTTCATGCTCCTGCGACCGCAGGGGATCTGGCCGGCTCGTTCCAGGGAGGTCCCGTGAGCCTGCTGAGCGTGGACGGCCTGCGCCTGACCTTCGGCGGGCTGGTGGCCATCGACGGCCTGTCGTTCTCGGTGGACGAGGCGGAGATCGTCTCCGTGATCGGGCCCAACGGGGCGGGCAAGACGTCGGCCTTCAACTGCGTCACCGGCTTCTACCGGCCGACCTCCGGCCGGATCACCCTGCGCGGCAGGGACCTGCCGGGGATGCGGCCCTCGGCCATCGCGGGCCTGGGCGTCGCGCGGACCTTCCAGAACCTGCGCCTGTTCGGGGAGCTGTCGGTCCTGGACAACGTACGCGCCGGATCGCACCTGTGGTTGCGCCAGAGCGTCCTGGACGCCCTGCTGCACACCCCGCGCTACCGGCGCTCCGAACGCGAGTGCACCGAGCAGGCCCACCACTGGCTGGACTTCGTCGGCCTGCGCGGCGACCGGTACGGGCAGGCCCGCCACCTCCCGTACGGCGAGCAGCGCCGCACGGAGATCGCCCGCGCCCTGGCCCGCCGCCCCGACCTGCTGCTGCTGGACGAGCCCGCGGCCGGGCTCAACCACGGCGAGAAGGCCGAGATGCTCGACCTGATCCGGCGCATCCAGGCGCTGGGGGTGGCCATCGTGCTCATCGAGCACGACATGGGCCTGGTCATGGAGGTCTCCGAGCGCGTGGTCGTGCTCAACTTCGGCAGGGAGATCGCCGACGGCCGTCCCGAGGACGTCCGGCGCGACCCGGCCGTCATCGAGGCCTACCTCGGCGGCGACCCCACCGCCGCGAAGGACGAGGCCGACGGGATCGACGGGCCCGGCGGGACCGGCGGTGCCGGGAGAGACGAGACCGCCGGGAAGGACCGTACGGCCGGGGGAGACGCCAATGCTTGACATCGACGGGCTGGACGTCCACTACGGCGGCGTGCACGCCCTGCGCGGCCTGTCGCTCAGTGTCGCCGAGGGGGAGATCGTCGCCCTGCTCGGCAACAACGGCGCGGGCAAGACCACCACGCTGTCCGCGATCTCGGGGCTGCTGCGGCCCTCGGGCGGCACGGTGGTCTTCGACGGCAAGGCGATCACCAGGGAGAAGCCGCACCGGATCACCGCGCGCGGCCTGGTGCACGTCCCCGAGGGCCGCAGGATCTTCAGCACGCTCAGCGTGCACGAGAACCTCCAGCTGGGCGGCTACCTGGTCCGCGACCAGGCGGAGGTCCGCACCCGGATCGAGCGCGTCTACGAGCTGCTGCCCCGCCTGGCGGAGCGGCGCGCCCAGCAGGGCGGCACGCTGTCGGGCGGCGAGCAGCAGATGCTCGCGATCGGCAGGGCGCTGGTCACCGGGCCCCGGCTGCTGCTGCTCGACGAGCCGTCCATGGGCCTCGCGCCCCTGGTGGTCGCCTCGGTCATGGAGCTCATCGCGGGGATCAACGCCCAGGGCACCTCGGTCCTGCTCGTCGAGCAGAACGCCGTGGCCGCCCTGGGGATCGCGCACCGCGGCTACGTGATCGAGAACGGCGAGTGCGTCCTCGACGGGCCCGCGGCCGAGCTCCGCCGGGACGCCCGGGTGGTCGAGGCCTACCTCGGCGGGGTCCGGGAGGGCGGGCGGGGATGACCGGCGGACCCGCCACCGGCTCCGTACCACCCGGATCGGCCCCCGGGTGTTCGGAGACGCGCACATGGCCTGGGAGGATGTGGGGGTGGCGGGTTCCGCCGACCAGGCGTGGACGCGAGCGACACGAGAGGCTCCGGTATGGCTCCTAGGGCGGACGGCCGGCTCGACCTGCCGGCCGTGAGCGAGCGGCAGAGCCTGCGCGAGCAGGTGTCCCACGCGCTCAGGGCGGCCCTCATCACCGGTGAGATGCGACCCGGCATGGTCTACTCCGCCCCGGTCCTCGCCGCCCAGTTCGGGGTCTCGGCGACCCCGGTGCGCGAGGCCATGCTCGACCTGGCCAAGGAGGGCCTGGTCGAGGCGGTGCGCAACAAGGGCTTCCGGGTCACCGAGCTGTCCGACCGGGACCTGGACGAGCTGACCGAGATCCGCAGGCTCATCGAGGTGCCCACGGTGACGCAGCTGGCCGACGCCGGTCGCGCGCCGAGCTTCGAGGGCCTGCGCCCGCTGGCCCAGGCGATCGTCGACGCCGCCGAGCGCGGCGACCTGATCGCGTACGTCGACGCCGACATCCGCTTCCACCTGGACCTGCTCGCCCTGGCGGGCAACTCCCACCTCGTGGAGGTGGTCCGCGACCTGCGCAACCGGGCCCGCCTGTACGGCCTGTCCTCCCTGCACCGGAGGGGCACCCTCGCCGACTCCGCCCGCGAGCACCTCACCCTCCTCGCGCTGCTCTCCGAGGGGGACGCGAGCGGCGCCGAACGGCTGATGCGCGCCCACATCCGCCACGTCCGCGGCATCTGGGCCAGCCGGCCCGAGTAGCGCGGCCCGGCGGCCGGAGCGACCGGGGGTGCCCTGGAGGCGCCGGACGGCCGGCCGGAGGCCGCGGGTGGCGCCTCCAGGGCACCCGCCAGGGGAACGGGTCCGGCGGGCGGCGTCCAGACCGGGGCGGGTCAGCGGGTCAGCGGGTCAGCAGGTCAGCGGGACAGCGGGACAACAAGGCAGCGGGTCAGCCGGCGCTGCGGGTGGCGCCCACGCTGGCGACGACCACGCAGCCGATGGCGGCCCACTCACGCATCTGGAGCACCTCGCCCAGCACCAGCAGCCCGACCAGCGCCGCCACCGCGGGCTCCAGGCTCATCAGGATGCCGAAGACACGCTTGGGCATCCTGCGCAGCGCCTCCAGCTCGATCGAGTAGGGGATGACCGACGACAGCAGGCCCACCCCCAGCCCGATCAGCAGCAGCTCCGGCTGGAGCAGGTCGGTGCCGCCCGAGGTGATCCCGACGGGGGCGACCAGCAGGCAGGAGACGATCATCGCCAGGGAGAGGCCGGTGCTCCCGGGAAAACGCCGGCCGACCGAGGCGGACAGCAGGATGTAACCGGCCCAGCAGGCCGCCGCCACCAGGGCGAAGGCGATCCCGGCCCAGCTGATCCTGGACGCCGTCGTGTCCCACGGGGCCAGCAGCGCCACGCCCGACCCGGCGAGCGCGACCCAGAGCAGGTCGAGGCGGCGGCGCGAGGCCGCCACCGCGACGCCGAGCGGGCCGAGGAACTCGATCGCCACCGCGACGCCCATGGGCAGCCGGGCCAGCGCCTCGTAGAACGACAGGTTCATCACGCCCAGCGTCACGCCGAACGCCACCCCCGCCCCGAGGTCCGCCCGGGACAGCCCGCGCAACCGGGGGCGGGCGATCGCGCCCATGATCAGCGCCCCCGTCGCGATCCGCAGGAACACCACGGCGCTCGGTGGCAGCTGGGAGAACAGATCCTTGGCGAAACCCGCGCCCACCTGCACCGACAGGATGGCCAGGATCACCAGCCCGGACGGCGGGACGGCGTCGGAGGCCGCCTTCAGCAGCTCCCCGGGCCTGGGCAGGCCCCGCTTGTACGGCTCGGCGGGCCCCCGCAGGCCTTCGGCGGTCACGATTCTCCTCTTGCCAGGTGCAAAGTTATCAATGGCACCTTACTTTTCGCGGCCCTCGTTTTCAGGGACGTCCGCGATGCGAGACGCTCCTCCCGCTCCCGCTCCCGCCACGATGCGGGCGGTGATCCCGGCCGATCCGGATCCCGACTTGGATCCGACCCGGATCCCGGGTCGGATCCACCCCGCCGGAGCACCCGGACCCGCTCGCGACCGGTCTCCCGCCCCTCCACGGATCACCGAGTCCACCGGTCGCCGGGCCGGCCGGGTCACTCCCAGCGGAACGTCCGGGAGGTCAGGAAGAGCGACACCGCGGCCCACGCCGCGAGGATCGCCACGGCGGCGAGGGGGAGTCCCGCGCCGTCGCTCAGGACCGCGCGGAGCCCTCCGGTCAGCGCCGAGATGGGCAGTAGCTCCAGCACCGGCCGTACCGCCTCGGGGAACTTCGCCAGCGGGAAGGCGACCCCGCCGCAGGCGAGCAGGAGCAGGTAGACGAGGTTCGCCGCGGCGAGCGTGGCCTCGGCGCGCAGCGTCCCGGCCATCAGCAGGCCGAGCCCGCTGAACGCGGCGGTGCCCAGCACGACCAGCAGCAGCGCCGCGAGCGGCGAGCCGGTGGGGCGCCAGCCCAGGGCGAGCGCCACCGCGCAGATGACCGCCACCTGGACGACCTCCACGGCGATCACCGCGAGCGTCTTGGACAGCATCAGCCCGGCCCGCGACAGCGGGGTCGCGCCCAGCCGCTTCAGCACGCCGTAGCGGCGCTCGAAGGCCGTCGCGATGGCCTGCCCGGTGAAGGCGGTGGACATCACGGCCAGCGCGAGCACCCCGGGGGTCATGAAGCCGATCCGGGAACCGCCGCCCACGTCGAGGATCGGGGCGGAGGAGAGGCCGACGAGCAGCAGCACCGGGATGATCATCGTGAGCAGCAGCTGCTCGCCGTTGCGGAGCGTCGCCCGGATCTCCGCGCCCGTCTGGGCCGCCACCATCCGGCCCAGCGGCGCGGCTCCGGGAGCCGGCGTGAGGTCCAGGGTCGTCATGGGGCTCTCCTGCGGTCTGGCCCGCGCTCCGGCCCCGGCTCCGGCCGCGTCCGGCCGCGCGCGGGGCGGCGGCGAGGGGGGTTCTGGGATGTCACCGGAGCGACGGGTTCCCGGGACGTCACCGGGCCCGAGGACTTCGGGAGCGTCACCGAACTCGGGGACTTCGGGGATGTCACCGGACTCAGAGACGCCGGGAACGTCACCGGGCTCGGGGACGCCGTGAGCGTCACCGGAGCGACGGGTCTCGGGAGTGGCACCGCCGCCGGGGATTCCGGGGGCGTCACCGGAGCTCACGCCCGGTCAGCTCCAGGAAGACGTCCTCCAGGGTGCGCCGCTCGATGCTGAGGTCGTCGGCGGTCACCCCCTCGGCGGCGCACCAGGTCGTCACGGTGGCGAGGAGGCCCGGCGCGACCTGCCCCTCGATGATGTAGTGCCCCGCCGGAGACTCCTTGGCCGCGCTGCCGGCGGGCAGGGCGGCGAGCAGCTCGTCCAGGCAGAGGCCGGGCCGGGCGCGGAAGCGCAGCTGGCGCTCGGCGCCGGTGAGGGAGGAGGGCGTGCCCTCGGCGACCACCCTGCCGCGGTCGATGATCACGATCTGGTCGGAGAGCTTCTCCGCCTCGTCCATGTGGTGGGTGGTGAGCACCACCGAGACCCCGCTCGCGCGCAGGTCACGTACCAGCTCCCAGCAGGCGTGCCTGGCCTGCGGGTCCAGGCCCGCGGTCGGCTCGTCGAGGAAGACCAGCTCGGGACGGCCGATGACCGCCCCCGCCAGCGAGACGCGCTGCTGCTGGCCGCCGGAGAGCCTGCGGTACGGGGTGCGGGCGTGCTCGCTCAGCCCCAGCCGCTCCAGTAGCGCCGCCGGGTCGAGCGGGTGGGCGTGGAAGCGGGACATCAGCCGCAGCCACTGCCCGCAGCGGGACGCGGGGGGAACGCCGCCCGCCTGGAGCATCACCCCGACCCTGGCCCGCAGCTCCGGTCGCGACGGGTCGAGCCCGAGCACCCTCACGGTGCCGCCGTCGGCCCCGCGGAACCCCTCGCAGATCTCCAGGGTGGAGGTCTTGCCGGCCCCGTTGGGGCCCAGCACCGCGGTGACCGCGCCTCGGGCGGCGCTGAAGGTCAGGCCGTCGATCGCGGTCGTCCGGCCGTATCTCTTGACCAGGTCGACGATCTCGACGGCTGGGGAGTCCATGGCCACGAGTTTAGGGACTGCGCCCGCCGGTCCCGTTCCCGGACCACGCGTCCGGGGCCGTCCCGGCCCCGTTCTCCGGCCGGTGCCGGACCTGTCCCGCCTGGCGCGTGAAGGTTTTTCTGAGGAAATTTCCGAAATACAGGAATTCGGATGACCGGCTGTTGGTTGGGACGCTTCGGCCTCTGTGGGCCTGCCGTCGCCCGTGACCCGAGGGCACGGCCCGCAACCAAGTGGCCCTGAAGCACCTTGAACCGCCTTGAAGCACCTTGAAACACGTGGCCCGCGACCGAAGCGGCCCGCAACCGAAAAAGGGGATACGGGTATGACCGCGGCCGTCGTCGAGCCGGAGGTGGCGCCGATCGCACGGCGCAGGACACTGCTACTGCTCATCCTGGGCGCGCTGTCGGCGGTCGGTCCCCTCTCGATCGACATGTACCTGCCCGCCTTCCCCTCCATCGCCGCCGACCTGGGCACCGGGCAGGCGCAGGTGCAGCTCACCCTCACCGCCTGCCTCATCGGGTTCTCCGTCGGCCAGGTCGTCGCGGGCCCGATCAGCGACACGCGCGGCCGGCGCGGCCCGCTGCTCATCGGCATCACCGCCTACGCCGCCGCCTCCCTGCTGTGCGCCTTCGCCCCGTCGGCGTACGGGCTGGTGGGGTTCCGCCTGCTCCAGGGCGTCGCGGGCGGCGCCGCGCTGGTGATCGTCCGCGCGGTCGTCCGCGACCTGTACGAGGGCGCGGCCATCGCCCGCATCTTCGCCACCCTCATGCTCGTGACCGGCCTCGCGCCGATCCTGGCCCCCGTCGCGGGCGCGCAGCTGCTCGACCACACCTCCTGGCGGGGCGTGTTCGTCGCGCTGAGCGTCGCGGGACTCCTGCTGCTGGCCGCCGCCCTGTCCGGGGTACGCGAGACGCTGCCCGCCGGACGGCGCGAGAGCGGTGGGCTCCGGCACACCCTCGTCACCTTCTGGCACCTGCTCCGCGACCGCTCCTTCATGGCCGCCACCCTGTCCGGGGGGCTGGGCTTCGCGGCCATGTTCGCCTACATCTCCGGGTCGCCGTTCGTGCTCCAGGACGTCTACGACACCTCGGCGCAGACCTTCTCCCTGGTGTTCGGGCTGAACGCGCTCGGCCTGACCGTCACCGCGCAGATCGGCGGGCGCCTCGCCGGGCGCCTGGACCCGGCCAGGCTGATCCTCGCCGGGCTGTTCCTGAGCGTGGCCGGGGCCGCCGGGGTGCTCGTCACGGCCCTGTTCCACCTGCCCCTGGCGGTACTGGTCGCCGCGCTGTTCGTGATGATGTGCGGGGCGGGCTTCGTCCTGCCGGGCAGCGCCGCGCTCGCCCTCGCCGGGCAGCCCCAGCAGATCGCCGGGAGCGCGGCCGCGCTGACGGGCGTGCTGCAGTTCGCGCTCGGCGCGCTCGCCGCCCCGCTGGTGGGTCTGGGCGGCGAGGGATCGGCCCTGCCGATGGCCGTCGTCCTGGCCGGTTTCACCCTCGCCGCGCTCGCCGCCTTCGTCGGCCTGCGGGGCGCCTCGCGGAGCGTTTCCCCAGGTTAGGTAAGGCTTACCTGCGTGACAAACCACATTCGGTCGACCGTACATCGGGTTTGTAACTGGGGAAGCAATTACGGCACACTGATGTTGTGAAATACGTGACCGGGATGCAGGGCACCGACGGATCCGCCGCCGCGCGGCCCTCCGGCGTGTCCGCCGAGCGCAGCACGCGAGCGCGTGTCGCCCGGCTCATCCTGGAGCACGGGCCCGTCACCGCCGCCGCCCTCGGCGAGCGGCTCGGCCTCACCCCCGCCGCCGTCCGCAGGCACCTCGACGCCCTGCTGGCCGAGGGGATGGCCGAGGCCCGCACCGCCAGGCCGCGAGGCCAGCGCGGGCGCGGGCGACCGGCCAAGCTGTTCGCGATCACCGACGCGGGCCGCAGCGCCTTCGAGCACGCCTACGACGGCCTCGCCGGGAGCGCGCTGCGTTTCCTGGCCGAGCGCGTGGGCGAGGAGGCCGTGGCGGAGTTCGCCCGGTCGCAGGTGGCCGGCCTGGTCGACCGCCTGAGGCCGAGGATGAGCGAGGTCCCCGCCGACCAGCGGGTCCGCGTCCTGGCCGAGGCGCTGTCGGCCGACGGCTACGCCGCCTCGGCGAGCAAGGCCAGCCTCGGCGGCGAGCAGCTGTGCCAGCACCACTGCCCGGTGGCGCACGTGGCCGCGGAGTTCCCGCAGCTGTGCGAGGCCGAGACGGAGGCGTTCGCGCGCATCCTCGGCACCCCCGTGCAGCGGCTCGCGACCATCGCCCACGGCGACGGCGTGTGCACCACGCACGTGAGTCCCCACAGGACACCCGGGCCGGGCGCGCGAGAGCGCGCGCCCGGCTTACCGATACCTGATCCGGCGCCACCGCCGGCCATCCACGAAACGATCGACACATCGAGCAAGGAGACCGGAAGGTGACTGTCACCGACCGCCCGGAGCTGGAAGGCCTCGGGAATTACAAGTTCGGCTGGGCCGACTCGGACGCCGCGGGAGCGACGGCCCGGCGTGGCCTGTCCGAAGAGGTCGTCCGCAACATCTCCGCGCTGAAGAGCGAGCCGGAGTGGATGCTGGACCTTCGTCTGAAGGGGCTGCGCCTTTTCGGCAAGAAGCCCATGCCCAACTGGGGCTCCGACCTCAGCGGGATCGACTTCGACAACATCAAGTACTTCGTGCGCTCGACGGAGAAGCAGGCCGCCTCCTGGGAGGACCTGCCCGACGACATCAAGAACACCTACGACAAGCTCGGCATCCCCGAGGCGGAGAAGCAGCGCCTGGTCGCCGGCGTCGCCGCCCAGTACGAGTCCGAGGTGGTCTACCACAAGATCCGTGAGGACCTTGAGGAGAAGGGTGTCATCTTCGTCGACACCGACACCGCGCTCAAGGAGCACGAGGAGATCTTCAAGGAGTACTTCGGGACCGTGATCCCCGTCGGCGACAACAAGTTCGCCGCGCTGAACACGGCCACCTGGAGTGGCGGCAGCTTCATCTACGTGCCGCCGAACGTCAACGTGGAGATCCCGCTCCAGGCCTACTTCCGGATCAACACCGAGAACATGGGCCAGTTCGAGCGGACCCTGATCATCGTCGACGAGGGCTCCTACGTCCACTACGTCGAGGGCTGCACCGCGCCGATCTACTCCTCCGACTCGCTGCACAGCGCGGTCGTGGAGATCATCGTGAAGAAGAACGCGCGCTGCCGCTACACGACCATCCAGAACTGGTCGAACAACGTCTACAACCTGGTCACCAAGCGCGCCGTGGCGTACGAGGGCGCGACCATGGAGTGGGTCGACGGCAACATCGGTTCCAAGGTCACCATGAAGTACCCGGCCGTCTACCTCATGGGCGAGCACGCCAAGGGCGAGACCCTCAGCGTCGCCTTCGCCGGTGAGGGCCAGCACCAGGACGCCGGGGCCAAGATGGTGCACCTCGCGCCCAACACCAGCTCCTCGGTGATCTCCAAGTCCGTCGCCCGCGGCGGCGGCCGCACCTCCTACCGCGGTCTGGTCCAGATCGAGGAGGGCGCCCACGGCAGCGCCAGCACCGTCAAGTGCGACGCGCTCCTCGTCGACCAGATCAGCCGCTCCGACACCTACCCCTACGTGGACGTGCGCGAGGACGACGTCTCCATGGGGCACGAGGCCACCGTCTCCAAGGTCTCCGACGACCAGCTCTTCTACCTGATGAGCCGTGGCATGGGCGAGGACGAGGCGATGGCGATGATCGTCCGGGGCTTCGTCGAGCCGATCGCCCGCGAGCTCCCGATGGAGTACGCCCTGGAGCTGAACCGCCTGATCGAGCTGCAGATGGAAGGAGCCGTCGGCTGATGGGTCTCGACACCGGAAAACCTCTGTCGACCCTCCACGAGAAGGCCTCGTACGACGTGGCCGACTTCGCGGTGCCGACCGGCCGGGAGGAGGAGTGGCGCTTCACGCCGCTCTCCCGGCTCAAGGGCCTGCACGAGGGTGTCGCGGCCTCCGCGAACGTCGTCGTGCAGGTCGACGCCGCACCCGAGGTCACCGTGGAGACCGTCGGCCGCGACGACCAGCGGGTCGGCAAGTCCTACGTGCCCGCCGACCGGGTCAGCGCCCAGGCCTACGCCTCCTTCGAGAAGGCCACCGTGGTCACGGTCGCGCGCGAGGCCGTCGCCTCCAAGCCGACCGTGATCACCTTCACCGGGTCCGGGCAGGGCGCCGCGTACGGCCACACGGTCGTGAGGCTGGAGCCGATGGCCGAGGCCGTGGTCGTCCTCGACCACCAGGGCAGCGCCGTCTACGCCGACAACGTCGAGTTCGTCGTGGGCGAGGGCGCCACGCTCAAGGTCGTCAGCCTGCAGGACTGGGCCGACGACGCCGTGCACGTCTCCCACCACCACGCCCTGCTGGCCAAGGACGCGACCTTCCGCGGCTTCGTGGTCACCCTCGGCGGCGACCTGGTCAGGCTCTCCCCGTCGGTCTCCTACGACGGCCCCGGCGGCGACGCCGAGCTGAACGGCCTCTACTTCGTCGACGCCGGCCAGCACCTGGAGCACCGCCTGCTCGTCGACCACTCCAGGCCCGGCTGCCGCAGCAACGTCGACTACCGCGGCGCGCTGCAGGGCCAGGACGCCCACGCGGTCTGGATCGGCGACGTCATCATCCGCGTCGAGGCCGAGGGCACCGACACCTACGAGCTCAACCGCAACCTGCTGCTCACCGACGGCGCCCGCGCCGACTCGGTGCCCAACCTGGAGATCCTCACCGGCGAGGTCGCCGGGGCGGGTCACGCCAGCGCCTCGGGCCGTCTCGACGACGAGCACATCTTCTACCTCCAGGCCCGCGGCATCCCCTTCGAGGACGCGCGCCGCCTCGTCATCAGGGGCTTCTTCGCGCAGCTGCTGGAGAAGATCGAGGTCCCCGAGCTTCGCGAGCGGGTGCTCGCCCGGGTCGAGGCGGAGCTCGAGAAGTGACGTTCGAGAAGGTCTGCAAGCTCGCCGACATCCCCGACGAGGGTGTGATCGGCCTCGAGGTCGGCGAGACCCCCGTCGCCCTGGTCCGCCAGGGTGAGGAGGTCTTCGCGCTGCACGACGTCTGCTCCCACGCCGAGGTGAAGCTCAGCGAGGGAGAGGTCTACGACGGCGCCCTGGAGTGCTGGCTGCACGGCTCGTGCTTCGACCTGCGCTCGGGCAAGCCCACCGGGCCGCCCGCGAACAAGCCCGTCCCCGTATACCGAGTAAAGATCGATGGCGACGACGTCCTCGTCTCGCTCTCGAAGGAGTCATAAAGTGTCTGACACGAGCCGAGTTCCGTCGGGTTCCACCCTGGAGATCCGCGACCTGCACGTCACCGTCGCCGACAAGGAGATCCTGCGCGGCGTCAACCTGACCGTGCGCGCCGGCGAGACCCACGCCATCATGGGCCCCAACGGCTCGGGCAAGTCCACGCTCGCGTACGCGATCGCCGGCCACCCCAAATACACCATCACCAGCGGCCAGGTCCTGCTCGACGGGGTCGACCTGCTGGAGCTCACGGTCGACGAGCGCGCCCGCGCGGGCCTGTTCCTCGCCATGCAGTACCCGGTCGAGGTCCCCGGCGTCAGCGTCTCCAACTTCCTGCGCACCGCCGTCACCTCCGTCCGCGGCGAGGCCCCCAAGCTCCGCGAGTTCGCCAAGGACCTCAAGGCCGGCATGGACGCCCTGTCCATCGACTCGGCCTTCGCCCAGCGCAACGTGAACGAGGGCTTCTCCGGCGGCGAGAAGAAGCGCCACGAGATCCTCCAGCTGGAGCTCCTCAAGCCGAAGATCGCCGTGCTCGACGAGACCGACTCCGGCCTCGACGTCGACGCGCTGCGCGTGGTCTCCGAGGGCATCAACCGCTTCCGCTCCGACGAGACCGGCGTGCTGCTCATCACCCACTACACCCGCATCCTGCGCTACGTGAAGCCGGACTTCGTCCACGTCTTCTCCGCCGGGCGGATCGTGGAGCAGGGCGGCCCCGAGCTCGCCGAGAAGCTCGAGGCGGAGGGCTACGAGGCCTACACGAAGGCGTCGGCCTGATGGACACCGGCCTTGACGTGGAGAGGATCAGGAAGGACTTCCCGGTCCTGTCCCGCGAACTTCCCGGCGGCAGGCCGCTCGTCTACCTTGACTCGGGCAACTCCTCGCAGAAGCCGACCCAGGTGGTCGAGGTGATGCGCGAGCACATGGCGATGCACTACAGCAACGTCGGCCGCGCGATGCACGTGCTGGGCGCGGAGTCCACCGAGGCGTACGAGGACGCGCGCGACAAGGTCGCCGCGTTCGTCGGCGCGCCCGGCCGCGACGAGATCGTCTTCACCAAGAACGCCTCCGAGGCGCTCAACCTGGTGGCGTACGCCTTCGGCAACCCCATCGGCGAGGACCCGCGCTTCCGGCTCGGGCCGGGCGACGAGATCGTCATCTCCGAGATGGAGCACCACTCCAACATCGTGCCGTGGCAGATGCTCGCGCAGCGCACCGGCGCGACCCTGCGGTGGTTCTCCGTCACCGACGAGGGCCGCCTGGACCTGTCGAACCTCGGCGAGCTCGTCAACGAGCGCACGAAGGTCGTCTCGATCGTGCACCAGTCGAACGTGCTGGGCACGGTCAACCAGGTCGCCCCGGTGCTCGCCAGGGTCCGCGAGGTCGGCGCGCTGATGATGCTCGACGCCTCCCAGTCGGTGCCCCACCAGAAGGTGGACGTGGCCGCGCTGGGCGTCGACTTCCTCGCCTTCACCGGCCACAAGCTCCTCGGCCCCTCGGGGATCGGCGTGCTGTGGGCCCGCGGCGAGCTTTTGTCGGCGATGCCCCCGTTCATGGGCGGCGGCGAGATGATCGAGGCGGTCTGGATGGACCACTCGACCTACGCGCCCGCGCCGCACAAGTTCGAGGCGGGCACCCCGCCGATCGTCGAGGCCATCGGCCTCGGCGCGGCGATCGACTACCTGTCCGAGATCGGGATGGACGCCGTCGCGCGCCACGAGCACGAGCTCACCGCGTACGCGCTCGGCGCCCTGGGGGAGATCCCGGGGCTGCGGGTGATCGGCCCGCTGGACCTCGCCGACCGGGGCGGCACGGTCTCGTTCACCCTGGAGGGGATTCACCCGCACGACGTCGGGCAAATTCTGGATGACAACTTCGGGGTGGCCGTGCGCGTGGGGCACCACTGCGCCCGCCCGCTCCACCTGAGGTTCGGGATTCCCGCGACCACGCGGGCGTCCTTCTACCTCTACAACACACCGGCCGAGATCGACGCCCTGGTCCGCGGCCTCCACCACGTGCGGAAGGTGTTCGCCTAGCCATGCCCGAGCAGTCGAGCCGGTGGACGGGCGAACGGCGGGCGCGAGGCGCCCGCCGCACGGCGCGCGGCGACGCACGAGCGCACGGCGCAGCGAACGAGAAGGTGAGCACGGCCCTATGATCGCCGAGTCCATGTACCAGGAGCTGATCCTGGAGCACTACAAGCACCCGCAGGGGAGGGGGCTCCGCGATCCGTACGACGCCGAGGTCCACCACGTGAACCCGACGTGTGGTGACGAGATCACCATGCGCGTGAAGCTGGGCGACGGAGGCAAGGTCGAGGACGTCTCCTACGACGGGCAGGGCTGTTCCATCAGCCAGGCCGCGGCCTCCGTGCTGCACGAGCTGGCCACCGGCTCGACCGTCGACGAGACCCTCGGCGTCGTGGACGAGTTCACCCGGCTCATGCAGGGCAGGGGGAAGGTCGAGGCGGACGAGGACGTGCTGGGCGACGCCGTCGCCTTCGCCGGGGTCGCCAAGTTCCCCGCCCGGGTGAAGTGCGCGCTACTGGCGTGGATGGCCTACAAGGACGCGGTCGTGAGGAGCAGCGAATGAGCAAGGCAGTAGAGACCCCCACCACGGCCTACGACGGGGACACCACCCATGACGAGGTCATGGAGGCCCTGAAGGACGTCGTGGACCCCGAGCTCGGCATCAACGTCGTCGACCTGGGCCTGATCTACGGGCTCCACCTGGACGCCGCCGAGGCCGCCGAAGGCGCCGAGGGCGGCACCGACGGCGCCGTCCTGCCGGTCGCCACCATCGACATGACGCTGACCAGCGCGGCCTGCCCGCTGACCGACGTCATCGAGGACCAGGCGCACTCGGCCCTGGAGGGCATGGTCTCCGACGTGAAGATCAACTGGGTGTGGCTCCCGCCGTGGGGCCCGGACAAGATCACCGACGAGGGCCGTGAGCAGCTCCGGATGCTCGGTTTCAACGTCTGAGAAGCGGTCCCGGGTACGGCTCGCACCCCCCGGGGTTCGGGCCGTACCCAATTGTGTGAGAGGATTTCGGAGGCCGGGAAGAAAAGCCCGGCCAGGAGTGTTGACTCCAACCGACGGACAAGCGGTCGGCTGATGCCGAACGCCCCGACCGAACCTGGCACTGCGAACGCCGGGTATGCTTGATCGTGGTTTGACTGCGTGCGGGTAAGCTAGACCCGCCCCGTGCGGTGCGCCTCGACTTGCACCGCACTACCGCCCCCATGTGGGCGTTGATCCAGCGCGGCCTCAGGCCGTGCGTTCCAGGCTCGTCCTTTCGCAGAAGTGACGTGCCCCGTTCTTCTATCGAAAGGCACGAGTCTTCGTGACCATGCTTGACGCTGTTCTGCCCGAAATTACTGACATCACCGAGATCTCCCAGGCCCCCGCAGGCGTGTCCGAGTTCACCCTCCTCGGTCTGCCGAAGCCGCTGGTGACCGGTCTCTCCCGTTCGGGCATCGACAGTCCCTTCCCCATCCAGCGGGCCACGATCCCCGACATCCTCGCAGGTCACGACGTCCTCGGCCGCGGCCAGACCGGCTCCGGCAAGACGCTCGCCTTCGGCCTGCCGATGATGACCCGCATCGCCGGCGCCAAGGCCCGCCCGGGCCACCCGCTGGCCGTCGTGCTGGTCCCGACCCGCGAGCTCGCCATGCAGGTGACCGACGCGCTGGAGCCGCTCGGCCGCGGCCTGTCGCTGCGGATGAAGACCGTCGTGGGCGGCATGTCCATGGGCCGTCAGATCGAGGCGCTGCGCCGCGGCGTCGAGGTCGTCGTGGCCACCCCCGGCCGCCTGACCGACCTCATGCAGCAGGGTGAGTGCATGCTGGACGAGGTCCAGGTGACGATCCTCGACGAGGCCGACCACATGTGCGACCTCGGCTTCTTCCCGGTCGTCAGCGCGATCCTGCAGCAGACCCCGGCCGACAGCCAGCGCCTGCTGTTCTCCGCCACCCTCGACGGCGACGTCGACAAGCTGGTCCGCCGCTTCCTCACCAACCCGGTGACCCACTCGATGGCCCCGGCCGCCTCCTCGGTCGACACCATGGAGCACCACGTGCTGGAGGTGCACCGCGACGACAAGTTCCCGGTGACCGCCGAGATCGCCAACCGCGAGGGCCGGACCATCATCTTCGTGCGGACCCAGCACGGCGTCGACCGGCTGTGCAAGCAGCTCGCCCAGGTCGGCATCCGGGCCGGCGGCCTGCACGGCGGCAAGCGCCAGAACCAGCGCACCCGCATCCTGGCCGAGTTCAAGGAAGGCACGATCAACGTCCTGGTCTGCACGGACGTCGCGGCCCGCGGCATCCACGTCGACAACATCAGCCTCGTGCTGCACGTCGACCCGCCCCAGGACCACAAGAGCTACCTGCACCGCGGTGGCCGTACCGCCCGCGCCGGGGAGAAGGGCACCGTCATGACGCTGGTGCTCCCCAACGAGCGCCGGTCCACCGACTCGATGACCCGCCGCGCGGGCATCAAGCCGTTCCGCATCAAGGCCACCCCGGGCCACCCGCGCCTGGAGGAGGTCGCCGGTGCGCGTACGCCCAGCGGCGAGCCGATCCCGGTCTGGGAGCCCTCGGCGCCGGCCGCCAAGCAGCGTCAGGGCCGCGGCGGCTTCGGCGGCAACGGTGGCGGCGGGCGTGGCCCGCGCCGCTTCCGCTCCGACCGTCCCGCCCACGGCGCCGGTGAGGGCCAGCAGCCTCGCGAGCGTTCCTTCGGTGACGACAACCGCGGCACCGGTGCCGCCGGTGGCGGCCAGTACCGCTCCGAGCGCCCGGCCGGCGGCGGTTACCGTTCCGAGCGTCCCGCGGGCGGTGGCTTCCGCTCCGAGCGTCCCGCCGGTGGCTACCGCGGTGGCGAGCGGCGCGAGCCGTTCCGCGCCGACCGCCCGGCCCCGGCCGGTGGCGGCTACCGTTCCGAGCGTCCCGCGGGCGAGCGCGAGCCGTTCCGCGGCGACCGCCAGGGCGGCGGCTTCCGCGGCGGCGAGTTCCGCGCCGACGGCCGCGGCTCCGCGCCGCGCGGCGGCGGCAGCCGCTACGGCCGCTGATCATCTCGTAGGGCCCGAAGGTCCTACCGCTCGACCCTGAGGGGCCGGTACGGCGTCACGCCGTACCGGCCCTTCGGCTTTTCCCGGCCTCCGGGTTTCCCGGCCTCCGGCTTTTCCGGCTTTCGGCTTTTCACGGCCGGGTCCGGAGGCCGGACGGGATCAGCCCGTGCTCACCCCGGGATCACCATGGCGAGGGGCGCGGGTCGACACGCACGTGGATCACGTAGTGCCAGCCGCTCGTCTTCCTCTCGAACTCGTAGAACCGGGTCTCCTCGATCGGTTCGAGCGGGATGCTCTGCTCGAGGAGCAGGTCGTCCCCGATGTAGTCGTCCTCCATCAGGGTGAGGCGCACGCTCTGGCTCGCGTGGAACAGCGGCTCCTTCATGGGGCCTCCGTACACCATGATCGTGCGGTCCCTGGGGCACCTGTAGTCGTTCAGCGTCCAGGCGCACCTGTGCTGGGCGAGCGACATGGTCCGGCCGGCCCAGTTCGGATCCGGCCACAGCTCGACGACCTGGCTCGTCGGCGGCAGGATGCTGGGGCCGGTGGCCTTGAGGTAGACCTCGTCGTGCCCGTTCTCCTCGAGGTCGTAGGCGATCACGCTCTCGATGGAGACGCTCACGTACTCGGAGGGGGCGGTGGTCGTCGCGACGGACGCGGCGGACGCTGTGGACGCAGTGGACGCAGTGGACGCAGTGGACGCAGTGGACGCTGTGGCGGCCGTACCCGTGGAGAGCAGGACGGCCGCGCAGACGGCGGCGGTGAAGAAAGATCTGATGTTTCTCACGCCCTCACCTTGCACAGGGAGGGCTTGCGGGTGGGTTGGAGGCGGCTTGGACCTCAGGTCGTCCGGGGGCGCGGGCCGCGCCGGGCCGCGCCGGATCTCGTGGTTGACGATCTAGCTCTGGTCGTCATTATGGCTTTATATCCCGCTTTTTCTGTTCGGCTTTGAATCTCCTGGGGAGACCGGGCGCCCTCGCGGGGGAGTGCCTTCGTGATCGACCGATGTGTTTGGGATATCCGAGATAAGAGGATAAATGCGCCTTTCGTGGTTCAGCCTCCGTGTTCTCGTCCGCCTTCCCCTCGTCGTCCTGCTGGCCGGGGCCTTCGCCGTCGTCCCCGCCGTCGTTCCCGCCGCCCTTCCTTCCGGCGTTCCTTCCGCGTCCGCCGCGCAGAGTTACCGCGTCCTGCAGCTCAACCTCTGCCACAGCGGCGTCAACACCTCCTGTTTCAACGGGGACGACGTCATCCAGGAGGCGCTCGGCATCATCGCCGCCAGGCAGCCGCAGGTCGTCACGCTCAACGAGATCTGCCGCGACGACCTGGCCCGGCTCGCCCCCTCGATGGGGGACGGCCACCGGGCGTTCGCCCCCGCGCTGCGGCCCGACGGCACGCCGGTGCGCTGCGTCAACGGGGACGAGTACGGCAACGGGCTGATCTTCCGCGCCACGGGGGCGACAAGCTTCTCCGGCGTGTACGCCACCCAGGACGGCGGGAGCGAGCGACGCGTCTACGTGTGCGCCGAGTTCCCCGACCTGACCGGGTGCGCCACCCACCTGTCGACCACGGGGAACGTCGCGATGGCGCAGTGCAGGGCCGCCATCGCCATGCTGCGCGACCGGGGCGCCGCCACCAGGCCGACCTTCCTGGCGGGTGACCTCAACATGAGGTACGCGCCGCTGTTCGGGCAGAACGTGCAGAATTGCAACTCCGCTCCCTTCTTCAGGAAGGGGGACGGGGCCGTGCAGCACGTGTTCGCGGCGAGCATGGGCTTCGAGCGCACCGACGTCATCTCCATGAGGTACACCGACCACCCCGCGCTGCTCGTCACGCTGACCAGGCCCTGACGAAGCCCCGGCGCGGCGCCTTGGGATCCCGCGCGGGCGGGGGCCTCCGGGGTGAGCCTGGGCGGGGTGAGCGGGACGGCGAGCCGGGTCGGCCCGTCGGGGGCGTGCGGGACGGTGACGTCCGGGGGCGCCGGTCTCCTCGTGAGCCCCTCCGGTCCGGCCCCGGGGGATTGCAGCTGAACCGGTCCATCTGACTATTGACAGTGCAAGGCGTTGACTTTACGGTCACGGTACTTATCCGGTTCAGCAAGCGCATGCGGTCGCGTTTACATCGGTTGGGAGCGCTCCCATGCTGGAGAGGAGACAGTCGATGCGGATTCGGCGAAGGTTCGCGATCCTCGGCGCGGCGGCCTGCGTGGCCTGCGTGACCGTGGCCGGGTGCACCGGAGGGTCCACGACGCCGTCAGCTCCGAGCGCGGCGCCGCAGGGTTCCGGCGGAGCGGCTCCACCGGCCGGAGCGGGCGGGACGAGTGGCGCGGACGCCGCGTTCCCCCGTAACGAGACCCTGTACACCAGCGGCACCCAGTGGGGTCCCCCGGTCAACTGGAACCCGCTGCGGACCTGGGACTCGGCCACCGGCACCAAGGGGCTCGTCTACGAGACCCTGTTCCTGTACGACCCGCAGACGGACAAGTTCACCCCCTGGCTCGCCGAGAGCGGCACCTGGACGGACGACAAGACCTACGAGCTCAAGCTCAGGCAGGGGGTCACCTGGGCCGACGGCAAGCCCTTCGTCGCCGACGACGTGGTCTTCACGGTCGAGCTCGGCAAGATGAAGACCGTCCCCTACGCCAACCTGTGGGACTGGCTGGAGAAGGTCGAGGCGGTCGACCCGGGCACGGTCAGGTTCACCTTCTCCGAGGCCAACTACCAGCAGTGGGCCAACTGGGTCTACGGCAACGCGATCGTCCCCAAGCACCTCTGGGAGGGCCTCTCCGAGGAGGAGGTGCTGAACGGCGTCAACGAGAAGCCGGTCGGCACCGGGCCGTACGCCTACCACAGCCACGACCAGGACCGGATGGCCTGGGTCAAGCGCGACGGCTGGTGGGCCACGGCGGCGCTGGGCAAGGACGTCAAGCCCAAGTACGTCGTCGACATCGTCAACTCCAGCAACGAGGTCGCGATGGGCCTGCTCCTGCAGAAGGGCCTGGACCTCAGCAACAACTTCCTGCCCGGGGTGGCCAACCTCGTCAAGGGAAACTTCGGCGTCCAGACGTACTATCCGGAACCGCCGTACATGCTCTCGGCCAACACCGCCTTCCTGGTGCCCAACACCACGAGGAAGCCGATGGACGACCCCGCCTTCCGCAAGGCGCTCGCCAACTCCATCGACACCAAGAAGATCGTCGAGGGCGTCTACGGCAACCTGGTCAAGGCGTCCGGCCCGACCGGCCTGCTGCCGCAGTGGGACAAGTACGTCGACCAGGCCGTGGTGAGCGAGAAGGGCTTCGCGTTCGACACCGCGAAGGCGAAGAAGCTCCTCGCCGACGCCGGGTACAAGGACGGCGACGGCGACGGGTTCGTGGAGAACAAGGACGGCTCCAAGGCCTCGCTGAAGGTGATCGTCCCGGCCGGGTGGACCGACTGGATGGAGGCGAGCCGGGTCATCGCCGAGGGCGCGAAGGCCGCCGGGATCGACCTCACCCCCGAGTTCCCCGACTTCAACGCGCTGGTCGACCAGCGCACGTCCGGCAAGTTCGACCTGCTGCTCAACAACGAGCGGCAGCTGTCCAACACCCCCTGGATGTACTACGACTACATGTTCCGGCTGCCGGTCAACAAGCAGCAGAACACCGTCAACTTCGGCCGCTACGAGAACAAGAAGGTCTGGGACCTCGTCCAGGAGCTCGACGGCAAGAAGGCAGACGACGCCGAGGGCATGAAGCGGGTCACCTCGGAGATCCAGAAGATCCAGCTGGACGATCTGCCGGTGATCCCGCTCTGGTACAACGGCCTGTGGGCGCAGACCAGCAACGCGGTCTGGACCAACTGGCCGTCCTCGGCCCCGGGCACCCCCAAGACCCCGCCGACCATGTGGCGCAACTGGCTGGAGCTGGGCGGGGTGCTCACCCTGACCGAGCTGAAGCCCGCCGGGGGCTGACCCCGCGATCCTCACCCCCTCCCCGCGCGCCACCCGCACACACACCTGGGCCATTCGTCCGGACGCCCGCTCGGACGCTCGCTCGGACCCCGTGCGAACCGCTCGCGGGCCGCGCGGGGAGGGGCCCATCTCGCCGATTCTGGAGGATCGCGTGCGACGCTATTTCGGCCGGAAGCTGCTCGTGTACGGGCTCACCTTCCTCGTGGCCGTCACGATCAACTGGATGATCCCGCGCTTCATGCCGGGCGACCCGGTCCAGAGCATGCTGGCCAGGGCCAACGTGTCACAGCCCGCCGCCGTGGAGGCGATGCGCGTCCACTACACGAACCTGTTCGGGCTCGACCTGCCGCTCTGGCGGCAGTACGTCAACTTCTGGGCCGCGCTGTTCCGGGGCGACCTGGGGACCAGCATCTGGCTGTTCCCCACCCCGGTGACCGACGTCATCGTGGGGGCGGTGCCGTACACGCTGGCGCTGCTCGTCCCGTCCATCCTGCTCAGCTGGTGGGCGGGCAACCGGTTCGGCGCCTTCGCGGCGAGGCGGAGGTGGCTGGACAACACGGCGCTGCCGATCGGGTACGTGCTCACCGCCACGCCCTACATGTGGCTCGCCATCCTGCTGGCCTGGGGGCTGGGCGTGGTGGCGGGGATCTTCCCCGTCTCCGGCGGCTACAGCTTCTCCATGCGGCCCAACTGGTCGTGGGAGTTCCTCGGGGACCTGGCGCTGCACTGGTTCCTGCCGTTCGCCTCGCTCTTCCTCGTCGCGTTCGGCGGCTGGGCGATCGGCATGCGCAACATGATCATCTATGAGCTGGAGGCCGACTACTCCACCTACCTGTCCTCGCTCGGGGCGTCGCGGCGGCTCATCCGGCGCTACGCGTTCAGGAACGCGATCCTGCCGCAGATCACCGGCCTGGCCCTGCAGCTCGGCGTGCTCGTGGCCGGAGCCCTGGTCACCGAGATCGTCTTCTCCTATCCGGGACTCGGCCACCTCATCCTCAAGGCGATCCAGAACCAGGACTTCTTCCTGCTGCAGGGGGCCTTCCTGTTCATCGTCGTGGGCGTGCTGATCGCCAACTTCGTCATCGACATCGTCTACGTCCTGGTCGACCCGCGTACCAGGACCGGGATGGGAGGGGAGGCGGCATGACGGCCGTGCCCGCCGACAGGAACACCGGGCGCCGCGAGGGCCTGTACTTCGCGCTGCGCAACGGAAAGCTCCTGGCGGGGCTGGTCGTGCTGGTCCCGCTGATCGTCCTCGGCGTCGCCGCCCCCGCGATCGTCGGCGGCGACCCGAACGCCTACGTCGCCGCCCCCGCCTCGCCGCCCTCGGCCGAGCGCTGGTTCGGCACCACCATGTTCGGCCAGGACGTCTTCGCCCAGTTCGTCTACGGCCTGCGCGTCACCTTCCAGGTGGGGGTGCTCGGCGGCGGGCTCGCCGCGGTCATCGGCATGGCGGTCGGCTTCACCGCCGGATACCGGGGCGGGCTGGTCGACGAGGTGCTGAACATGCTCACCAACATCGTCCTGGTCCTGCCCGCGCTCGCGGTGCTGCTGATCGTCAACGCCTACCTGGGCATCCGCAGCGTCGGCGTGCAGGCGCTCTTCATCGGGCTCACCTCCTGGCCCTGGGCGGCGAGGGCGATCAGGGCCCAGACGTTCTCGCTGCGCTCGCGCGACTTCGTGGACCTGGCCCGGCTCAGCGGCGTGCGCACCTGGAAGATCATCGCCAGGGAGATCGCGCCCAACATGAGCTCGTACCTCTTCATGACCTTCATCCTGCTGTTCGGCGGGTCGATCCTGATCGCCGCCTCGCTCGACTTCATCGGCCTCGGTCCCAGCGAGGGCGTCTCGCTCGGCCTGATGCTCAACAACGCGGCCCGCTGGAGCGCCCTGCACCTGGGCATGTGGTGGTGGTTCGTCCCGCCGGGGGCCGGGATCACCGCCGTCGTCGGCGCCCTCTACGTGATGAACGTCGGCCTGGACGAGGTGTTCAACCCGAAACTGCGGGAGCTGTAGATGACTCTGCGTGTGAACGACCTGCGGGTCCACTACCGGACCCTGCGCGGCGAGGTGCGGGCGCTCGACGGGGTGGGTTTCGACGTCGGCGACGGCGAGATCCTCGGCCTGGCGGGCGAGTCCGGCTGCGGCAAGACGACCCTCGGCAAGAGCCTCATCAGGATGGACGGCCGGATGCGGCTCGCCGGGGGCGGCGCGGAGCTGGACGGCGAGGAGCTGCCGATCGGCGACGACCGCCGGATGAACCCCTTCCGCTTCAAGCGGGTCTCCCTCATCCCGCAGTACTCCATGAGCGCGCTGAACCCCACCCGCAGGATCGGCCGGATGATCGCCGAGCTGCTCGCCTCCCGGGGCGAGCGCCTCGACGCCGCCGAGCTGGAACGCCGCCTCGACCTGGTCGAGCTGCCGCGCGACGTGCTGGATCGCTACCCGATCGAGCTGTCGGGCGGGATGAGGCAGCGGGTGGTGATGGTCGTCTCCACCCTGCTCGACCCGTCCCTGCTCATCGCCGACGAGATCACCTCCGCGCTCGACGTGTCGACCCAGAAGGCCGTGGCCAGGACCCTGCTGGAGTTCAGGGACCGAGGCTTCGTGCGCAGCATGATCTTCATCACCCACGACATCTCGCTCACCTACCAGATCGCCGACACGATCATGATCATGTACGCGGGAAAGCTGGCCGAGAAGGCCCCGGCGGACGTGATCGTGGGGGAGCCGCGCCACCCGTACACGCGGATGCTGATCTCCTCGCTGCCCGAGGTCGGCGTCCGGCACGCCGAGCGCAGGCTGTCGGGCATCCCCGGGAGGCCGCCCTCGCTGCTCGACCCGCCCTCCGGCTGCCGGTTCAGGGACCGCTGCCCGATCGCCTTCGGCAGGTGCGCGGAGGATCCGCCGCCGGTCGAGGTCGCCCCCGGCCACCACGTCGCCTGCTGGAAGGCCTGACCCGGAGGGGTTCCGACGATGCAGAGACCCGCAGGGACCGGACGATGCCGACCCGGAGGGGTTCCGACGATGCCGAGACGCGAAGGATTTCCGATGACGCCGAGACCCGGAGGATTTCCGGCGACGCCGAGACACGAAGGGTTCCCGACGATGCCGAGACTCGAAGGGGTTCGACGGTGCTGAGACTCGAAGGGGTCACCAAGACCTACCGGGTGGGGGCCTTCGGCACCGCGACCCTCACCGCCGTCGACGACGTGAGCCTCGACCTGGCGCCGGGGGAGGTGGTCTCCCTCATCGGCGAGAGCGGCAGCGGCAAGACGACCCTCGGCAAGACCGTCCTGGGGCTGCTCCGCCCGACGAAGGGCACGATCACCCTCGACGGCGCCCCGGCCAGGCCGGGCAAGGCGTACTACCGGCACGTGCAGGGCGTGTTCCAGGACCCGTTCAGCTGCTACAACCCGATCTTCAAGGCCGACCGGGTGCTCCGGATGATCAAGGACGAGTACTTCCCCGGCGTCGCCGCCTCCGAGTGGGACGGCAGGATCGACACCTCCCTCAAGGACGTCGGCCTCGACCCCGGGCAGGTCCTGGGCCGCTACCCGCACCAGCTCAGCGGCGGCCAGCTGCAGCGCCTGCTGATCGCGAGGGCGCTCCTGCTCGACCTCAGGTACCTCGTCGCCGACGAGATCACCAGCATGCTCGACGCGTCCACCAGGATCGACGTCCTCAACCTGCTCGCCGACCTGAAGTCGCGCGGCCTCGGCGTGCTGTTCGTCACCCACGACCTGTCGCTGGGCAACTACATCAGCGAGCGGGCCGTGGTCCTGTACCGGGGGCGGGTGGTCGAGTCCGGTCCCACCGGCATGGTGTTCGGCAACCCCCTCCACCCGTACACGGCCAGGCTGCTGTCGTCGGTGCCGAGGCTCACCGCCCGGTGGGACGGCGAGCCGGTCCCCTTCGCCGGGGACGTGCGAGAGGGGCCCTCCACGCTGGTGGAGGCCGAACCGGGTCATCTCGTCCGGCGGGACGACACCGACATCCACGGGAGTGTGAATTGAGGGCGCTACACGACGGCTGGACCCTTCACCAGGTGGGCGGGGGCGTCTCCCGCGTCCCGGCCACGGTGCCGGGGTGCGTGCACACCGACCTGCTGGCCGCCGGTCTCGTCGAGGACCCCTACCTCGACGACAACGAGAACCGGCTGACCTGGATCGGGCGCTCCGGCTGGGACTACGAGACGGTCTTCACCTGGCACGCCGACGGGCACGACCGCACCGACCTGGTCTGCGAGGGCCTGGACACCGTCGCCACCGTCGAGCTCAACGGCGTCGAGGTCGCGACCACGGCCAACCAGCACCGCTCCTACCGCTTTCCCGTACGGGAGCTGCTGCGCGAGGGCGAGAACACGCTGCGGGTGCGCTTCGCCTCCCCGGTGGAGTACGCCGAGGCGCGACGGGCCGCGCTGGGCGACCGGCCGGGCAGCTACGAGGCGCCGTACCAGTTCGTCCGCAAGGCGGCCTGCAACTTCGGCTGGGACTGGGGCCCGTCCGTGGTCACCTCCGGCATCTGGCGGCCCATCGGGCTGCACTCGTGGAGCGGGGCCAGGATCGAGTCCGTACGCCCCCTGGTGAGCACCGACGGCCCCGACGGGCGCGTCGAGGCGCACGTCACGGTCGAGCGCGCCGGTGACACGCCCCTCACCGTGACCGTTGAGGTGGCCGGGGTCGTGGCGGAGGCGACGCTGGCCCCCGGCGAGCGCGAGGCCGTCCTGGAGGTGCGGGTGCCCGAGCCCCGGCGCTGGTGGCCACGCGGGTACGGCGCCCAGGACCGCTACGAGCTGACCGTACGCCTGTCCGGACAGCCCGGCGTGCCCAGCGGGCCCGGCGAGCCCGGCGAGACCGGCGCGATCCGGAAAGCCGGGGAGCCCGGGGAGACCGGTAAGACCGGGGAGGCCGAGAAAGCCGGAAAGGCCGGGGGGCCCGAGGAGGCCGAGAAGACTGGGAAGGCAGGGGAACCCGAGGAGGCTCGCGAGGTGCCGGGGGACACCTGGACGGGTCGGATCGGCTTCCGCGACGTCCGCCTCGACCGGACCGGCGAGGGCTTCACCGTCGTCGTCAACGACACCCCGGTGTTCGTGCGCGGCGTCAACTGGATCCCCGACGACTGCTTCCCGGCCCGCGTCACCCGCGAGCGCCTGGCCGGGCGCTTCGGCCAGGCCGTCGGCGCGAACGTCAACCTGCTGCGCGTCTGGGGCGGCGGCCTGTACGAGAGCGAGGACTTCTACGACCTCGCCGACGAGCTCGGCCTGCTCGTCTGGCAGGACTTCCCGTTCGCCTGCGCGGCCTACCCCGAGGAGGAGCCGTTCGCCACCGAGGTGGAGGCCGAGGTCCGCGAGAACGTCACCCGGCTGTCCTGGCGGCCCTCCCTGGCGCTGTGGTGCGGCAACAACGAGAACCTCGAAGGCCACGCCGACTGGGGCTGGCGGGACAGGCTGGAGGGCCGCACCTGGGGGGCGGGCTTCTACCACGGGCTGCTGCCCGCCCTGGTGGCCGAGCTCGACCCGGCCCGCCCCTACTGGCCGGGCAGCCCGTACTCCGGCCACCCGGACCTGCCGCCCAACGACCCCGCACGGGGCACCACCCACATCTGGGACGTGTGGAACCGTGAGGACTACACCCACTACGCCACCTACACCCCCCGCTTCGTCGCCGAGTTCGGCTTCCAGGGCCCGCCCGCCCACACCACCCTGCGCGACGCCGTCAGCGGCGAGCTGGCCCCCGACGCGCCCCTCGTCCTGCACCACCAGAAGGCCCACGAGGGCAACGCCAAGCTGCTGCGCGGCCTCGGCGAGCACCTGCCCGCGCCGGAGACCTACGACGACTGGCACTACCTCACCCAGCTCAACCAGGCCCGGGCCGTCGCCTTCGGCATCGAGCGCTTCCGCTCCCTGGCGCCCCACTGCGCGGGCACGATCGTCTGGCAGCTCAACGACTGCTGGCCGGTCACCTCCTGGTCGGCCGTCGACGGCGCCGGCCGCCGCAAGCCGCTGTGGTACGCGCTGCGCCGCGTCTACGCCGACCGCCTGCTCACCGTCCAGGACGGCGCCGTCGCCGTGGTCAACGACGGCCCGGAACCCTGGACCGGGGAGCTGGAACTCCTCCGCCTCGCCCTGGACGGGGAACCGCTGGCCAAGGAGACGATCGCCGTCGAGGTGGCGCCCCGCTCGGTGGCGGCGATCCCGCTCCCGGACCCGGTCGCCGTCCCCGCAGACCCGTCGGCCGAGCTGCTGTCGGTACGGCTGGACGGGCACCGCGCGCTCCGCTTCTTCGCCGAGGACACCCGGGTCGCCTTCCCGGCCGCCGCCTACGACACCGAGGTCACCCCGGCCGAGGGCGGCGGCCTGGACGTCACCGTCACCGCCCGCACCCTCCTGCGCGACCTCGCCCTCTTCCCCGACCGCCTCGACCCGGCCTCCACCGTCGACGACATGCTCGTCACCCTGCTCCCCGGCGAGAGCGTCACCCTCCACGTCACCGGCTCACCCGACCCCGCCGCCCTCGTCACCCGCCCGGTGCTGCGCTGCGTCAACGACTGAGCGTCTAACCGGGCACACGGACGACGCCTTCCCGGTGAACTACCGGGGGGCCGTCCAGAGGAGATGAGCGGTGCCCCCGGCCCTCCGGACGGGGGCACCGCCGCGACCGGCGTGCGACGGCGCCTTGCCCGGGACACCGTCCGGCCGCGTACGGCCCCGCGAGCGGCCCCTGGTCACGCACCACCGCTCGCGGGAGCCGCGCGGCGGCGACACGGGAGCCGGCCTCTCCGCGCCGCCGCGCTGCTCACGGTGGGCCGTCCGGCTCGGTGTAGTGCTCTCCGAGCCGTTCGGCGATGCGGCGGGCGACCTGGAGCAGGTCGTCGGCCGGGGCGTGGTCGGCGGGCTCCTCCAGGTGGACGGTGCCCCAGCAGAAGAACATGCCCTCGCGGTCGGCCCAGACGGTCAGCGTGCCGTCGCCGATCACCAGACGAGGCTGTCCCTCGTCGTAGGCGATGGCGGGATAGATCCGGTGGGTGTGCAGCTCGGCCCGCAGGCGCTGGAGGGCGGTGACGGCACCGGACCGCCAGGTGGCCGCGTTCAGCCGGTCGCCCGCCGGTGTGCCGTACGGCGGAATCACGACCGCTCCCTCCCGCTGCCCGGCGTCAGCGCGGGACGACATGGTCGGCCAGGATCGCGTCGGCCAGCAGCGGCAGCCCGCTCTCCAGTACGCCGGTGGCGGGACGGGCGCGCAGGAACGCGCGGTGCTCGGCGAGCCGCCCGGCCGCCGGGCCCGGCTCCGTGGCGGAGCAGGGCAGGAGACCGCCGCAGTGGCCGCGTTCGGGGCCGGTCCACCAGAACGTCTCCCCGTCGGTGTAGGCCAGCAGTCCGTGGTGGACCGACACCACGGCCCTGCCGGAACGAAGCTCGTGGACGTCCGCCAAGATGCCGTGAACCCCGATCAGCTCGGCGGCCAGCTCTCCGGCCCGCCCGGCGGCCCGGTTCCCGACCGGCGAAAGGGGTTCGGCGGACCGGTTCCCGGCCGGTGGAGGGGGCTTGGCGGCCTGGTCCCCGACCGGCGTAGGCGTAAGGGCCGGGTTTCCGGCGTCGGCGGGTGGCGCGGCGGCGCACCTCGGGGAGACGTCGCCGCGAACCACCCACCGGCCGGGAATGGCCTGTCCGGGCACGATGGACTTACCATCTCTCATGGATCGGACCTCCATCCGATCAAGGAACCCCGCACGGCCTGCCCGCCTGCGGGGTTCCGCTTTACACGACACCAACCGATGCCATAGTTGAGGTGACTCGGGGTGGAGGACAAGCCACACAGCGTTGCGCCGCAGGTGGCGCAACGCGCACAACGGATCGCGAGGGCAGACGTGACCGGACAGTCGACATCGAAGACCTTGACGGGCTGGCAGGAGTTCGGCCGTGCCCTGCGGACCTGGCGGGAGCGGCGCGAGCTGAGCCTGCGCGGCCTCGCCGACCGGATCCGGTGGGACTACTCGCTCATCGCCAGGTGGGAACAGGCGAAGAACCGCCCGTCTTTCGCGGCGATCACCCTTCTCGACGCCGAACTCGGCGCGGGGGGCGAACTCGTGACACAGGCGCTTCGTGCGGCGATGGCCGACACCGACCGGCTGCGGAGGAGTACCGTCGAAACAGTCGAAGCAAAAGCCTCAACGCGTGACGAAGGCGAGGATATGGAGCGCAGACGACTGATGCGGGACGCCGCCGCCGTCGCTGTCGGCGGCACGGTGGCGCCCGTGCTGGCCACGCTGACGGACGCCTGGCAGGTATCCGAACCTCGGATCTCCGGTGCGAGCGTGTCACAGGAGATGATCGACGACTGGGAGGACGCCGCGGACATCCATGCCCAGCGGGCGTACGTCGATCCGCCCGCCGTCGTTCTCGCTGGACTGGCCGCCGACTTCGCCGACATGGCCCCTCACCTGAGCCGGGCTCAGCCCGAGCCGGTGCACCGCGACCTCGCCCACGCCGCCGCGCGGCACGCGTCCCTGATCGCCGGGAAGTGGTTCGACCTGGGCAATCGTCGCGAGGCGCGACGCTGGTGGGGGAAGACCCGCAGCTTGAGCGAGCGCTCCGGGGACACCTTGCTGGCAGCCTGGTTGACGGGCAGGGAAGTGCTCTACCGGAGGACGGACCCGGGTGAGAATCTCGACGACGTGCTTCTCCTGGCTCAGCAGGCCAGCCGTCTCGCCGGGGACCGTCCCAGCGTTCCCCTGGTGGCCGCTCTCTGCGCCGAGGCCCAGACTCTCGCCACGTTGGGCCGCCACGCTGAAGCGGTTGCCACCCTGCGTGAGGCCGAAGACGTATTCGACCGGTTCCCTTCTCAGATCATCAACCTGGATTCCAACTGGGCGCTCTGCGGAACGTATTTCGACCGGAGTCTGATTTACACGCTCGCCGGAGACGCCAAGAGAGCCGCCGACGCACAGAGTGCCGCCGAAGGTCTGTATCCGCCGGAGCACCGCACATCGGTTCTGATGGCACTGCACAGCGCGGCGCTGCATGCCCGCACCGACCCGGAACAAGGCGCGCAACAGGCGTTGAGCCTTGTGGAGGCGCTCCCGGCGACGCGGTGGGACGTACGGGTCAAGGCCACGGCCCGCATCGTGTCGGACGTCGCTCCCGAGAAAGCGCGTGCCCTGCCCGCCGTACGAGAACTGCGGGTTCTGACGACGGGGTACCGGTCGGCCTGAGCCGGACCGGCGACACCTCCGGTAGCGGCTGGCGGAACATTCCCGGACGTTCGGGGAAAGGGGGCGCGAACCGGGCGGCTCGCGTCCCAGGGCGTGGACCTGCACGCGACGAGGCCGGATGGCCCGTTAGTCTTGACGGGCACATCCGACGACGCCGAGAGAGATCATGAAGACCTTCGAAGAGCTGTACGCCGAGCTGTCCGACAAGGCGCGCACCCGGCCCGAGGGTTCGGGCACCGTGGCCGCGCTGGACGCCGGGGTCCATGCCATCGGCAAGAAGGTCGTGGAGGAGGCCGCCGAGAGCTGGATGGCGGCCGAGCACGAGTCGAACGAGCGGACGGCCGAGGAGATCTCCCAGCTCCTCTACCACGTGCAGGTTCTCATGATCGCCAAGGGGATCGGGCTGGACGAGGTCTACAAGCATCTGTGAGCCGGTGCGCCCGGCTCCCGGTCCTGCAGGCAGTCCCGTCCACACGTAAGGAATCCCGTCATGCTGCGTCTCGCCGTACCCAACAAGGGCGCCCTCACCGAGGGGGCCCAGACGATCCTCAAGGAAGCCGGATACCGCGTCCGCAAGGACAGCAAGGAGCTCGTGGTCGCCGACCCGGAGAACTCCTGCGAGCTGTTCTTCCTGCGGCCCAAGGACATCGCCGTCTACGTCGGCGAGGGCACCCTGGACGCCGGGATCACCGGCCGCGACATGCTCCACGACTCCGGGGCGCGGGTCGAGGAGATCATCCCGCTCGGCTTCGGCCGCTCCACCTTCCGCTTCGCCGCCAACCCCGGCGACTTCGACTCCGTCGCCGACCTCAAGGGCAGGCGCGTCGCCACCGCCTACGCGGGCCTGCTGGAGGGCTACCTCGCCGAGCAGGGCGTCGAGGCCCGGGTGATCAAGCTGGACGGCGCGGTCGAGACCGCGATCCGGCTGGGCGTGGCCGACGCCGTGGCCGACGTCGTGGAGACCGGCACCACGCTGCGCAACATCGGCCTGGAGGTGTTCGGCGAGCCGATCACCCGCTCCGAGGGCGTGCTGATCAAGGGGATCGGCGCCGAGGAGACCCCGGGCCTGCGGCAGCTCATCCGCCGCCTGCAGGGCGTGCTGGTGGCGCGCGACTACGTGATGATGGACTACGACATCCGGGCCGAGCGGATCGAGGAGGCCATCGCCCTCACCCCCGGCATGGAGGGGCCGACGGTCTCCCCGCTGCACCGGGAGGGCTGGGTCGCGGTCCGCGCGATGGTCCCGCGCAAGGGACACCAGCAGATCATGGACCAGCTCTGGGAGATGGGGGCGAAGGCCATCCTGGTGACGGCCATCTTCGCCTGCCGCCTCTGACCCGCCCGCCCGGGAGGTGGCTCAGGAGGAGAGCGTCGCGGCCTCCTCGGCCTCGATCTGCTCGTTCCACTCGCGCTTGGAGGAGCGCCACGCCTCGTCGTCGCGGCCCAGGCGCCAGTAGCCCGAGATGGAGAGTCTCGCCAGCGGGATACCGCGCTCGGCGCGCAGGTGACGCCTGAGATCGCGGACGAAACCCGCCTCGCCGTGGACGAAGGCGTGCACGTCGCCGTCGGGGAAGTCGAGCTCGCGGACCGCCCTGACCAGCGTCTCGCCGTACGGGGCGCCCGCGCGGTGCAGCCAGACGATCTTCGCGTCGCCGGGGGAGTCGATCCTCTGCTCCTCCTCGGGGCCCTCGACCTCGATGAAGGCCCAGGCCGGTGCCCCGGCGGGGAGGTTCTCCAGGGCGACGGCGATGGCGGGCAGCGCGCTCTCGTCCCCCGCGAACAGGTGCCAGGCGGCCTCGGGGTCGGGGGCGTACGCGCCGCCGGGGCCGAAGAAGTGGAGCTCGTCGCCCGGCCGGACCCGGGCGGCCCACGGCCCCGCGAGGCCGCTGTCGCCGTGGTGGACGAAGTCGATCGTGAGCTCGCGCGCGTCGGCGTCCCAGCGGCGGACGGTGTAGGTGCGGGTGGTGGGCCACTGCTCGCGGGGCAGGTCGCGGCGGATCGCCTCCATGTCGAACGGCCGCGGGTAGCTCACCCCGGCCGGGGCGAACAGCAGCTTGACGTAGTGGTCGGTGAACTCGTCCGCGCGGAAACCGGCGAGGCCGTCGCCGCCGAGCACCACCCGGATCATGTGGGGGGTGAGCCGCTCGACCCGCCTGACCAGGCCGCTCGTCACCTTCGGTGTGCGGCGCTCGGCTCTCTCGTCTGCCATATGTCACTCCGTGGGGGTCTAAGTTAGGTAAACCTAACTCGTACCATACGTCACCGGAGCGCCGCGACCGCCCTCACCGCCTGGTCCACCTGCTCGGGGGTGGTGACGATTCCGGTGCCGAAGCGCAGGTAGACGTCCTGGTACGGAGTCGCGCTGGTGACGATCCGGTGGTCCCGGCGGAGCCTGCCCACCGCGGTGGGGGCGTCCATGCCGTCGACCGCGCAGCAGACCAGCCCGGCCGACAGCTCTGCGGAGACCGGGGTGACCAGCCGCACGTTGGGCAGGGCCGCGAGCCCCGCCTTGAGCCGGGTGGCCTGCTCGGTGATCCTGGCCGCCACCCGTTCCTTGCCGATCGCGGTGTGGAAGGCGAACGCCTCGCTCAGCGCCCAGCGGTGCTCGAAGCTGTGGTAGCCGCCGGGGGTGTGCAGGAGCCCGCCGGGGCCGTACGGCTCGTCGCCGGTGCCCGGGTCGACGGTCACGCTGGAGAAGCTCGCGATCACCGGCAGCAGCGCGCCCCAGGCCTGCCCCCTGCCCCACAGGATGCCGGTGCCCCGGGGGCCGAACAGCCACTTGTGGGTGCCGCTGGCCAGGAAGTCGCAGCCCAGCTCCTCCACCCCGTCGGCCATCGCGCCGAAGCCGTGCACCCCGTCCACGCACAGCAGCGCCCGGTCCCCGGCGTCCCTGGAGCGGTTGGCCTCGGCGACCATGTCGGCGATCGCCCTGACCGGCATCCGCACCCCGGTGCCCGAGTGCACCCAGGTGATCGCGACCACCCGGGTCCTCGGCGTGAGCGCGGCCTTCAGCCGGGAGACGATCTCGTCGGCGGAGGCCTTGGCCGGGTCGTCGTACAGGCGGGCCCTGCGGACCTTGGCGCCGGTCCTGGCAGCGAGCAGCCGCAGGCTCTCGTGGGTGGCGAAGAAGTCGTGCTCGGTGGTGAGCACGTCCTGGCCGGGGAGCAGCCGCATGCCGCTGTAGAGCAGGCCCAGGCCCATCGTGGTGCTGTCGGTGAGGGCGACGTCGGGGGCGTCGGCGCCCAGGTAGGCGGCGGCGGCCTCGCGTACCGGCCCCTCCCTGTCCTCGCCGTGCAGGTAGGCGTCGGTGTCGGTGTCGAGGCCGCGCCGGTGCTCCTCGATCGCCCGCCGGACCTGGGCCGGGTGGGAGGCGAGGACGTAGGCGGCGAACTGCGCGTAGGAGGGGTCGAGCGGGAACTGGGCCCGCACCGACTCCCAGCTGGCAGGGTCGAACGGCGGGGGCTGGGCGGGGGCCGGGGCGGCGGGCGTGTCGCCGGAGGTGCACCCGGACAGCGCGGCCCCGGCTCCGGCCAGGAGTCCCGCCCCGAGCAGCCCCCGGCGCCCGACCCGAGGTCCGCGATCGTCCATTCCGTACCCCTTGCCGTCGTCTCGCCCCCTGTGCCCTTCCTACCGTGATCATGCGCGCCTGCCAAGGGGTAGCGGGCCGGCTCGGCGAATATTCGAATCTACAACGTAAAGGCGACGGCGCCGGAAGCGGCGGATGGACCGTTCCGTCATCCGTGGACGAGTCTCAGCGCTGCATGGCCGCCACCTGGCGGATCAGGTCGGCGACCCGGACGACGCCCATGCAGCGGCCGACCTCGTCGGTGACGACCAGGTCGTCGTAGACGCGTTCGGCGTCGCGGCCCGCGACCTGCATGGCCGCGATGGCGGGGGTGGTCTTGGGAACCGTGCGCGCGGGGTCGGCGAGCCGCCCGGCGGCCTTCTTGCCGTGCAGGGCGTGGCCGAACCGCCCGGCGATCGAGAGCAGGAAGCGGCTGCGGTCGAGGCTGCCCCTGGGACGCTGGTACTCGTCGACGAGGATCACGCTGGTGATGGACGGCTCGCTGCCGAAGGCGTCGATCACGGCCTCGGCGGTGGCCTCGTAGGGGAGGGTCACCGCGGGCAGCAGGAACTCGTGGACGCGGGGGCCGAGCACGAGCCGCGAGGGTTCCTGCTCGACGACCGGGAGCGGCACGTGCACGCGTCCCGACGGGCCGGGGACCAGCAGCGGGCCCTGGGCCAGCCGCACCCCCCAGCCGCGGATCGCGGCGAGCTGCGCCTCGTCGCGCACCCCCGGGGCCAGCACGTGCGCGCCCGTTCCCCGCGCGAGCCGCGCCAGGCCCTCGCCGATCGCGGCGCGGCGCGGGTCGCGGGGCACCTGGGCGATCAGGTCCGGTGAGATCACCACCAGGTACGGCGCCGCGTCGGCGATCAGGTCCAGCGGGACGTGCCCGGTGCCCAGGTCGCCGACCGCGATGAGGTAGCCGATGGCGCGCAGGCCCTCCAGCCCGGTGAGCAGGGAGCGGCGCTCGAACTGGCCGAAGTCGCCCCGTACGGTGAGGATCACCTCGCCGGGTCGCCGGCCCGAGGCGCGCAGGGCCTCGTGCAGCGGGGCGAGCGCGGCCGAGCCGCCGATCACCGCGGCCGTCGGGAGGGTGAGCACCAGGGGGAGCAGGATCTCGCTCGCGGCGACGTCGCGCACCGTCTGGACGGTGAAGGAGATGTTCCCGCGGGCCTCGCCGTTCGCCTGGAAGGCGATGACGCCCCCGGTGTCGAGATCGACGACAGGCGTGACCCCCGCGCCCGCCGGGGAGATCTGCGGGATGGGTCGCGCTCTGGTCGTCACAGTCCGAGCATGGGGCATTCTCTACTGTCACAGAAGTAACGCACTGTGATGTTCACCGATATTTCGCCATTCGTTGGACTTGACCAGTGAGATCGTGTGTCCGGCGAGGTCAGCCGGTAGTGTCGCGTTCCATGACGTCGCGACCGGCCAAGGGGGGAGGCCGCTGGGTCTCCGTGGCGCCCGAGCGCCTGAACCGCTGGATCGACGGCTTCGTCGACCGGCACGGCCCGCCCAGCGTGACGGCCTCGGACTCCGTCGTACGCCTCGACGGCGCGGACGGCGCGGTCGCCGAGTGCCAGGTGCCGTTCCCGCCGCTGACCTCCTCGGGGGGCGGCCCGATGGCGCGCCTCGTCACCCACGTGCGCACCGAGCGCAGGATCGGCGTGCTGCTGGTACGGCTGGGCGGCCACGCGGCGGGGATCTTCCAGGGTGCGGAGCTGCTCTCCTCCAAGGTGGGCTCGCGGCAGGTCCACGGGCGCAGCGCGGCGGGCGGCTGGTCGCAGCGGCGCTTCGCCCGGCGCAGGGAGAAGCAGGTGGACCAGGCGCACGAGGCGGCGGCCGAGGTGGCGCTGCGGATCCTCGGCCCGCACGTGGGCGAGCTGGAGGCGGTCGTGCTGGGCGGCGACCGGCGCGCGGTCGACGCGCTGCGGCCCGACCGCAGGCTCGCGCCGGTCTTCGCGCTGGAGACCGAGCCCTTCCTGACGGTCCCCGACCCCCGGCTGGTGGTCCTCAAGGACACCCCCGCCCAGTTCCGCGCGGTCCGCATCAGGGTGAGCGACCCCGGGTGAGCGGATTCGGTACGGGAGCGGCGGGGCGACGGGGGCCCGGGGGCTGAGCGAGTCGCGTGCGGAGGGGCCGGGGTGAAGGGGTCCGCGCGGCGGGGGTCTGAGTGAGCGGGTCGCGTGCGGAGGGGCCGGGGTGAAGGGGTCCGCGCGGCGGGGGTCTGAGTGAGCGGGTCGCGTGCGGAGGGGCCGGGGTGAAGGGGTTCGCGTGGCGGGGGTCTGGGTGAGCGGGTCGCGTGCGGAGGGGCCGGGGTGAAGGGGTTCGTACGGAGGGGGTCTGGGTGAGCGGGGCACATGCGGAGGGGCCGGGATGACGGTTCGCGCGGCGGAGGTCTGAGCGGGCGCGGCCCGGGTAGCGGGCTGGTCCGGGCGGGGCTCGCCAAAACGTGGAGAAGCCGCCCGGTGTCGCGCCGTACACTGATCGGTATGCGCACTCCCGATTGACCGTCGTCCCGATGAAGGCGAGACGGCCGAGCCGAGAGCCGGGAGACACAGGGCGCGGCGGGTTCGGCCTCAGTGAAGTGAGCCTGTGTATTTCCTGCTGGGAGTGTTCTCCAACCATGATCGTAGCTTCTGACATCGAACTGCGGGCCGGGGCCCGGTTGCTCATCGAGGGTGCGTCCTTCCGGGTGAACCCCGGCGACAAGATCGGGCTCGTCGGCCGCAACGGGGCCGGGAAGACCACGCTGACCCGCGTGCTCGCGGGAGAGGGGTCGGCCGCCTCGGGCACGGTCTCCATCACCGGCGAGGTCGGCTACCTGCCGCAGGACCCGCGCACCGGCGACCTGCACGTGCTCGCCCGCGACCGCATCCTGTCGGCCCGAGGGCTCGACCAGGTGCTGCGCGAGCTGCGCGAGGCCGAGGCGGGCATGTCCTCGGCCGACGACCGCACCAGGGACCGCGCGGTCCGCGCCTACGGGCGCCTGGAGGACCGGCTGCACGTCCTGGGCGGGTACGCCGCCGAGTCGGAGGCCGCCTCCATCGCCTCCAGCCTCGGGCTGCCCGACCGGGTGCTCGGCCAGCCGCTGGAGACCCTCTCCGGAGGGCAGCGCAGGCGGGTGGAGCTGGCCAGGATCCTCTTCAGCGGGGCGGAGACTCTCCTTCTTGACGAGCCGACAAACCACCTAGATGCGGACTCAATCGGGTGGCTTCGTGATTTTTTACGATCTCACCAGGGCGGCTTGATCATTATTAGCCACGACGTCTCGCTTCTTGAAGCGACGGTAAACCGCGTCCTGCACCTCGACGCCAACCGCGCGGTGATCGACACCTACAACGTCGGGTGGAAGTCCTACCTGGCCCAGCGGGAGACCGACGAGAAGCGCAGGAGGCGTGAGCGCGCCAACGCCGAGAAGCAGGCCTCGGCCCTGATGTCGCAGGCCGACAAGATGCGCGCCAAGGCCACCAAGGCCAAGGCGGCGCAGGACATGCAGCGCCGCGCCGAGCGCCTGCTGTCCGGCCTGGAGGTGGAGCGGCGCAGCGACAAGGTCGCCAAGCTGCGCTTCCCCCAGCCCGCCCCGTGCGGGCGCACGCCGATCATGGCGGAGGGGCTCTCGAAGTCGTACGGCTCCCTGGAGGTCTTCACCGACGTCGACGCCGCCGTCGACAGGGGGAGCAGGGTCGTCATCCTGGGCCTGAACGGCGCGGGGAAGACCACTCTCCTGCGGATCCTCGGCGGCATCGAGGAGCCCGACACCGGCGCGGTGAAGCCCGGCCACGGGCTCAAGCTCGGCTACTACGCGCAGGAGCACGAGACGATCGACCCCGGGCGCACCGTGCTGGAGAACATGCGCTCGGCCGGGGGAGAGCTGCCCGACGTGGAGCTGCGCAAGGTCCTGGGCTCGTTCCTGTTCACCGGCGACGACGTGGACAAGCCCGCGGGGGTGCTGTCGGGCGGGGAGAAGACGCGGCTGGCGCTGGCCACGCTGGTGCTGTCGGCGGCCAACGTCCTCCTCCTGGACGAGCCCACGAACAACCTCGATCCGGCCAGCAGGGAGCAGGTTCTTTCGGCGCTAACGTCCTATTCTGGGGCGATTGTGCTCGTCACGCATGATGAGGGGGCTGTAGAGGCGCTACGACCCGATAGGGTGATCTTGCTGCCTGACGGAGTTGAAGACGCGTGGAGCGACGAATTTTCCGATCTTGTGGCACTTGCCTGATCTTAATTTGAGCGGGTACGGATCTTTTCCCGTGGAGTAGGTAGCCGATCTCGCTGAAATGACTGATCATGGCGTGTGTAACGCTGCGGAAGTCTGGCACTACAGGAGGTACTCGTGGCCGAGACTCTGAAGAAGGGCACCCGGGTTACCGGGGCCGATCGTGAAAAACTGGCCTCCGATCTCAAGAAGCGCTACAGCGCGGGTGAAAGCATCCGTGCCCTGGCCGCTTCGACCGGCAGGTCGTACGGGTTCATCCACCGCATCCTGAGCGAGTCCGGTGTGACTCTGCGCGGGCGCGGTGGCGCCACCCGAGGCAAGTCCAAGCGCTGACCCCGCCTCGGAACGCGCGACCGCAGCCGCTCGTCCCCCACGCCGGAACCCGTCCCCGCCCGGACCTGTAGAACCTCATTCTGGAGAGTCGATAGGCTCGGGCGAGGCGGACACCGAGGGTGGGAGAGCAGCGATGGCGGAAGTGACGTTCGGGGGGAGTGCGGAGGAGATCTCTCTCAAGGAGGTCGGTCTGCGCTATGAGGTGGACGGCGAGATCGCGACGATCACGCTGGACCGTCCGGAGAAGCGGAACGCCCAGACGTTCGCCACCTGGTCGGCTCTGGCTCATATCGGTGACGGCCTGCCGCAGCAGGTGAGGGTCGTCGTGATCAGAGGTGAGGGGCCGTCCTTCTCGGCTGGGATCGATCTGAGGATGTTCACCCCGGAGGGGGTTCCAGGGCAGGGGTCGTTCGCGTCCTCCGCGACACTCGACGAGGCGGATTTCGCCGAGCGGGTGGCGCGGGCCCAGCGGGGTTTTCTCTGGCTGAGGCGTCCCGACATCGTCTCCGTGGCGGCCGTTCAGGGCCACGCGGTCGGTGCGGGGTTCCAACTGGCGCTCGCCTGTGACCTGCGGGTCCTGGCGGACGACGCCAAACTGTGCATGAAGGAGCCTGCCCTCGGGCTGGTTCCCGACCTGACCGGCACCAAGCCGCTGGTCGACCTGGTGGGCTTGTCCAGGGCCGTCGAGATCTGCCTGACCGCCCGCGTCGTGGGGGCGCAGGAGGCGGCGCGGATCGGCCTGGCCGAGCTGGTCGTCGCTCCGGAGGAGCTGACGCAGGCCGTACGCGACCTGACCGACGCGCTGCTGGCGACCAACCGCGACGCCGCGACGGCGACCAAGCGGCTGCTTCAGGGTGCTTCGGGGCGCACGCTGGAGGAGCAGTGCGCGGCTGAGGCACGCGAGCAGGCGGGGCGCGTCAAGGCGCTCTTCGGGTAGGCCGCCCGCTCGCGGCCCGTGATCCGCGTCCGTGGGCCGGTCCGTGGTTCGTGGAAGGCCGTCACGCGGCCCGTCCAGATGGCCCTCCGGCGCTGTTCGCCCGGAGCTGACAGGGGAATGATCGTGCCTCTCCCGGTGCTCGCATCGGGAGAGGAGGCCGTATGGCGATGATGGGTGGTGGGCTCGGCCCCCAGGCGATGGTGTCCTTCCGGCGCGACAGGTCGGTGACCAAGCAGCGGCTCGCGCCGGGCACGGTCAGGCGCATCGCCCGCTACGCGCGGCCCTTCTCGCGGCACATCGCCGCCTTCCTCGCGCTGGTCGTGGTCAGCTCGGTCGTGGTGATCGCCAACCCGCTGCTGATGAAGGCGATCATCGACGACGGCGTCATCGCCAAGCGGCAGGGGGTGGTGATCGCCCTCGCGCTGGTCATCGCGGGGCTGGCGGTCCTCGACGGGGCGCTCACCCTGACCCAGCGCTGGTTCTCCTCGCGGATCGGCGAGGGGCTCATCTACAACCTGCGCACCGAGGTCTTCGACCACGTCCAGCGCATGCCGGTCGCCTTCTTCACCCGCACCCAGACCGGCGCCCTGATCTCCCGGCTCAACACCGACGTCATCGGCGCCCAGCGCGCCCTGACCAGCACGCTGTCGTCGGTCGTGGCCAACGTGGTCATGCTGGTGCTGGTCCTCGGCGCCATGCTGGTGCTCTCGTGGCAGATCACCGTCGTCGCCCTCGTGCTGTTGCCGATCTTCATCCTCCCCGCGAAGTGGGTGGGCAGGAAGATGTCCGGGCTCACCCGCGAGCAGATGGAGCTCGACGCCGAGATGAGCACCATGATGACCGAGCGGTTCAACGTCGCCGGGGCCATGGTCGCCAAGCTGTACGGCCGCCCGGCCGACGAGACCGCCGCCTTCGGCGACAAGGCGGGGCGGGTGCGCGACGTCGGCGTCACCGTCGGCATGTACGGGACGGTCTTCCGCGTCGCGCTCGGCCTGGTCGCCGCGCTGGCCACCGCCCTGGTGTACGGCGTGGGCGGCGTGCTGGCCGTCTCCGACGTCTTCGAGCTCGGCACCCTGGTGGCCCTCGCCGCCCTCCTGATGCGCCTGTACGGCCCCCTGACGAGCCTGTCGAACGTGCACGTGGACGTGATGACCGCGCTGGTGAGCTTCGACCGGGTCTTCGAGGTCCTCGACCTGCGGCCCATGATCGCCGAGAGCCCCGACGCCAGGCCCCTCCCCGGCGGCCCGGTCACCGTGGAGTTCGACGACGTCCGGTTCCGGTACCCATCGGCCGCGGAGGTGTCGCTGGCCTCGCTGGAGGCGGTGGCCCGCCCCGACACCGGGCCCGGCCACGAGGTGCTGCGCGGGGTGACCTTCACCGCCCGCCCCGGTGAGATGGTCGCCCTGGTCGGCCCCTCGGGCGCCGGGAAGACCACCATCACCGGCCTGGTCTCCCGTCTCTACGACGTCACCGAGGGCGCGGTCCGGGTCAACGGCCTGGACGTGCGCGACGCCACCCTCGCCTCCCTGCGCGACACCGTGGGGGTCGTCACGCAGGACGCCCACATGTTCCACGACACCATCGGGGCCAACCTCCGCTACGCCAGGCCCGGGGCCACGGACGAGGAGATCTGGGACGCCCTGCGCGCCGCCCAGATCTCCGACCTGGTCCTGGACCTCCCCGAGGGCCTGGAGACCGTGGTGGGCGACCGGGGCCACCGGCTGTCCGGCGGCGAGAAGCAGCGGCTCGCCCTGGCGCGGCTGCTGCTCAAGGCGCCCCGCGTGGTCGTCCTCGACGAGGCCACCGCGCACCTCGACTCCGAGTCCGAGGCCGCCGTCCAGCGGGCGCTGAAGGTCGCGCTGGCCGGGCGCACCTCGCTGGTGATCGCCCACCGGCTCTCCACGATCCGCGAGGCCGACCAGATCCTGGTGGTCCAGGACGGCCGGGTGGTCGAGCGGGGCCGCCACGAGGAGCTGCTGGCCAGGGGAGAGGTCTACGCCGAGCTCTACCGCACCCAGTTCAGCCAGGCCTCCTGACCTCTCCCCGGCCCGGACCTCGCGCCCTTTCCCGGACGCCGGGCGCCGGACCTCCCGGCTTTCCCCAGCCCGGTTTCAGCCAGGCCTCCCGATCTTTCCCGGACCTCGTATCTTTCCCGGATGCCGGATGCCGGATGCCGGATGCCGGATGCCGGATGCCGGGCGCCGGACCTCCCGGCGCCCGGCGCCGCGCCCGTGAGTGGATCTTCCGGTACGAATGGTGTTAGATCATGGGGACGTGGACGACCGGCTGAAACGTGATGACCTGACCGACGACGAGTGGGGGCGCCTGGCGCCGTTGCTGCCCGCTCACGCCCGGCGGGGAAACCGGTGGGCCGATCACCGCACGATCATCGACGGGGTGTTCTTCCGCACGAGGACCGGCTGCCCCTGGCGCAAGCTGCCGGAGACGTACGGCAACTGGAAGACCGTCTACAACCGGCACCGCCGGTGGTCGGTGGACGGCACCTGGGAGACGATCCTGGGCACGCTGCGGGCCGGGGCGGCCCCTCCGGGGGACATCCGGCCCGGCGCGACGTTCGAGGTCCCGAACTGGTGATCGCGCCGTTTTCCTCCAGGGGTACGCGGACCGGTTCCGGGGAGAGATGACCGCCGCGCGCTCCCGAGGCGAAACGCCCGACGGAGAACGCGGGCCGACGTCAGAGCGACGCGAACCGGGTAAGGCGGCGCGGGCCGGAGTAAGGCGGCGCGGGCCGGAGCAAGGCGGCGGGGACCGGCGTCAGGACGACGCGTAGCCCAGGCGGGTGAGCTCCTCGCGGGCGACCTTGGCCACCAGCTCGGCGTCCTGCCCGCGCAGGCGGGTGCGCCAGACGCCGACCTTCGGCACGGTCCGGCCCAGCAGGGCGATCTTGGGGACCCGCGTCTCCAGGAAGCCGGAGAGCCCGTCCAGGGCCTCGGCGGGGGAGGAGACCAGGTCCTCGTAGCGCAGGGTCAGCAGCTGGTCCCTGGGCAGGTCCTGGTGCAGCGAGGCCGACAGCCGCACCGCGCTGCGCCAGCGCAGCGCGCACTTGCCCGCCGTGGGCATCGCCTTCCAGCGCTCGCGGTGCTCGGCGGAGTTGACGCCGAGGAACGGGTTGGGGAACTCCGTCTCGTCGCTCAGCATGGCCCGCTTGAACCACGTCACGGAGTCGGGGTCGGCCAGCATGTCGGCGGCCACGTCGCGGCCGTCCCTGATGAGCTGGACGAAGCGGGCGTCGGGGAAGGCCTGCAGCAGCACCGAGGCGCTGTAGAGCAGGTCGGGGCTGGCGTCGCCGAAGCGGATCACGGAGCCCGAGGCCACGCAGGGCCCCGCCCCGGTCACGCCGCCCGCTTCCCGGCACGGGGCCGGGCACTCCTCGCAGGCGCCGGGGACGATCTGCCAGGACTCGGCCATGGCGTCGCGGAGCACGCGGGTCGCGCCCATGCCCCGTCCCGCGATCGAGGGCCGCCGGGCGAAGGCGTAGACGACGTGCGCCACCGCCGCCCGCCCCATGGTGACGTGGAATCCGGGGGAGCGTTTCAGGGCGCGGGCCAGCAGATCCGCGCCGGAGTGCGGGGCGGCGAGCACGAACACCGGCCTGCGGACCTTGATGCCGTTGACCACCAGGATGTGGGGCGGAGGTCGCATATGAAAGCCCAGTGTGGCACCGTTTGCGGAGTGAACGAACCGGCCGCCGGGATACGGGTCCCGCCTCCGCCGCGTCCGGGCGACACGGTGGCCGTGGTCGCCCCCTCCGGACCTCCCGATTCCGAGCGGCTGGCGCGCGGCATCCGCGTCCTGGAGGGGCTCGGGCTGAAGGTCGTCGTCGGCGCCCACGTCCTCGGCGGGGACGGCTACCTGGCGGGCCCGGACGCCGGCCGCGCGGCCGACCTGCGCGACGCCTGGTGCGATCCCGCGGTGAGCGCGGTGTTCTGCGCCCGGGGCGGCTACGGCGCCACCCGCCTCCTCGGCCACCTCGGCCGCTCCGACTGGGACGCCATGCGGGCCGCCGGTCCCAAGGCGCTGGTCGGCTCCAGCGACGTCACCGCCCTGCACAGCGCGTTCGCCGTGGAGCTGGGCGTCGCCTCCTGGTTCGGGCCGATGCCGGCCTGCTCCACGATCAGCGATCCCGAGGGGCCCGAGCCGCGCACCTTCGAGAACTTCGCGGCCGCCCTCGCCGGTGCCCCGCCGACGATCACCGGCGACCGGGTGATCGTTCCCGGCGAGGTCACGGCGCCGGTCACCGGCGGTAACCTCACCATGCTGGCCGCGATGTGCGGCACGCCGTACGCGCTGTCGGCGCGGGGCCGGATCGTCCTGCTGGAGGACGTCACCGAGGCCCCGTACCGGATCGACAGGATGCTCACCCAGCTGCTGCAGGCCGGGGCGTTCGACGGGGCGGCCGGGTTCGTCCTGGGGTCCTGGGTCGACTGCGGCGACCCCTACCCGGTGCTGGAGGAGCTGCTCGCGCCGCTCGGGGTGCCCGTGATCGCCGGGCTGCCGATAGGGCATGGAAAGCCACAGTTTTCTGTATTGCTCGGGGCACTTGGTGCTATTGATGCAAAATCGTGCTCTCTGGCCTACTCAACAGGGGGCGCCGACAAGGCACGCTAGGTGCGAACCTAGGAGGAAACCGGCAGAGGGGGCGCACGCGTGAGATTGTTCCGGCGGCACCGTGACCGGCGGACCGAGACGCCGCCGCGTCCGGTCGAAGAGGTCGATCTCGACTCCCTGCTCGCCCTGGTCGCGGACAATCTCGGGTACACGTGCGCCTTCGATCCCGGCGGCGGGACCCTGACGCTCACCGGCCCGCGCCGGGTCGTGGTGCGGCTCGCCGGGCTGCGCGCCGAGGCGCTCCGGAGCTCCCGCGAGGACTGGCCCATGCTCGTCTCCGAGCACCTGACCCACACCCTGGCCACGGCGGACGAGCCGTTCGACGCCTGCGAGCTGGAGCAGGTGCGCCCGATGCTGCGGACCCGCATCCAGCTCGACGACGACCTCGACCCGGCCCGCGTGGTCGGGCGCCACCTCACCGCCGACCTGGTCGAGGTGCTCACCATCGGCGACGCCGCCTCCGGGCGGCCGGTCCGCCCCGAGGAGGTCGGCTGCTGGCCGATCACCGCGGGCCAGGCGCTCGACCTCGCCCTGGACAACACCCACCGGGAGGAGCGGCTCTCGGTCACGGAGGGTGACCTCGGCGGTGTGGCGGTGCGCAGGCTGACCGGCCCCACCGAGGGCGCCGCCGCGCACCTGCGCAGGCTGGGCGACTACCTGCCGGTCCCCTCCGACGGGGTCCTCGTCGCCCTGCCCGACCCGGCGACGCTGATCGTCCACCCGGTCGAGGGCATCGGCGTGGTCCGCGCGATCGAGCGGCTGCGGCTGTTCGCCCAGCGGGAGTTCGACAGGCGTTCCGGCGCCCTCAGCCCGCAGGTCTACTGGTGGCACGGCGGCCGCCTCTCCCTGATCAGGGCCGACCTGGTCAGGCAGGACGGGCAGACCCGGCTGGTGGTCGCGCCCCCGCCGGACTTCGCCCGGGTCCTCGCCGCCCTCGCCGTCCGCCCCGACGGCGCCACCGGCGGCTGACCCGCCGCTCCCCGGGGCCTCCGGCGGGCCTTTCCCGTACGGTCCCGTGCGGTCCCGTACGGCTCGCGTACGGCTTCCCGTACGGCGGAATCGTGAGCCGTGGAGACGGCACCGGCGCGGGCGCGAGATGATGAGGACGCTCCCGCGCCCGTCCCGGCCGTCGCCGACGCTCCGGGGCCCCGACGGGTCCCGGACCGGTACCGGCGCTGCGGCCCAGGCCCCGTCCGGGCCCCGGCCGTGGCCGCCGGACGCGGGATGATGAGGCCCGATGTACGAGGAGTGGACATGGCGCAGTGGTGCCTCGGTGTCGATCTGGGGACGAGCTTCTCCGCCGGGGTGATGGCGGCGGAAGGGCGCTTCGACGTCCTGGAGGTCGAGGGGGAGCGGCGCATCCCCTCCGCCGTCATGCTGGACGAGCGGGGGACGCTCGTCGCGGGCAGGATCGCCCAGCGGGGCATCGCGATCAGCCCCGAGCGCGTCGAGCGCAACCCCAAGCGCTACGTCGGCCGGGGCCGGATGCTGCTCGGCGGCGTCCCGGTGGACGTGGCCGACGCCCTGGCGGCGCTGCTGGAGCTGTTCGTCAGCGAGGGGCGGCGGCGGTTCGACGGCGCCGACCCCGACTGCATCGCGCTGACCCACCCGGTGGCCTGGGGCGCCGACCGCAAGGCTGTGCTGCTCGCGGCGGCGCGGAAGGTCGTCAGCGGCGTGCGGATCGCGCTCATCGACGAGCCGGTGGCCTCGGCCCGCTACTTCGCGTCCGCGGGGCGGGCGACCGGCGGCGGCTCGCGACTCGCGGTCTACGACCTCGGCGGCGGCACGTTCGACGCGGCCGTGCTCACCGTGGACGGCGGCGACTTCGCGGTCGTCGGCGAGCCCGGGGGCAGCGACGAGATCGGCGGCGAGGGGTTCGACGAGCAGGTCTTCGCGTTCCTCGGCGCCCAGATCGAGCGGCTCGACGCCGACTGGTGGCTGCAGGTGACCACCAACCCCGAGCGCCGCTACGTCAGCTACGCCGCCGACCTGCTCAAGATGGCCAGGGAGGCGAAGGAGACGCTGTCGAAGTTCGACACCTCCTCCCACTACGTGGTGGGCATCAACGAGGACGTGCACATCACCAGGGCCGACCTGGAGGGCCTCATCGGCGAGGAGATCGTCAGGACCGTCGACATCCTCGACGAGACGATCCGCGGCGCGGGGGTCGGGTCGGACGAGCTGGCCGCGGTGTTCATGACCGGCGGGCCCAGCAGGATGCCGCTGGTCCAGAAGGCCGTGCGCGAGCGCTTCGGCGAGCGGGTCAGGACCTACGACGACCCGAAGATCGTGGTCGCGTACGGCGCCGCGCAGCTGGCCTGGAAGCTCAAGGTCGAGCACCGCGAGCCCGGCGCGGGACCCGCCCCCGCCACCGGCGGCCACCCGGTGCCCACCGCCCCTTCCGGCGCCCCCGCTACCGGGCAGCGGGCCTTCACCGGCGTTCCCGGCACCGGGCAGGGCCCCGGCATCGGGCAGGGCCCCGGCACCGGGCAGCGGGCCTTCACCGGACCGGCGGGCGGTGCCACCGGGGACCACCGGGTGCTCACCGGTCCCGAGGACGGCGCCACCGGCGGCCACCGGGCTCCCACCGGCCCGCCAGGGGGTCCTGGGGGCCCGGGGAGCGCTGCGGGCGCTGCGGGCGGGCCGACGGTCCAGGGGATCGAGAAGGTCGCGGACGCCGTGCTGGAGGCGCGTGCCGAGGCGGGCCGGGTCTTCGTCCACCAGGCCTTCGACAACGGCCACTTCCTGCGCAGGCTCGACGGGATCGGGGGCCGCCACGACCGGGAGCTCCGCTTCGGCAGGCTCGTGGAGTGGGCCGCGTCCGGGGAGGGCGTCGTGGCCGTGGAGCAGGTGGGGCCCGCGCAGGTGCTGGTCCGCACCCTCACCCCCGACCTGGCGATCCGCGCCACCCACCCGCTGCAGATGTGGGGCGACCCGACCGTGATCGCCCACGGCCGCGCGGCGTGGGTCTTCTTCCAGTCCCGGCAGGCCGTCCCGGTCGACACCTCGATGGGCCTGCCCTGGGGGGAGACCGGCCAGCTGGCCATGGTCGAGCTCGACTTGGCCGGGGCCTTCGCCTTCCAGGCCCCCCAGCCGCGCGAGCTGGGCCCGTACGCCCAGTGGTTCCTCAACGAGGACAACAGGCTGCGCCGGCTGCTCGACCAGGAGGCCCCCAGCGGCACCGAGCCGTCGCCCTCGGTGGGCGCGCCGGGCTGCACCGTGGTGCTCGGGCAGTTCACCAGCAACAAGCCGATGTTCCAGAACCGGCACCAGGACTTCAGGCCGTGGCAGGTGTTGTGCCTGGTCGACCCCGGCGGCGTCGTGCGCCCGACGGTGCGCGAGCCGGGGCGGAGCTGGCTGCACCAGGTGGTCCTGCACCAGGGCAGGTGGTTCACCTCCGGCTCCGCGGGGCTGGAGGCCGACACCGCGGACGGCAGGACGAGGCTGGTCATGCCGCGTCCCCGGGGCGGCGCGCTGCGCTGGTTCCCGGCGGGCGGCCAGATCTACGCGGTCGGCGTCGACCAGGTGAGCCCGGCGCGGGGCTGGTCGGTCGGGATTTTCGACCGGCGCTCGCAGACGCTGGAGTTCCTGATGGGCAAGCAGTCGGCGACGCTGGCCGGGCACCTCACCTCACGGCACCGCTGGGAGCGTCCCCGGTTCGTCGCCGACGGCGACTCGATGTGGATGACCATGCGCGACGCGGGCCGCAGCAGGCTGCTGCACGTCACCCCCGGCGGGGCGCGGGAGGTGCACCGCACGCCGGGGACGTTCGAGCCGGTGGCCAGGGTTCCCACGGGCCTGCTCTGCCTGCACCGCCCCGACGACGCGACCGGTGGCGCCCGCGACCGGCCCGCCACCCTGGTGCACCTGCCGCTCTGACCGTTCAGGGCCCTCGCCGGGGGAGCGGGGGCCGTTCACGGCTTCACAGGCCTGTCGCGCCCCTGTGCCGGCCCCCGGTTCCCCGTCGGAACGAAACCGGCGACGAGCGACGACGGGCGCACGGCCGGTCACCGCGGGCTCGTCAGCATATCCGGCCGTCACACCCGGTCAGGTCGTCACGGCGGGCACCGGACGTTCCGCGCCCAGGGCGGCGACCGCGGTGGCGAGTTCCGCGCGGAGTTCCTGACCGCGCGTGGTGAGGGTGGCGATCGCGGCGATGCGGTCCTCGCCCGACTTGCGTGCCTTGAGACGGTCGGCGGCCGAACGGGCGGAGGCGGACTTCAGCTCGGCCCGCCTGGTCTCCAGCTCCCTGCGGCGGCGTGCCAGGCTCTCGTCCGCGGTCTGCTCGACACCCACCCGCCAGGTCGCCACCATCCGCTCCAGGTCGAGCGTCATCTCCCTGGCGACCACCGAGAACTGGTCGCGCAGCGCCCCCCTGATCGCCGCCTGGCTGCGCTGCACCTTCTCCATCGAGCGGCGTCCCATGAAGATGGCCGCCCCGATGGCCGGGGCGACCAGGATGAAGCCCACCGGTCCGAGCAGGGCCGTGGCGAAGCCGCCCAGGGACAGCCCGATCGAGGCCGAGGGCAGCACGTCCCGGATCAGGTCCACACTGCCCGGGTCGTCCGCGGCCATGTCGCCCTTGACCTGGACCTGCGTCAGGCTGGGCATCGCGCGGCCGTCGGTGGCGAGGTCGACCGGGTCGAGGCCGAGGTCGCGGGCGAAGGCGTCCAGCGTGGTCCTGGCCAGCTTCTCCACGTCGTACACGATCTGCGACCACGCCGCCTCCAGGGAGCGCTGCACGCTCTCCGGCAGCTCCGCCATGTACTGGTCGATCTGGGCCTGCTTCTTCAGCGTGGCGATCGTGTTCTCGTACGGCTGGCGGATCTCCGACACCCGCGCCGCGACGATGCCCGCCACCTCGCGCCCGAGGAAGGTGTTGGCCACCGCGCCCGCCCTGCGGCGCCCCGCCAGCTCGGTGAGCTCCGCCAGGCCGGCGTCCACCTCGGCGAGCCGGGCGGTGACGTCGCCCTCGTCGTCGGAGCCCACGGCGACGTCGTCCTTCGCGCCGGTCGCGAGCGAGCCCAGCACCGACAGCGCGGCGGCGACCACCGTGGCGCCCCGCGCGGAGTCCCTGCCCTCGGCGAAGCCGCGCAGGTGCCGCTCCAGCGCGTCCATGCCGCTGCGCGCCCGCAGGGTGTCGGCGCGTTCCGTACGCCCCTCGCGCCGCTTGGCCTCGGCGGCCTCGGCGAGCTTGGCGCTCACCGGGATCCACGGCGCCTCCAGGAGCGGGGCCAGCGTCGCCGCCCTGCCGGGACTCGCCGCGATCGCCTCGGTGACGAAGGTCCTCAGGCGGGCCTTGTTCTCCTCCTGCAGGGCGCGCCAGTTGGCCGAGTCCTCCACCTTCGTCAGGACGAACGCGATCGCCTGCACCCGTTCGGCGGCCTCGGCGAGGAACTCCAGCTCGTGCCTGAGCACCGGCTGGTCCTGCGCGCTGAGCGTGAACAGCAGCGCGTCGGCCCGCTGCAGCATGGCGACCGTCACCTGCCGGTGGCCCACCGTCAGGCTGTCCACGCCGGGGGTGTCGAGCAGCCGCAGGCCGTCGAGCAGCGGGTTGTCGAGGGTGATGTCCACGCTGACGACGTCGCGGCGCTTGCCCGCGTCGCCGCGCATCGAGGCGTAGTCGGGGATCGACTCGACGGTGATCGGCGTCTGGACCGGTCCCGCGTCGGTGCTACGGTGCACGACGGCGGCGAGCCGGGGGCCGCGCCGCAGCGACAGGAAGCAGTTGGTGGCGACGTCGGCGTCGACGGGGAGCAGGTCGGGGTGGGCCACCAGCGTGTTGAGCAGCCGGCTCTTGCCGCGCTTCTGCGCCCCGGCGACGACGATGTCGGTGCACTCGTCCTTCCAGCGGCCCGCGCACGCGGCCAGCACCTCCGCGAGGTCCTTCCTGCCGCACTGCCCGGCCAGCGCGTGGACCTCGTTGGCGTAGCGCAGCAGCCTGGCCACGGGGCCGGTCGGGTCGGGGGTCGTCATGTTCCTTTTCTCCTGTCGGGGATGGTTCGGAGGCGCGAAAAGGGTCAGGAGCCGTCGCCGTAGTGCGCCCAGATGGTCTCGTACGCCTCGCACAGGGTCTCGGCCGCCCGCCGCTGCCGCAGGGAGAGCGGCCGGTGGGTGAGGGTGCGGAACCGGGCGCCCAGGGCGGCGGCGTAGCCCGCGACCTCGGCGCGCGGGGCCCCGGGCGGCGCCCCGAGCTGGGTGGCCAGCTCGGCGCCCGCGAGCAGGAGCTCCAGCGCCCGCCGGTCGTCGGCGGGGACCATGGGGGAGGCCCGCAGCGCCTCGATCGCGGCGGGGTCCACCCGGACCGGGGGGAGCGCCTCGCCGCCCCCGGCACTCGCTGAGGGCCCCCGCTCGCCCTGGGCGGTCCCGTGCGCCGCCTCCTCCAGCGCCACCTCGTCCAGCGCGGCGGAGACGAGGTCCTCCAGGACGGTCAGCACGTCCCTGGCCCGGTGCCCGCCGGTCCTGCCCTCGCTCATCATGGCGAGGGTGCGCCAGCGCATCGACGCCGCCGTGGCCGCGGCGGCGACCTCCGCGGGCGTGGCCCCCGGGGGCAGGCCGAGCTGCTCGGCGGGCTCGTCGTGGCGGGCCAGGCGCAGCAGCTCCGCGGTCATCTCCTCGTTCAGCACGAGCGTGCCGCGGCCGAGCGCCTCGGCGGCCGTGAAGATCCGCAGGCCGCCCAGGGTGGTCGCGATCGGCCGGTTCTCGTCGAGCTGGGCCGCGAGCGCGTCCAGGGTGGCGCGGTCGGCGCCCAGCGCGGGCGTGCGGGCGATCGCGCGCAGCCGGGTCAGCGCGTCGAGCGCCTTCAGCTGGTCGGCGCGGCGGGCGAAGTGGGCGATGCCCGCGGCCACCGAGCCGGTCGCGGCCCGGCCCGCCGAGGCGTAGCCGGAACGCTCCAGCAGGTGGGCGGCGAGCGCCCCGGGGTCGGCGGTCCCGGTCGCGCGCACCGCCTCCACCGCGCTGGTGATGCCGTAGCGGTGCAGCCGCTCCACCAGCCGGTGCCGCACCTCGGCGGGTACGGGCAGCTCGGGCGCGGTGCGGAAGTCGTCCAGGTCCAGGAGGTAGTCCTCCAGGTCGTCCTCGTCGAGCCCGGCCAGCGCCGCCAGGGCCGCCGCGTCCCCGGCGTCCAGCGGGCGGGCCCGCGCGGTCTCGGCGAGCAGGCCGATCACCGGGACCACGTCGAAGACGGAGGTGCGCAGGTCCGCGTACCCCTTGGCGGCGAGCCGCCTGGCGGTCGGCCACGGGTCGCCCTCGTCGCCGCGCCGGTCGACCTGGCCGAGCACGGCGAGGGTGTTGACGCAGCTCATGCCGCAGGCGTCGGTCAGCCCGCGGAACTCGGCGAGGGTGGTGTCGTCGAACTTCTGGACGTAGCGCAGCACGTAGATCATCGCCTGCGCGCGGTCGTCCTCGTCGCCCGAGCCGAACAGCATGCTCCTGGCCGCGCGCTCGTTGGCGACCGTCACCGTGTTCATGCCGGGGGTGTCGACGATGGTGATCGTGCGCAGCGACGGCAGGTCCAGCGTGACCCGCAGGCGCCGGATCCTGGCCACGTCGACGCCGAACTCGGCGGGGAGCCGGTGTCCCGGCAGCAGCCGGGAGTGGACCGCCCCGCCGTCGGTGAGCTCGGCCGTGATGTGGCCGTCGTCCTCGCCGTACTCGTACTGGGTGACCACGAAGGTGCACTCGCCCGCGTCCACCGGGGCGACGGGGAGCCCGAGCAGCGCGTTGACCAGCGTCGACTTGCCGCTGCTCACCGCGCCCGCCACCGCGACCCGCAGCGGCGCGTCGAGCCCGGCGCGCACCTGCCGCACCCGCTCGCGCAGCTCCGCGCCGGAGAGCCTGGCCGCGATGGTGTCGCACAGGCCGCGCAGCAGGTCGGCGGGCCCGGCGTTCACGCGTCACCGTCCCGGCCGCCCGGGGTGTTCTCTGGGGCGGGCACGCGGGTCCGGCCGTCCGGCGGAGGCGTCTGAGCGGGCATGTCCGGGATCTCCTCCTCGGTGGGTACGGGAGTTCGGTGAAAGCGGGGAGGAAGGCGTCTCAGTGCCCGGTGCCCGGGGCCGGTGATCCGTGGCGGTAGACGACGACCAGGGGCACGCGGATCACGCGGTCGCCGTCGGCGTACCCCCGCCTGACGGTCTCGGCGACGATGTCGTGCAGCTCGGGGCGCCCGGCCGTCTCGGTGCCGGACGCCTCGTGCAGGCGCGGGTCGAAGCGCTCGCCGTCGGCGACGAGCTCCCGGACGCCCGCCCGGTTCAGCGCCTCCAGCAGCGTCCCGGCCAGCCGGGGGTGGCGCTCGGCGAGCTGGTCGCGGTAGCCGACGCAGGCCGCCACCAGGGCCTCGCGCCCCGGGTGGCCCCCGGCGAGGAGCCGTTCCACCTGCTGTGTGAGCGCGGCGCTGATCCCGCTCCCCGCGACCTCCGCCAGCGCCCCGGCCAGCGGGTCCGCCGACAGGTCGGCCGACGGATCGGCCGGTGGATCCGCAGGCGGGACGGACGGCGGGACGGGCGAGGGGGCGGGCGGGGGGACGGAGGGTGGAGCGGCGTGGCCCGCGCCGGGCCGCCCGGGGGCCGGTGCCGGTTCCGGTGCCGCCCCGCCCGAGGGGAACGGCGGCATCAGGGTCGGTGCGGGAGCCGCCTGCCAGGTGCCGGGCAGGGGCGCCCGGGGCGCCCGGGACGCGGCGCGGCGGCCGCGGTGCCACAGGTACAGACCCGCGGCCACCACGGCCACCGCGACCAGGACGCCCGCCACCGTGAGCACCAGGGGCAGGGAGAGGGACCCGAAAGGTGTTCCCACCGTGACGGACCCCGCCTCCCCCGGACGCAGGGAGCGCACGCCGCCGTCCCGCAGCGGTTCCGGCGGCGCGCCGGCCGTCTCCCCTCCGAATCCGGGCACCGCGCCGCAGCCGGCCAGCGCCGGCCAGGCCAGAAGCAGGGAAAGGAACGCGCGTCGGTCCCTCATCGCAGGCCTTCCTCGTCGGCCGCCCGTGTGACCCGGATCCGGGTCCCCCCTCGGTGAGATCACACGGGCTCGTGCCGGTCTCGCTGGTTCGAACGGTTCAGACGGTCGAGACGGTCGATACGGCTAGACGGTCGGGAACGGGCCCGAGGTCTCGGTGTAGTCGGCGACCCCGTCGCCGTTCAGGTCGACCCGCGTCTCGTCGATGTAGCCGTCGCCGTCGTGGTCGAGGTAGACGACGTCGGTGACGCCGTCGCCGTCGGTGTCGTAGCGCTCCTCGTCGGCGAGGCCGTCGCCGTCGATGTCGATCAGCTGGGCGTCGGTGCCTCCGTCGCCGTCGTAGTCGACCAGGTCAGTGGTGCTCACATCGAAATCGCTCATTGGTCCGATCCTTTCCGGTGGTGTTACATCGGATGAGAGTCACGATCGCACCGGATTGTTGCAGCCGAATCCCAGATTTCTTAGCGAATTTCGGAAAAGTCATCTGCCTCTCATGACTTGTCCGTATCAAAAGGGATAAATGACCACAGAAGTCCCCAGGGGGGCCGTCTCAGCTGAGCGCGCGGGCGGTGTGGATCAGCGGAACGTGGCTGAACGCCTGCGGGAAGTTGCCGACCATCCGGCCGTAGCGGGGGTCGTACTCCTCGGCGAGCAGGCCGACGTCGTTGCGGAGCGACAGCAGGCGCTCGAACAGCTCGACGGCCTCGTCCTTGCGGCCGATCATCGCCAGCGCCTCGGCGAGCCAGAAGCTGCACGCCAGGAACGCGCCCTCGCCGCCGGGCAGGCCGTCCACGTCGTTGTCGGGGGAGACCGGGTAGCGCAGCACGAAGCCCTCGACCATCAGCTCGCGCTGGATCGCCTCCACCGTCCCGACCACGCGGGGGTCCTCCGGCGGCAGGAAGCCGACGATCGGGATCAGCAGCAGGGCCGCGTCGAGCTCCTGCGAGCCGTACGACTGGGTGAAGGTGCCGCGCACCGGGTCGAAGCCCTTGTCGCAGATCTCGGCGTGGATGCGGTCGCGCAGGTCCCGCCAGCGCTCCAGCGGGGCGGCCTTGCCGAAGGCCTCCACCTGCTTGACGGCCCGGTCGACGGCGACCCAGCACATCACCTTGGAGTGGACGAAGTGCCGGCGCGGGCCGCGGACCTCCCACAGGCCCTCGTCGGGGTCGCCCCAGTGCGCCTCGACGTAGGAGATCAGCTCGAACTGCAGGGTCCAGGCGCGGTGGTCGGCCTCCAGGCCGGAGACGCGGGACAGGTGCAGGGAGTTCATGACCTCGCCGTAGACGTCCAGCTGGAGCTGGTCGACCGCGCCGTTGCCGATCCTGACGGGCCGGGAGTTCTCGTAGCCGGGCAGCCAGTCGAGCTCCAGCTCCGTCAGCCTGCGCTCCCCGGCGACGCCGTACATGATCTGCAGGTCCTGGGCGCGGCCCGCGATGGCCCGCAGCAGCCAGGACCGCCACGCGCCCGCCTCCTCCAGGTATCCGGCGCCGATCAGGGCGTCCAGGGTCATGGTGGCGTCGCGCAGCCAGCAGTAGCGGTAGTCCCAGTTGCGGACGCCGCCGAGGTCCTCGGGCAGCGAGGTGGTCGGGGCGGCGACGATGCCGCCAGTGGGGGCGTATGTGAGCGCCTTTAGGGTGATGAGCGAGCGGACCACGGCGTCGCGCCAGGGCCCCTGGTAGGTGCACTGCTCCACCCACTCGGCCCACAGCGCCTCGGTCTCGGCCAGCTGCTCGTACGGGTCGATCTCGACGGGCTTGGGCTCGTGCGAGGGGTGCCAGGTGAAGACGAACGCCAGGCTGTCGCCCTCGGACACCTCGAACTTCGCCCGGTGGGCGTAGTCGCTGCCCTCCAGCGTGACGGGGGAGTGCAGCCACACGGAGTCGGGCCCGCCGACGGCCTGCAGCAGGCCGTCGCTGCGGCGCACCCAGGGCACGATGCGGCCGTAGTCGAAGCGGATGCGGATCTCGGTGGCCATCTCCACCGTGCCGGACACGCCCTCCACGACCCTCACCAGGTCGGGGTTGGTGTGCCGGGTGGGCATGAAGTCGGTCACCCTGACCGTGCCGGTCGGGGTGTCCCACTCGCTCTCCAGGACGAGGGTCTCGCCCCGGTAGCGGCGCCGGGTGGCGTGCGGACGCTCGGCGTGCGCGGGGCCGATCCACCACTGGCCGTTCTTCTTGTCGCCGAGCAGCGCCCCGAAGCAGGAGGGCGAGTCGAAACGCGGCAGGCAGAGCCAGTCGATGGAGCCGTTACGGCCGACCAGGGCCGCCGACTGCATGTCGCCGATGAGAGCGTAGTCCTCGATCCACATGCCTTGAAGCTAACGCCTCCGCGAGATCCACGGTGGCCTCCGGAGGAACTGGGCGCCCGGCGTCGTCCTGGGCATGAAGAACTGGCTCAGCGGCCCGATCGCGAGGGCGAACACCAGCGTCCCCACCCCCACGGTCCCGCCGAGCAGCCAGCCCGCGGCCAGCACGGTGACCTCGATGACGGTGCGCGCCGCGCGGATGGACAGGCCGAGCCGGTTCAGGCCGGTCATCAGGCCGTCGCGCGGCCCGGGGCCGAGCCCCGCGCCGATGTACAGGCCGGTCGCCGCGGCGGTGACCACGACGCCGATCAGGAGGTACGCCCAGCGCGCGGCGAGGGCGTCCGGGGTCGGGAGGAGCCACATCGCCGCGTCGGCGAACAGCCCGAGGAAGACGACGTTGCTGAGGGTGCCCACCCCCGGCCGCTGCCGCAGCGGGATCCACAGCAGCATGACCAGGGCGCCCACGATGATGATCCAGGTGCCGATCGACAGGCCCATGTGGATGGAGAGCCCCTGGTGGAACACGTCCCAGGGGCTGCCGCCCAGCCGCGACTCGATCTGCAGGGCGACGCCGACGCCGTAGAGGGCGAGACCCGCGTACAGGCGGGTGAGCCGGTTGGGGAGGGAGACGAGGGCGGGCAGGGAGAGTTCGCTCATAATGGTGCCAATCGTGCAGGCCATAATGCCGGACCAAAAGGGCCAATCACGAGAAGTGGCCTTACGATGGCCGCCATGGACCGGTATCTGAGCGGCCCCCAGCTCGCCCGCCTCCTGTCGATCGACCCCGCCGCCAGGCCGTACTACCGGGTCCTGGCCAGGACCGTGCGGTCGCTCGTCCTGGACGGGCGGCTGCCCGTGCGGGTGCGGGTGCCCGCCGAGCGCAACCTCGCCGAGGCCCTGGGCGTGAGCCGCACCACCGTGACCTCGGCCTACGACCTGCTCCGCGAGCAGGGATACCTGGAGAGCAGGCAGGGCGCGGGAAGCTGGACCGCGCTGCCCGACGCGGGCTCGCTGGGCACCGACAACCCGTGGCTCGCGGCCGGGGACGACGGGCTGCTGCCGATGCACGCCGCGGCGCCGAGCGCGATCTCCACGCTGCCCGGGGCGATCACCGCCGCCACCGGCCGCTACCCCCGCTACACGCTCGGCACGGGCTACGACCCGGTCGGGATCGCCCCGCTGCGCCAGGCGATCGCGGCCCGCTACACCGCGCGCGGGCTGGCCACTCGCCCCGAGCAGATCATCGTCACCACCGGCGCCCAGCAGGCCATCCACCTGGTGGCGATGATGCTGCTCTCCCGGGGCGACCCGATGCTGCTGGAGTCGCCCACCTACCCGCACGCCCTGGACCTGGCCAGGCTGCGCGGCGCCAGGATCGTCCCGGTCGGCGTCCCCGACGGGGGCTGGCGCGAGCCGGACCTGCTGACCAGCGCGATGCGGCAGTCGGCCGCCCGTCTCGCGTACGTCATCCCCGACTTCCAGAACCCGACCGGGCACCTGATGGACGACGCGTCGCGGGCGGCCCTCGCCGCCGCGGCGAGGCGGTACGACACCACGCTGGTGGTCGACGAGAGCTGGTGCGAGCTGGCGATCGACGAGGGCGCCGCGGCCACGCCGCTGGCCGCGTTCGACACCGACGGCAGGGTGATCACCATCGGCTCGGCGTCCAAGCTGTGGTGGGGCGGGCTGCGCATCGGCTGGATCCGCACCGGCGCCGCCACCGTCCGCCGCCTCGCCGTGCTCCGCTCCTCCGTGGACGTGGCCAGCCCGCTCTTCGAGCAGCTGGTGGTGGCCGAGCTGTTCGAGGACATCGAGGGGGCCAGGAGCGAGCGGGCCCGCCTCCTCGGCGCCTCCCGGGACGTCCTGGCGGCCGAGCTGGCGGCGCGCATGCCCGACTGGAGCTTCCTGACGCCCCCGGGCGGCGGCTCGCTCTGGATCCGGCTGTCCGGCCCCTCGGCCGTCGCGCTCGCCGACGCGGCGGCCTGCCAGGGGGTCCGCCTGGCCCCCGGGCCGTGGTTCGGGATGGACGGCACCCTGGAGGGGCGGCTCCGCCTCCCCTTCACCCAGCCGCCCCGGGTCCTCGCCGAGGCCGTGCGGCGCATCGCCGAGGCCAGGCTGAGGGGCGCGTACGGCGTCCGCCCCGCCGCGTCCCTCACCCCGGCCCTGTGAAGATCGAGGTTCAGTCGGAGGGGACGCCCCTGGCCAGCGGGGCCCGCAGCCGCAGCCGCACGGCCGCCATCCGCAGCCCGAAGGCGAGGAGCGCGGCGGCCACCGTGGCCGGCCAGCCGTGCAGGCCGAGGGTGTAGAGCAGCGCCATCAGCGCCGAGCCGAGCATGGCGGGCACCGCGTACAGCTGGCGGTCGTACAGCAGGGTGGGGATCTGCCCGGCGAGGACGTCGCGCAGGATGCCGCCGCCGACCGCGGTGGTGACCCCGAGCAGGGCCGCGTGCAGCGGGGTGAGGCCGAAGTACATCGCCTTCTCGGTGCCGACCGCGCAGAACAGGCCGAGCCCCGCGGCGTCGAACACGTTCACCGCGGGCATCACCCGCTCGACCTGCGGATGCCAGAAGAACACGATCGCGGTGGCCAGCACCGGCACGACCACGTAGCCGACGCTGGAGAAGGCCGCGGGCCGCACGTTCAGGATCAGGTCGCGCGCGATCCCGCCGCCCAGCGCGGTCATCTCGGCCAGCACGGTCATGCCCACCACGTCGAGCCGCCTGCGCACCCCGACGAGGGCACCGGAGAGGGCGAAGACGAAGATCCCGACGAGATCGAGCACATTGTTCACTGATAAATCATCCCATGACCGGATATATGCGCTTTCCATGAGGTCGGCGGGGCGGTCAGGGCGCCGGAGCGGTGCCGGTGCCTGTGTCCGTGCCGGTGTCCGTGCCGGTGTCCGGCGTCCGGTGCTCGCGCATCATCGCATGCAGCCTCCCGGCGAACGCGAGCAGCACCAGCGACGCCACGATGGAGATCGCGGCCAGGGTGAGGAAGTACGCGGGCTCCGACATGTGGTTCCTCAGCCGCCCCGTCTGCCCGCCCACCGCGTCGCCCACCGAGAAGGAGAGGAACCACAGCCCGAGCATCTGGCTCTTGAACGCCTCGGGGGCGAGCTTGGTGGTGACCGAGAGCCCGACCGGGCTCAGCGCCAGCTCCCCGAAGACCTGGACGAGGTAGACCAGCACCAGCCACCACACCGAGATCCTCCCGGTCTGGGCGAGCAGGGCGGCGAGCGCCATGATCATGAAGCTCAGGCCGTTGACGAGAAGGCCCACCGAGAACTTGTGGGGGGCGGTCACCCGGTTGCCCAGCCGGATCCACAGCGCCGCGAAGACCGGCACGAAGATCATGATGAACAGCGGGTTGAACGCCTGCGTGGTCGCCGGGGTGATCCGCAGCCCGAACAGCGACAGGTCCGTGTCGTTCTGGGCGAAGAACAGCAGCACGGTCGGCGCCAGGTCGTAGACCATCCAGAAGATGGCGGCCGCTATGAACAGCCAGACGTAGGCCTTCATCCGGGAGCGCTCGTCGTCGGTCAGGTTGTGGCTGCCCAGCAGGATGTAGCCGAAGTAGAGCACCGGCACGGCCACGATGAGCAGCGTCATCACCAGGGCGAAGGTGTCCAGGCTGAAGGTGCCCGAGGCCGCCCACACGGCCAGCGCGCCGCCCGCCACGACGACGGCCGCGACGAGCGCGAGGGTGAAGTGCCGGCGCTCGCGCGGGGTCATCCGGTGGCCCGGCCGCTCGCCCACGCCCAGGAGGTGGCGCCTGCCCAGCACGTACTGGACCAGGCCCAGCGCCATGCCGACCGCCGCCGCGCCGAAGCCCAGGTGCCAGCGGTCGCCCTCGGCGAGCCTGCCCACCACGATGGGGGCGATGAAGGCGCCGATGTTGATGCCGAGGTAGAAGATCGAGAAGCCCGCGTCCCTGCGGGCGTCGTCGTCGCGCGGGTAGAGCTTGCCGACCATCGTGGAGATGTTGGGCTTCAGCAGCCCGGTCCCGGCGATGATGAGGAACAGGCCGAGCGCGACGAAGGTGCCGGTCTCGACGGGGATCGCCATGCTGATGTGGCCGCACATGATGACGACGCCGCCGCACAGCACCGCCCTGCGGGCGCCGAGCACCCGGTCGGCGATCCAGCCGCCGGGCAGCGCGACGAGATAGATGAGGGCGCCGTAGATGCCGATGATCGCCTGGGCGGTCTGCTCGGTCAGCCCGAGGCCGCCGGTGGCGGGGGAGGCGGCCATGAAGGTGGCGAGGATGGCCCGCAGCCCGTACCAGCTGAAGCGCTCCCACATCTCGGTGCCGAACAGCGTGGCGAGGCCGCGCGGGTGCCCGAAGAAGGTCCTCTCGCGGGCCCGTGTTCCCGATGGCATGCGTCCCCCCGAACGTCATCGCGTGATCAGAGGCTAACTCTATGTACGCGGCCTGTCGGGACCGGAAGGCCGGTTGTGCAATGTGGCGTTTCTTCTCCCTATCAGGGGCTTGTCCAAGGGGAACGGCGTGTGGTGCGATGCATGCCACTCGTGCAAGTGAGCACTTTCTGGAGGCGCGTCATGGCCGGTGTCCTTGAGGAGCGGGCGGCGATCGAGAGGGAGATCGCGGGCCGTACGGTCTGCGGTCAGCTGAAGGAGGCGGCGGAGAGCAGTCCCGACGCGCCCGCGTACTCCGACCCGGTCGAGGGGGGCTGGTCCACCCTCACGTACTCCCAGGCCAGGCAGCGGGTCCTGGAGATCGCCGCCGGTTTCGCCGCGCTCGGGCTGGAGCCCGGCGAGGCGGTCGCGCTCATGATGGTGAACCGCAGCGAGCACGTGCTGGCCGACCTGGGCGCGGTGCACGCCGGCGCCGTCTCCTGCTCCGTCTACTCGACCTTCGCGCCCGAGCAGGTGGCGTTCGTGGCCGGTGACGTCGCGGCGCGGATCGCGGTGCTCGGCGGACCGGCCGACCTGGCCAGGTGGGAGCCGGTGCTGGACGAGCTCCCCGAGCTGCGCAAGGTCATCGTGCTGGAGGGCGCCCCGGAGGGCGACCGGTTCGTCTCCTGGGACGACTTCCTCATCCTCGGCCGCGAGACGCTCGCCGCCGACCCCGCCGCGGTCGACGCCCGCTGGCAGGCGGTGACCGCCGACGACGTCCTCACCGTCCTGTACACCTCCGGGACCACCGGCAACCCCAAGGGCGTGCCGCTCACCCACGCCAACGTGTTCTTCGAGGTCGTGGCCACCAACCGGATGGCCGAGCTGCCGAGCAACGGTACCCAGATCTCCTACCTCACCTACGCGCACATCGCCGAGCGGGTGCTCAGCCTCTACCTGCCGCTCTTCAAGCTCTCCCACACCCACTTCTGCACCGACCTCGCCCAGCTCGGCGCCACCCTCGGCCAGGTCAAGCCGGTGCTGTTCTTCGGCGTGCCGCGCGTGTGGGAGAAGATGATGGCCCGCTTGCAGGCGCTGCTGGCCACCCAGCCCGAGGAGCAGCAGGAGGGCGTACGCCGGGCGATGGCCGCCGGGCTCGCCTACGTCGAGGCCAACCAGTACGGGCAGACCCCCTCGCCCGAGGTCCTCGCCGCCTACGAGCAGGCCGACGCCGCGCTGCTGTCGATCATCCGGTCGATGATCGGCTTCGAGAACGCGAGCTGGCTCGCCACCGCCGCCGCGCCGATGCCGATCGAGGTCCAGCGCTTCTTTGCGGGCCTCGGCCTGCGGGTCCTCGACGTGTACGGCATGACCGAGACGACCGGCGCGTTCACCGCCAACGCCCCCGAACGCTACAAGCTCGGCACGGTCGGCCAGGCGGGCCCCGGCGTCGAGGTGCGGATCGCCGAGGACGGCGAGATCATCACCCGCAGCCCGGCCAACACCCGCGGCTACCTCGGACGTCCCGAGGCCACCGCCGAGCTCCTCGACGAGGACGGCTGGCTGCACACCGGGGACGTGGGCTCCATCGACGAGGACGGCTTCGTCAGCATCGTCGACCGCAAGAAGGAGATCATCATCACCTCCGGGGGCGAGAACATCTCCCCGGCCAACATCGAGAACCACCTCAAGGAGCACCCGCTCATCGGCCAGGCCCTCGCCTACGGAGACGGCAGGCCGTACCCGGTGGCGGTCCTCACCCTCGACGGCGAGGTGGCCCCCGGCTGGGCGCAGGCCAACGGTGTCTCGTTCACCACCCTGGCCGACCTCGCCGAGCACCCCGACGTCCTCAAGGCCGTCGAGGGCGCGATCGCCGTCGCCAACGAGAAGCTGGCCCGCGTCCAGCAGATCAAGCGCTGGCGCCTGCTGCCGGTGGAGTGGACGGCCGAGAGCACCGAGCTCACACCGAGCCTGAAGCTCAAGCGCCGCGTCATCCACGCCAAGTACGCGGAGATCATCGACGGCATGTACGAGGGCTGATCGCACGGTGTGGACGAAGGCCGATCACGCGGTCCGCACGAGGGCCGACCGTTCGGCCTGTACGAGAGCCGACCGCTCGGCTCGCACGAGAGTTGATCACTAGGAGACCGGGAGCCGCTCACGAGCCGCCCGGCGCCCGCCGTCGCCGGGCGCCGGGTTCTCCTTTTACGTGTCCCCCTGCCCTCTGCCCCCTGCCCTCTGTTTCCCCGGCTTCCCTGTTTTCCGGCTTCCCGGTTTTCGCGCTCCCGGTACCGCGCCGTGTGAAACGTTCACGGACGGCGGGAGCGCCGGAGGCGTCGATCGTCCGGGCGGCGCGCGGGGGCTGAGGCGGGGCCCGGCACGCCCGCCCCGGTCCGGGGCCGGAGCCGCGCGGGCCCGCCGGACCCCCGGACCGGCCCGCCGGGGCGCGAGGGGCGGCTCGCCGGACCGGCCCGGCCCAGGGACGCCGTCCCGATACCGCGACGCCGAAGCCTCCCACCGCCCGGGTCGACCAACTTTCTCCGAAACATTTCGGGTGACCGAGGCGCGTCGAGTTCGCACAATTCCGCGCCGCGAACAACGGTAAGAAAGAGCTTTCTCGCCAAAGGTCCGTTGACAGCTCTCTTGACGGCCCTCGACTGGCGGCTTATATTTCCGCAATATTAATAAAGAGTGTTGAAAGTTTCAGCCTCACGACCCCGATGCTTTCTGGCCGGCAGCGTCAGGCGGCGCCGACGGCCGAAGGGATGGCATGAGCGAACAGGCGGTCCACCGGCGGCGCCCGCGGCCGACGGTGCGCGTTCACCGGCCGGCGGCGGAGACGCGGGGATGAGCGCGACCGGGACGGTCGACGTGCCACCCGGCACCCGGGACGTCCGCGAGGCGACCTCCGGCTCCCCTCGCGGGAGGCGCCCTCCCGGCCGTACCTGGCGCCAGGCGTTGCGCCGCGACTGGCGGCTGTACTCGCTGGCGATCCTCCCGCTGCTGTTCTTCGCGGTGTTCCGGTACCTGCCGATGCTCGGCAACGTGATCGCCTTCCGGAAGTTCGAGCCCGGCGGCAGCGTGCTGGGCGAGGAGTGGGCCGGGCTGCGCTACGTGCGGATGTTCCTGAGCGACCCGGCGTTCTGGCAGGTGTTCACCAACACGCTGGTCCTCGGCGCGCTGACCCTGCTGTTCTGCTTCCCCATGCCGATCGTGCTCGCCCTGCTGATCAACGAGGTCCGGCACCGGCGCCTCAAGCGGTTCGTCCAGTCGGTGTCCTACCTGCCGCACTTCCTGTCGATCGTGGTGGTGGCCGGTCTCGTCATGGAGCTGCTCTCGGTCGACGGGCCGGTGAACCAGGTCATGCGGGTGGCGGGCGGCGACCCCGTCTCGTTCCTGCAGCAGCCGGAGTGGTTCCGCACGATCTACGTCTCCTCGGAGATGTGGCAGACCGTCGGGTGGGGGACGATCCTCTATCTCGCCGCGCTCACCACCATCGACGACCAGCTGTACGAGGCGGCCAGGATCGACGGCGCGGGCCGGTGGCGGCAGACCTGGCACGTGACCCTCCCCGGCATCCGGCCGACCGCGGTCACCCTGCTGATCCTGAACATCGGGGCGTTCATGGCGGTCGGGTTCGAGAAGGTCCTGCTGCTCTACAACCCGCTGACGTACCCGACCGCGGACGTGATCTCCACGTACCTGTACCGGATGGGGGTCGTGTCCAACAACTTCAGCTACGCCACGGCGATCGGCCTGTTCGAGGCCCTGATCGGGCTCGCCCTGGTCCTGTCGGCGAACCTGATCTCCCGCCGCACCCTGGGGACGAGCCTGTGGTGACCGCGGACGGGACCAGGAACAGGACCGGGAACAGGACCGGGGACACGGCCACCGGCAGGACCGTGGACAGGAGCAGGGGCTACCGCGTGTTCCAGGCGGTCAACGCCGTCGTGCTCACCGGCGTCGTGATCGTGACCCTCTACCCCTTCGTCAACGTCGTCGCCCGCTCGCTGAGCGACGAGAACGCCATCCGGTCGGGCCAGGTCAGCCTCGTCCCGCGCGGATTCACCCTCACGACGTACGAGTACGTGATCTCCGACCCGACGTTCTGGACGAACTACCGCAACACGGTCGTCTACACGGTCGTCGCCACGGTGATCGCGATGTTCATGACCACCTGCTACGCCTACGTCCTGTCCAAGAAGCACCTCAAGGGCCGCACGTTCCTGATCGGGATCGCCGTCTTCACCATGTTCTTCTCCGGCGGCATCATCCCCAACTACGTCCTGGTCACCAGCCTCGGGCTGAAGGACAGCATCTGGGCCATCGTCCTGCCGAACGCCGTCAGCGTCTTCAACCTCCTGGTCATGAAGGCGTTCTTCGAGGGGCTGCCGGCCGAGCTGGAGGAGGCCGCCGCGATCGACGGCATGAGCACGTACGGCATCCTGCTCCGGATCGTGCTGCCGCTGTCGAAGGCGGTGATCGCCACGATGGTGCTCTTCTACGCGGTCGCGTTCTGGAACTCGTGGTTCGCCGCGTTCCTCTACATGAGCCAGTCCGACCTCTTCCCGGTGACCGTCTTCCTGCGCAACCTGATCGCCGGCGCCACCGGCGCGTCGTCCGTCGGCGCCGACGCGATGAACCTGACGGTGGCCGCCAACATCAAGGCGGTGACGATGGTGCTCACCGTCCTCCCCATCCTGGCGATCTACCCCTTCGTCCAGCGGTACTTCGTCACCGGCGTCACGCTCGGCGCGGTCAAGGGATAGCCCCGCCGGTTCCCTCCACCCACCCGTTCCCGAAGAGGAGTGCCATGTACGAGATGAACCGGCGCCAGGCGATGGTCGCGATGGGCGCCTTCGCCGTACTCGCCGGCTGCGGCGGTGACGACTCCAAGAAACCGGCCGACGACCTCTCGGCGAACCGGGAAGGCGCGATGCCCGGCTACGGGGCCGGTGTCCAGTTCAAGGCCGCCGTGCCGGTCTCGTTCAGCGTCCTGTACAACAACCACCCGTTCTACCCGATCAAGAACGACTGGCTGTTCTGGTCGGAGCTCACCAAGCGGACCAACGTGACGTTCCAGCCGAGCGTGGTGCCGCTCAGCGACTACGAGAACAAGCGCAGCCTGATGATCGGCGCCGGTGACGCCCCGCTCATCATCCCCAAGACGTATCCCGCCCAGGAGACCCCCTTCGTCGCCTCCGGCGCGATCCTCCCGGTCAGCGACCACCTCGACCTGATGCCGAACTTCAAGGAGAAGGTCGCCAAGTGGAACCTCCAGGCCGACCTGGACACGCTCAGGCAGTCGGACGGCCGCTTCTACGTGCTCCCCGGGCTCCACCAGGACCACTGGGTGGACTACTCCCTGGCGGTCCGCGTGGACGTCCTCGACAAGCTCGGGCTCCAGATCCCGCGGACCTGGGAGGACCTGCGGACCGTGCTGCGGGCGATGAAGGAGGAGTATCCCGACTCCTACCCCTTCTCCGACCGCTGGGGAACCCTCACGCCCGGCGCCAACCTGCTGAACATCATCGGCATCTCCTACGGCGCCCCCGGCGGCTGGGGCTACGGGGAAGGGGTGGTCTGGGACCCCGGCGCCCAGCGGTTCGCCTTCACCGGCGCCATGGAGCCGTACCGGCAGATGCTGGAGTACCTCCACACGCTGGTGCAGGAGAAGCTGCTCGACCCGGAGAGCTTCACGCAGACCGACGACCTGGCGATCCAGAAGCTGGTGTCCGGCAAGTCCTTCGTGATCGGCTCGAACGCGCAGACGCTCGTCAACGAGTACCGGCCGCCGCTGGAGAAGGCGAACCCGGACGCCAGGCTCGTCAAGATCCCGCTGCCCGTCGGCCCGCTCGGGCCCGTCAAGTACGGCGCGGGCAACACCCGCCTGGAGAACGGCGTCATGATCTCCAGGAAGGCCCGCGACAGCGAGAACTTCGTCGCCATGATGCAGTTCGTCGACTGGCTCTGGTACTCCGACGCGGGCCAGGCGTTCGCCAAGTGGGGGGTCGAGGGGACCACGCACACCAAGGACGCGTCCGGGAAGTACAAGCTGGCCTCCGACGTCGACTTCGTCGGGCTCAACCCCGAGGCGCCCAAGCACCTGCAGAAGGACTTCGGCTTCGCCAACGGCGTCTTCGCCTACGGCGGGACCACCGAACTCCTCCAGTCGACCTTCTCCGAGGAGGAGGTGGCGTTCCAGAAGGAGATGAACAGCAGGAAGCCCCTGCCGGTGCCGCCCCCGCACCCGCTCACCGACGAGGAACGCGAGCAGGTGACGCTGTGGCAGACACCGCTGAAGGACCACGTCACCCAGAACACGCTCAAGTTCATCCTCGGCAAGCGCGACTTCGGCGAGTGGGGCACCTACGTCAAGGAACTGGAGGCGAACAACATGCTCTCCTACGTCAACCTGGTGAACGGCGCCTACGAGCGTTTCAAGCAGAAGCACGGATGACGTCCCTGATGACCGGCACGAGCGACCTGACGACCGGCGTGAGCGACCCGATCGGCATGACGGTCGGCGCGACTGGCACGACTGGCACGACCGGCCTGACGACCGGCGCGACTGGCACGATGACCGGCACGGTCGACGCGACGACCGCCCCGATCGACCCGACGGCCAGCACGACCGATCCGACCGGCACGATCGACGCGGAGTTCCCCTGATGACCGACACGACGGCCGGGTCCCGGTTCGGGGTGGGTCCCCTCGCGCGCGCCTCCGCGCTCGTCTACACCCTGCTCGTGGTCGAGTCGCTGTTCCTGCTCACCACCGCGCCGGGCCTGGCCGGGCTCGTGCTGCTCGGCCGGGACGCGGCCAACGTCCCGCTGGCCGCGTGCTGCCTGATCCCGGTCGGCCCGGCGCTCTCGGCCGCGCTGTACGCGCTGCGCCGTCGCCGCCTGGACCTCACCGACCTCCATCCCGGGGCCGCGTTCTGGCGCGGCTACCGGGCCAACCTCGGCGGGGTCCTGAAGCTCTGGATCCCGTGGCTGCTGTGGCTGGCCGTCATCGGGTCGAACCTGGCGAACCTCACCGGCGCGGGCGTCCCGGGGTGGTGGGCCGCGCTGTCGGTCCTGATCGCGGTGGCGGCGGCCCTCTGGATCGCCAACGCACTGGTGATCACCTCCCTGTTCGCGTTCCGCGCGCGGGACGTCGCCCGCCTGGCCGCGTACTTCCTCACCCGTTCCCCCCGGGCCTCGCTGGGCAACGCCGGTCTCCTGGTCCTGGCGGCGGGTCTCACGCTGGTCGCCTCCGAGGCGCTGCCGGTGCTGCTGGCCTCCGTACTCGCGTCGGCGCTCCTGCTGAACAGCCGCCCGATGATCGCCGAGGTACGGGAGAGGTTCACGGCCTGAGACCCGCGGCCCGCGGCCCGCGGCGCGGCGGCATCGACACGGGAGCTCACATGAGGAACACGCGGATGGACGGCCTCAGGAAACGCCTCGGCGGCCTGGCGTTCGGCGGCGACTACAACCCGGAGCAGTGGGACCCCGGCGTCTGGCGGGAGGACGTACGGCTCATGCGGCAGGCCGGCGTCAACCTCGTCACGCTCGGCGTCTTCGCCTGGGCCTCGCTCGAACCGGAGCCGGGAAGGTACGAGTTCGGCTGGATGGACGAGGTCATGGACCTCCTGCACGACGCCGGGATCAGCGTCGACCTGGCCACCCCCACGGCGGCACCGCCCGTGTGGCTCGGGCGGAGGCATCCCGAGGTCCTCCCGGTCATGGCGGACGGCGAGACGTTCGGCTTCGGGAACCGCCTGCACTACGACCCCTCGTCCCCGATCTACCGCCGGTACGCGGCGGGCATCACCACCAGGCTCGCCGAGCGCTACTCCTCCCACCCCGCGCTGGCCATGTGGCACATCGGCAACGAGTACGGGCCCACGGCGTACAACGAGGCGAGCTCGGCCGGCTTCCGGCGGTGGCTGGAACGCAGGTACGGCGACCTCGGCACCCTCAACGAGGCGTGGACGACCCGGTTCTGGGGCCAGGTCTACACCGGCTGGGACCAGATCGAGGTGCCGGACGTGCCGCGCGCCTGGATGAACCCCGGCCGCATCCTGGACTTCAAGCGCTTCACCTCCGACGCGCTCCTGGAGTGCTACGTCGCCGAACGGGACATCGTCCGCTCCTTCCGCGACGACCTCCCGGTGCTGACCAACTTCATGCGCTTCTACCGCCACGCCGACTACTGGAGGTGGGCTCCCGAGGAGGACGCCGCGGCACTGGACATCTACCCCGACCCCGCCCAGCCGGACTCGCACGTGCCCGCGGCCTTCCAGTTCGACCTGTTCCGCTCGCTCAAGGGCGGGCAGCCGTGGCTGCTCATGGAACAGGCGGCGAGCGCGGTGAGCCAGTGGAGGCTCAACGTCGTCAAGGAGCCGGGACGGATGAGGCTCGGCTCGCTCCAGGCGGTGGCCCGCGGCGCCGACTCGGTCATGTTCTTCCAGTGGCGCGCCTCCCGGGGCGGGCAGGAACGCTTCCACTCCGCGATGCTGCCGCACTCCGGGCCCGGCTCGCGCACCTTCCGCGAGGTCGCCGACCTCGGCCGCGAGGCCGGGCTGCTGTCGCCCGTCGCGGGCACGACCTCGCGTGCCGAGATCGCCGTACTGTTCGACTGGAACTGCTGGTGGGGGCTGGAGGAGGTCGCCGGGCTGCCCCGCAACGACTTTGGTTACGCCGACACCGTCATGCGCCACTACAGGCCGCTGTGGGAGCACCACCACGCCGTCGACGTCGTGTCCCCGCACAGCGACCTCGCACCGTACAGGGTGCTGGTCGTCCCCAACGCCTACCTCGTCGACGACCGGGGGGTGGCGGCCGTCACCGCGTTCGCCCGCTCCGGCGGGACCGTCGTCGTCTCCTTCTTCTCCGGCGTGGTGGACGAGTGCAACCGCGTCCGTCCCGGCGGCTACCCCGGCGCCTTCCGCCACCTCATCGGCGCCAGGATCGACGAGTACTGGCCCGCGCGCCCGGGGGAGCGGTTCACCGTCAGGTTCGCCGACGGGCGCACCGCGACCGCGGACTGGTGGCGCGAGGACCTCCACCTGGAGAACGGCGTCGCCCTGGCGACCTACGCCGACGGCCTGCTCGAAGGACGCGCCGCGGTCGTCGCCAACGACTACGGCTCCGGCCGGGTCGTTTACCTCGCCACCCTCCTGGAGGAGTCCGCCTTCGACGCCGTACTGCTCGGCGAGGTCGAGGCGGCCGGGGTGGAGAGCCGCTTCGCCGACGTCCCCGCCCACGTCGAGTGCGCGGTACGCGAGGACGCGGAGCACGAGTACCTCTTCCTGCTCAACCACGACGCCGCCCGCGCCGCCGCCGTCCACCTCCCGGGCGGCGGCCGGGACCTGCTCACCGGTACGCCGGCCGGCGAGGAGGTCACCCTCCCCCCTCTCGGCGCGGCCGTCATCCAGCGAGGGTTGTGAACGCGTCCGGGCGCCCCGGCATCCGGCTGGCACACCGATCCCACCAGAGGGGAGCAAGGGGAGCGACCGGGCCGGGGGTCTGATCTGCCCCCGGCTTTGTCGTCGGTGGCCGGGAAACGGCCGGGCCGGGGTCTGGTCCGCGCTCGGCTTCGTCGTCGGTGGCCGGGAAACGGCCGGACCCGGGTCTCACTCACCCTCGGCTCCGCTGTCGGTGGCCGGGAAACGGCCGAACCCGGGTCTCACTCACCCCCGGCTCCGCTGTCGGTGGCAGGGGAGCGGCCGGACTCAAGTCTCACCCACCCCCGGCTTTGTCGTCGGTGGCCGGGAGCGGCCGGATCCCGGGGCTTTTCCCGGTGGACGGCCCTCGCTTTGCCCAACGGGGCGTGTGTCCTCTACCTGCTTGTTACCGGCGGCCTCCTAGCGTCCTGATCATGACGATGAGAGTCCTTCTCGCATCCCTGGCGGCCGGGGCAGTGACCCTGCCGGTACCGGCCGGAGCCCCGGCCGCGGCCGTCGAGGACCTGACGATCCGCTCGGTGACCCTGCACCCCGCCACCCCCGTGGTCGGCCCCGCCGACTCCGTACGCATGGTGATAGAGGTGGTGGCCAGGGGCGTCACCGGCCCCGAGGGGGTGAGGATCAAGGTCGAGCCCGGTGCGCCTCCCGCCTCGGCGGGCCCGTCCTTCCCCGTCACCGCGCCCCGCCCCGGGGCGCCCGGACGCCCGGCGCCCGAACGGGGACCGGCCCTCGCGCCCGGACCCGCACCCGGCCCGATAGTGACCGCCCGCCTCGCACCTGGCCCGATATCGACCGCTCGCCTCGCTCCCGGCGCGGCCGAGGCGACGGCGGGCAGGATCGTCTCCCGCCCGGGGGAGGGCTGGGTGACCTGGCGGTTCGCCCCGGAGAAGAGCCTGAGCCGCTGGTACCCGGCGGGGCCGTGGACGGTCTCCGTGACCGCCAGGGGCGCGGACGGCGCCGAGGTCACCGGGCACACGGGTTTCCTGCTGAAGCGCCTGACCAGGTTCGGCGGGGTGGAGGCCGTCAGGGGGAACTCGGGCGTGCGGGTGACGGGCGTGCTGAACCGGGTCGACCCGCAGGGGGCCCTCGACTACGCGCCCTTCCCCGGCCAGCCCGTCGAGATCCTGCACCGGCCGGGGGAGAAGGCCGGATGGACGAAGGTGGCCGGCGCCACGACCGACTCCCACGGACGCTTCGCCCGGACCGTGGGCGACCGCACGGGCGGTGAGTGGCGGATCCGCTTCCAGGGCACCAGCCACTACGCGCCCAGGCTGGGCATCGTCCACCAGGTGACGCGCTAGCCGGCGTCTCCCGCCGATCGCCGACCGGCCGGCCCAAGACGAAGCTCCGGCGGGTTGGCGAGGCAGGCCATACCGAGCACGACCAGGCCGAGCCAACCCGACCAGGCCAGGCCGAGCCCCCCCGACCAGAATCGGGTCAGGCCAGGATCAGGTCAGGCCAGGGCGTGTACAGCCGCGCCGAACAGGGAGGGCATCCGCCGGGCGGCCGGGACGATCAGCCGTCCCGCCGTCCAGTACCGGCGGGTGCCCACCAGCGCCCCGGTGAGCAGCCGGTGCCGCCGCGACAGCCGCAGCCAGGCCGCCTCGTACGACCCCGGCGTACCGGCCCGCAGGCAGTCGACCAGCAGCCGCGCGGACGTCAGCGCGAGCGACACCCCCTCCCCGGTGAGCGCGTCGACGTAGCCGGCCGCGTCACCGACGAGCAGCACCCGCCCGGCCACCCGGGCGCGTACCCGCTGGCGCAGCGGCCCCGCGCCGCGCACCGGGGTCGCGGCCGGTCCCTCCAGCCGTTCCAGGAGCGCGGGGAAGTCCGCTAAGTGCTCCGGGTAGCCGCGTCGCCGCGAGCTCAGCACGGCGACGCCCACCAGGTTCTCGCCCACCGGCGTCACGTACGCCTCGCCGTCCGCGGCCCAGTGAACCTCGACGAAGTCCGTCCACGGCGCGACCGGGTAGTGCCGCCGCAGCCCGTACCTGCGCGGCCCACGATCCGGCAGCTCCAGCCCGAGCAGGGCGCGCAGCGGGGAGTGCAGGCCGTCCGCGGCGACCAGCCAGCGGGCCCGCAGCCCGGCCGCCTCGACCCCGCGGCCGTCCTGCCGCACGCCGTCCACCTTGCCGGGCACGACCTCCACGCCCAGCTCCCGCGCCCGCCGGGCGAGCGCGGCGTGCAGCGCGGTCCGCCGCACCCCCAGGCCCGACCCGTCGCGGAACGCCGCCTCCACCGCGTACCGGCTGTCCAGGTAGCGGATGCCGCGCAGCGGCCTGCCCTCGACCCGCACCCCCAGCGACCCCAGGGCGGCGATCCCGCTGGGCATCAGCCCCTCGCCGCACGCCTTGTCCACGGGTACGGCCCTGGGCTCGACGACGACCGCCTCCATCCCGGCCAGCGCGGCGTGGATCGCGGTGGCCAGCCCCGCCGGCCCCCCGCCCGCGATCAGGACGTCGATCACGCCGACGCCCCGCCGGTGGACGGCGGCGCGCCGGCGGGAGGCGCGGGCGGCGTCGTGACGAGCGAGGCCAGGGCGTCGTTCTCGCAGCGGATCCGTACCACCATCAGCGCGGCGTTCAGCACGGTGAACACCAGCGCGGTGACCCACGCGGTGTGCACCAGGGGAAGCGCCGCCCCCTCGACGGCCACCGCGACGTAGTTGGGGTGGCGCAGCCACCGCAGCCGGTAGGGGCCGCGCTCCACCGTCGGCATACCGGGTACGACGATGACCTGGGTGTTCCACTGCGGGCCCAGCGCGGTGATGCACCACCAGCGCAGACCCTGCGCGGCGACCACCAGGACGAGCATCGGCCAGCCGAGCACGGGCACGAAGGGCCGGTCGGCCAGGCCCGCCTCGATCAGGCATCCGGCGAGCAGGCCGGTGTGCAGGACGACCATCCACGGGTAGTGCCCCTGCCCGGACAACACCCCGCCGCGCGCCATGCTCCAGCGCGCGTTGCGGCGCGCGACGACGAGCTCGGCGACCCGCTCCAGGCCGACGAGCAGCACGAGCAGCAGGTACCAGGACGACAGATGCCAGGACATCGGGCTCCTACCAGCGCAGCAGTACGAGTTCGGAGCAGAAGCCCGGCCCCATCGCGAGGAGGAGTCCCGGTGTGCCCGGCGGCGGTGGCCGCAGGGCGAGCGTATCCCGCAGGACGTGCAGGACGGAGGAGGAGGACAGGTTCCCGATCGCCGCGAGCGAGCGCCAGGTGAGGTCCAGCGCGCCCTCGGGAAGCCGCAGCGTCTCCGCCACCGCCTCCAGCACCTTCGGGCCGCCCGGGTGGCAGACCCAGGCGGTCACGTCCTCGACCCTCAGGCCGTGGTCGCCCAGGAAGCCGTGCACGTCGTCCGCCAGGTAGGTGCGCACCACCTCGGGAACGCTCGCGTCGAGCACCACCCGGAAGCCGGTGTCGCCGACGTGCCAGCCCATCACGTGCTCGGATCCCGGATACAGGTGGCTGCGCGAGGCCACCACCGTCGGCCCCGTCGTCGCGACCGGCGCCTCCGGGACATCGAGCGCCCCCACCGGTTCGGGGAGCCGCAGGTGCGTCACGGGCGCGCCGGTCGCGGGGGAGGACCACGCGGCTCCCGAAGGCGCCGGGGACGCGAAGGACCCGGAGGTTCCAGAGGTTCCGGAGAGGGGAAGCCGGTGATGCGCGGCGGACGACCCGTTCGTCGTGTTCACCGGATCCGCCGCATCCGCCGGATCCATCGCATCCGACGGACCTGCCGGATCTGCCGGAGGGGACCCCGCGGGTCCCGCGGGCCGGGTCGTCGCGGACGCGCCGTTCGCCCCGGCGGCGCGAAAGGCCGCTGTGGACGCGGAGGATCCGGTGGACGCGGTACGCCGTGGCCGCCACTCGTCGCCGCGGGCCACCACGGCCGTCGCCCCGTCGCCGAACAGGGCGCTCGCCACCATGTTGGCGATGGAGGCGTCACCGCGCTGCAGGGTGAGCGAGCACAGCTCGACCGAGAGCAGCACCGCGAGATGGTCCGGCCAGCCGCGCAGATAGTCGTGGAGACGGGCGATCCCGGCCGCCCCCGCGACACATCCCAGGCCGAAGACCGGTATCCGCTTGACGTCGGGGCGCAGCCCGAGCCGCCCGGCCAGCCTGGCGTCCACCGAGGGCGCGGCGACACCGGTCACCGAGGTGAAGAGGATCATGTCCACGTCCTCGGGGAGGACTCCCGCGTCCTGCAGCGCCCCGCCCACCGCCTCGACGCCCAGCTCCACGGCCGTCTCCACGAAGGCGTCGTTGGCCGCGCCGAAGCCGTCCAGCTTGGCGTACCGTTCCAGCGGCAGCGTCAGGTGCCGTGACTCCACCCGCGCGGAGGCGTGCAGCCTGTCGAGCAGCAGGCGGCTGGCCCCCTTGGGAAGGCACGCTCGCGCGAACGCGTCGGTGATCTCTGCCTGGGAGTGGTGGTTCGGCGGGAGTGCGCCGCGGACAGCGACGATTCGCGTCATCTGGTAACTCCCGGCTCGCGAACAGCGGACACCTCCCTTTTGCCCATCTGCCGCGTGCGGCATGCGTCAAGAAGCCCTCCATGCCCGCCCGCCAAGGCCTTCCGGCCCGCACGAGAACCGTGCCCAGCCTCCGCGAGGTCCACGCGAGACCCGCCTTCCGACCTCGTGGAATCCGTGAGAGCCTCGTGAAGTCTGGGAGAGAGCTGCGTTCTGACCTGGTGAAGGCCAGGAGAGAGCCGGCTCTCACCCCGTGAGGCGGGCGGCCGGAAGGCGGGGCCCGCGATCCGGCTCTCGATCCGGTTCACGAGGGAGCCCGCGAGGGGGCCCGCGCTCCGCGAGGTTCCCGCCTACGATCGACCCGTGACGACGAGCCGGCCATCGCGCCTGGGACCCGGGCCGTCGCTCCGGGCCGTACGGGGACTGCTGCTCGCCTGTCACCCGGGGCCGACCGTGGCGGTCACCGTCCTGGTGACCGCGCTGGCCGTCGCGAGCGGGCGCGACGCGGCCGGGTGCGCCCTGGTGGCCGCGGCCGTGCTGGCGGGACAGCTCTCGATCGGCTGGTGCAACGACGCGGTGGACGCCGCGCGCGACACCGCCGCGGGCCGCACCGGCAAGCCCGTCGCCTCCGGCGCGGTGGGCGTCCGTACGGTGTGGATCGCCGCCCTCGCGGTCCTGGCGCTGTGCGTGCCGCTCTCGCTGGCCTCCGGTCCCGCCGCGGGTGCCGTCCACCTGGCCGGCGTCGCCGCGGCGTGGGCCTACGACCTGGGGCTCAAGGCGACCGCGCTGTCCTGGCTGCCGTACGCGGTGGGGTTCGGCTCGCTGCCGGGGTTCGTGACCCTGGGCCTGCCGGGGCATCCGTGGCCCGCCTGGTGGGCGGTGACGGCCGCGGCGCTGCTCGGCTGCGGGGCGCACCTGGCCAACGTGCTTCCCGACATCCCCGCGGACCTCGCGGGCGGGGTCCGCGGCTGGCCGCAGCGGCTCGGCACCGCCCGCGTCCGCCTCCTGATCCCGCTGCCCCTGCTGGCCGCGACGACCCTGCTCGTCCTCGGCCCCCCGGGGCCGCCGGGCGCGGGAGGCTGGGCCGCCCTGGCGGCGGCGGGGGCCTTCACCGCCGGAGGGCTGGCACTGGGCCGGGGCTCGTCGCGCGTCCCCTTCGCCGCGGCGATCGCCGTCGCCGCGGTCGACGTCATCCTGCTCCTGGCCCGCGGCACCGCCATCACCGTCCCCTGAACGGCCGGGGGACGCCACCGGCACCACTCGACTACGTCCGCGACCTCACCGGCGACCTGCGCGCGGGCGTGCTCGACTGGGACTGTCGCCTGTAGCGCCAGTCCGTTGACCCCCTGATCATGTGACGTCGGCACCGCGACGAGACGCCGCTTCTTCCGCTCGAAACGATCGTTGTCAGTGGCGATCGTCAGCTGGGAGGGAACGCGTGCCGGTGTGATCGATCTTGATGAGATCGGAATGACGGAACCCGAGGGTGGTGAGCCGGGTTGCGATGTCGGCCGGGGAGCGGTTGGTGGTGGCGGCTGCGGTGACGATGTGTCCGAGGGGGATGGGCTGGGTGGGGTCGAGCCAGGGGCTTTGGCCGTCGAGGTCGGCGCTGAGCAGGGTGCGGTCGTCGCGGTCGGGCTGGTTGGGGAGGGTGGAGGGGTCGGGGGTGGTGAAGCCTAGGGCGGTGAGCCGAGTGGCGATGTCGGCCGGGGGACGGTTGGTGGTGGCGGCTGCGGCGACGATGTGCTGAAGGGGGATGGGCTGGGTGGGGTCGAGCCAAGGACGTCGGCCGTTGAGGTTTTGGCTGAGCAGGGTGCGGTCGTCGTGGTCGAGGCGGTTGGGGAGGGTGGAGGGGTCGGGGGTGGTGAAGCCGAGGGTGGTGAGCCGGGTGGCGATGTCGGCCGGGGGACGGTTGGTGGTGGCGGCTGCGGCGACGATGTGCTGGAGAGATATCGGTTTGGTGGGGTCGAGCCAGGGGCTTTGACCGTTGAGGTTTTGGCTGAGCAGGGTGCGGTCGTCGCGGTCGGGCTGGTTGGGGAGGGTGGAGGGGTCGGGGGTGGTGAAGCCGAGGGTGGTGAGCCGGGTGGCGATGTCGGCCGGGGGACGGTTGGTGGTGGCGGCTGCGGCGACGATGTGCTGAAGGGGGATGGGCTGGGTGGGGTCGAGCCAGGGGCTTTGACCGTTGAGGTGTTGGCTGAGCAGGGTGCGGTCGTCGCGGTTGATGCGTTTGGGGAGGGCGGAGGGGGTGGTGAAGCCGAGGGTGGTGAGCCGGGTCGCGACGTCGGCCGGGGGACGGTCGGTGGTGGCGGCTGCGGTGATGATGTGCTGGAGAGATGTCGGTTTGGTGGGGTCGAGCCAGGGGCCTTGGCCGTCGAGGTCGGTGCTGAGCAGGGTGCGGTCGTCGCGGTTGATGCGTTTGGGGAGGGCGGAGGGGGTGGTGAAGCCGAGGGTGGTGAGCCGGGTGGCGATGTCGGCCGGGGGACGGTTGGTGATCGCGGCTGCGGTGACGATGTGTCCGAGGGGGATGGGCTGGGTGGGGTCGAGCCAGGGGTTTCGGCTGTTGAGGTGTTGGCTGAGCAGGGTGCGGTCGTCGCGGTCGGGCTGGTTGGGGAGGGTGGAGGGGGTGGGGGTGGTGAAGCCGAGGGCGGTGAGCCGGGTCGCGACGTCGGCCGGGGAACGGTTGGTGATCGCGGCTGCGGCGACGATGTGTCCGAGGGGGATGGGCTGGGTGGGGTCGAGCCAGGGGCTTTGGCCGTCGAGGTCGGTGCTGAGCAGGGTGCGGTCGTCGCGGTCGGGCTGGTTGGGGAGGGTGGAGGGGTCGGGGGTGGTGAGGCCGAGGGTGGTGAGCCGGGTGGCGATGTCGGCCGGAGGACGGTTGGTGGTGGTGGCTGCGGCGACGATGTGTCCGAGGGGGATGGGCTGGGTGGGGTCGAGCCAGGGGCTTTGGCCGTTGAGGTGTTGGCTGAGCAGGGTGCGGTCGTCGCGGTCGGGCTGGTTGGGGAGGGTGGAGGGGGTGGGGGTGGTGAAGCCGAGGGCAGTGAGCCGGGTCGCGACGTCGGCCGGGGAACGGTTGGTGATCGCGGCTGCGACGACGATGTGTTGGAGAGATATCGGATGGGTGGGGTCGAGCCAGGGGCTTTGACCGTCGAGGTCGGCGCTGAGCAGGGTGCGGTCGTCGCGGTTGGCGTGGTTGGGGAGGGTGGAGGGGTCGGGGGTGGTGAGGCCGAGGGCGGTGAGGCGGATGGCGACGTCGGCCGGGGGACGGTCGGTGGCAGCGGCCGCGATGACGATGTGCGTCAGGGAGGCCCCTTGATCATCCGTTATTTCCCGTAGAATTACCTCATCGGACGGCAGTGCGACTGGAATTTCCAATGCCGGCGATACGGATATTCCTTGGAATTGGCCACTTCTCGCCCATGCGAGGAAGCGCCAATCGAAGATTTTTGCCGACGTCGACATCAAGTTGTTTCTGTTCGTGTTCAATGACTCTCTTCCAAAGAGTCCAAGGTCTCGGGGGAAGCAGCCCACGACCGCGATGTCGGTTTCTCTGTGACCGATGATCCAGGGGTGGTAGTTTTCCCGAATCGCCGCCTCGATGATTTCGTCGGCGAGGGCGAGATTCCTGACCGCGAGTCCCGAAAGCCAGGCATGGGTGAGGACCCGGGACCCGTTGGCCACCAGCGAGGGAACGGCGCGACGAAGCAGAAGAGCGGTTTCCGCTTCGTTGTAGGACAGTATCCTTTTCCGGTCCACGGTGAGTTGCGGCATGTTGGGGCCTGTGAGATTGACGATGGCGCCGAACAGCTGGGTGCCGGCCCAGAGGCCGTCGGCCAGGATCGCGCCCTCACCGTCACACCACCAGACCTGCGGGGTCGAGGTGCCGTCTATCGGGTCTGAGTGGCGCTCGACGTCCCCGGAGAGAGGGTCCTCGGATCCGATCGGCGCCACTTCGGACAGCCGGCATGCCTCCCATTCCTGCGTTCCCGTCGCGTCGGTGGCCTCCACCGCGTAGTCCGCGATCCACAGGATGCGGCGTAGCAGATCGACGCAGGACAGCGGCTTGTCCATGGCGCGCAGATGAAGACGCACCGTGGTGAAGGAGTGCCCTCCCGGGCCGAGGTCACGCACTCGGAACAGGGCCCCCGGCCCCGCGATGTGCACTTCGAGAATGTTGGTGGGACGCCCCGCGCGGTCCAGCCGGCAGGTGGTGACGGTTATGTCATCGGCGAGCATGAAATAGCTGAGAACTCCGATGCCGAACCGGCCGTTGGGGTAGAGCTCTATGTCTTCGGTTTTCCACTCGGCTTGTTCCTCGATGTATTCGGGCAGGTCGGCGAAACTGACTCCGGCGTGGGAGAAGACCTCGACCAGTTCCCGCATTCCCATACCGATGCCGTTGTCGGTGCAGTCAAGATACTCCCTGCCGTGCTCGTCCGTTCCCTGTGAAAAGGTGATCTGTCCCGTCCAGGCCGGCGGTCGTCTTCCTTTTGCCGTCAGATACGATGTCCGCGCATCGCGGTAGCGGCACGCGTCGAGCGCGTTCTGGTAAAGCTCGCGGACCGCGAGCGCCGGGTCTCCGTAGAGTTGCGAGCCCATCAGGAGTTCCTGGACCCGGTCGTCCGCCAGTCGGAATCGGAATCCCGGCGAGTCGTAAGCGCGTTTACCGTCCGTGGTACGCGCCGCGCGCACCCGGTCGGCCGTCGCGTGGGTGGGCATGTCCGCCAGGGGGGCCAGTGTGCTGTCGTCGCCCGCGACGGTGTCGATCTCGGCGAGCAGAGCGTCCATGGCGGAGGCCTGCTCGCGTAGAGCGAGGTCGACGGCGGGATGGGTGCAACGCGCCTCCAGCACGCGGGTGCGGCCCCTCGCTTCCCAGGTCGCCTTGGCGATCGTGGTGACGAGGTCTTGGAGGTCGACCGCGTAGCTGATTCCGAGGTGGTCCACGACGACCTCGGGCAGTGCCCTGGGGTTTATCGCGAACAGATAGGCGGCGGCCAGTAAGTAGCTGATCAGCCGTTCCCGTACCGCCTGCTCGTCATCGGTGGAGCCGGCGATCTGCCGGCTCGGGCGTAGCGCCGTCTCTCGATCGGTGCGGGCGACGAACGACGCGTCCGCCCGCAGGGCTCGCAGCATCTCGATGACGCGCTCCGAGGCGAACACGTCACCGATGAGCCCGTGGGCGTCCGCCACCTCCGGGGGGAGCAGGTCGGTGAGATGATCCGTTCGGTAAAGATCAGGCTGGCGGGTCAACCAGCGGTGGAAAAGCCACCAGCCGATGCCCGCTTGTGCGGCCAGGTCGCCGGAGTCGGCCACCCGTTTGGCGCGGCGCAACAAGCGACCGTATCCGGTCATGAAGTGCTCGAAGCGGCCTCGATCCCCCGAACTGTCGTGGAAGGTGGGGACCGCTGGGTTGACATGGGATTTCCCGGCCGTCTGGCGCGCCCAGAACGTTTCGTATAAGAACGGGCATGCGACCAGCAGGGCCGCCTCCGCCGGCGAAAGCGCGAGCTTGTCCGGGTTCAGCACGTTCAACAGCAACCAGCGGATCTTGGAGCTCATCCGCTCGGCGAAACCGCTGTCCCGCCACGGGTCCGCGTTCAGTGATCTGCTGTCCCGTGTCCATGCCTCGGCCAGATGGCCCACCAGATGAACGGTCGCCTCCCGAAGAGCGTCGACACCGGGGCCTTCGCGCACCTGCTCCCAGACGACGTGCTCTCCGGCGACGGTCACCCAGGGGTGTTCGCCCCGCCTCCCGGTGCCGGTGTGGTCTGGCCTCGAGAGAACGAGAAAATCGTCTTTGTCGGCCGCCGTGAGGATTCTGACCCGCTGCCAAGGTAACTGATGCTCCGAGGTGAGGCTGTCGAGGGTGGTCTGAACCGCCGTCTCGATCCCGGCCAGGGTTCCCGGCAGGCCTTCGTCGGCTATCGCCTCGCTCAGCGCCCGGGAGAAGAGGCTGAACGTCGTCGCCCCGGTCGTCGTGTAGCGTGCGCGCTCTCCCGCGGAGCAGGCGTAGACATAGGCGAAACGCCTTGAGGCGGTCTGCTCGACCTTTCGGGAGGACCAGCTCGCGGCGTTCACGGTGCCCATCTCGCGCAGGTCGATTCCTTCGCGGCACGCGTCCACGAAAACAACGACGTCTCCGGCGTGGCTGGGCTCGACGTAGGCTTCGAAGTCGATCGCCACGCACCGGGAGGGAAAGTTGCGCGACCGAGTCATCGCACCCGAAGGAACGAGATAGTCCATGCCCCTGTTATGCACGCCGTGCCCGCTGAGATAGATCAGCAGGGTCTGCCCGGGAGCGGCGTCGGCGATGAAAAGCTCTATCGCGGTGTCTATGCTGCCGCCGTCGGTACGGCCGATCTCGTGAATCTCGACGTCGTAGCCGGACCCCCGCAGCACCGTGGCGATCTCGGCGAGATCATTCTCGATGAAGGGCAGATCGGTGATCGCGTCGTCGGTATAGGCGGGAACTCCGATCAAGAGGGCACGAAACCGGTTTGTCATGTCCGGATGCCTACTCGCCGAAGGTGAGCGTGATCGCACCCTTACCGGCGAGCTGCGCTGATGTGCCGATGAGCGCTATTCCTCCGCTCGCGGTCACCTCGAAGGAAATCTGGGCCTGCTTCAGCGGCATCCGGCCGCCGCTCTCGGCGATTTCGTCGAACAGTTCCCGCAGACCTCCCACGGTTTTCCGGAGACTGTCCTGCAGGACCGCTATCGGAATCCGGCGCAGTGACGGCTCGGCGCTTTCCCGGCTGAAGATCCCCATATCCCCGCCGGAGGCGGGAGCGCTGTCCGTATCGTCGATGGACACGAGGAAGGGGAGGGTCGCCGGAGAAATCTCGGCGGCGGCATCGAACATGAAATTTCCTCATCAAGGTGGGCTTACATCGTAGCGTTACCGTTCCGTCGGAAACGCCTCGTGTTGTGGAAGTTTCTATCAGTAGTAGCGCCCGAAACCCAACCGCATGAATGAATATACCGAAACCGGAGTTTCGGACCGCCCTAAATGAGGGTCGTCGCACTTTCTCTGATCATGGGAGTTTCGTTCTTGCCGCGCCAACTTGTGATGCGTTTCGTATGCCGGTATCCGCGAGTGGCCCTATATATGGCAATAAAAAGGTATAAAACAACTTTTGGGGCATGAGGTAAGAATGTCGGATTTTTTCTAAATGTAAATCACCGCGAGTGAGATCGTGCAGGCCGTACAAGACCGCACCACGCCGGACTGAAGCGGATCCGCACGCCCCTCCCCTCGCGCAACCCGCCGGTACGGCCGGATCCCGGTCATCGCCGGCCGGTGCGCCGAGGTCTTCTCCTCGCCTTCGCCCGCCGTCCCAAGACTTCCCGTGCCCGAAGTCACGGATCGATCGTGGAGCGGCCGCCCGGCGTGAGCGCCACGGCGTCACGGCGTCACGGCGGCACCACGATTCGCCTCTCACGCCGTCGCCGGGCCGCCCCGGTGTCCCGTACGGGGCTGTGAATCAATGGTTATTGAGTTGCGGGGTGGCCGGCCTTTCTGGCCTCATTGATCGCGTTCGGGATGTGACCGGGAGGAGGCGATGTGGGGATGTCGTACAACGAGGTGATGGGCGGGCGTGCGCCGATCCGCATGTGGGCCGACCCCGGCGAGGTCGAGCCGAACGTGATGCAGCAGCTGCGCAACGTGGCGAATCTGCCGTGGGTGCAGGGAGTCGCGGTGATGCCGGACGTGCATCACGGGATGGGCGCGACCGTGGGGTCGGTCATCGCGATGCGCGACGCGGTCTCGCCGGCGGCGGTCGGGGTCGACATCGGGTGCGGGATGACCGCGGTGAAGACCTCCTTCAAGGTGGAGAGCCTTCCCGACAACCTGGCATACCTGCGCTCGAAGCTGGAGCAGGCGATCCCCGTCGGGTTCGGGCACCACAAGCGGCCCGTCGACCCCACCAGGCTGCACGGGTTCAAGACCGCCGACTGGGCGGGGTTCTGGAAGGACTTCGACACGCTGGCCCCGGCGGTGCGCGCGAGGCGGGAGCGCGCCGAGGTGCAGATGGGCACCCTGGGCGGGGGCAACCACTTCCTGGAGGTGTGCGCCGACGACGAGGGCACGGTCTGGGTGGTGCTGCACTCCGGATCGCGCAACATCGGCAAGGAGCTGGCCGAGCACCACATCGGCCAGGCCCAGCACCTGCCGCACAACCAGGACCTGCCCGACCGCAACCTCGCGGTGTTCGTCGGCGGCACCCCGCAGATGGACGCCTACCGGCGTGACCTGTTCTGGGCGCAGGACTACGCGCGGCGCAACCGTGCGGTCATGATGGCCCTGGTCTGCGACGTGCTCCGGCGCCACCTGGCGGGCATCACCTTCGAGCGGCCGATCTCCTGCCACCACAACTACGTGGCGGAGGAGAGCTACGACGGGGTGGACGTGCTCGTCACCCGCAAGGGCGCAATCCGCGCGGGATCGGGGGAGTTCGGCATCATCCCCGGTTCGATGGCGACCGGCACCTACATCGTGAAGGGCCTGGGGAACACCGCCGCGTTCAACTCGGCCTCGCACGGCGCGGGCCGCCGGATGAGCCGGAGCAAGGCGAAGAAGACCTTCACCCTGGCCGACCTCAAGGAGCAGACCGCCGGTGTCGAGTGCCGCAAGGACACCGGGGTGATCGACGAGATTCCCGGCGCGTACAAGGACATCCGGTCGGTCATGGCGGCGCAGGCCGACCTGGTCGAGGTCGTCGCCCACCTGCGGCAACTGGTCTGCGTCAAGGGCTGACGGCAGGGGGCGGGCCGGCCGGGCCGGGCGTACGGGATCGGTACGTCAGGAATCAACCGTCTCGTGGTGATGTTGGAACAATGAGGCCTGCTTAGGGCTGGGCGGGGGGCTGGCCGTAGGCTGGCCCCCTGTTCCAACAGGTGACCGACTGGGAGGTGGCGTCCCGTGCTGCAGGACTCGTTCGGCCGCGTGGCGACTGACCTGCGGGTGTCGCTCACCGATCGCTGCAACCTGCGCTGCTCCTACTGCATGCCGCCCGAAGGCCTCGAATGGCTGCCGAAACCCGAGCTGCTGACCGCCGACGAGATCGTCAGGCTGGTCACCATCGGGGTGGAGCGGCTCGGCATCACCGAGGTCCGCTACACCGGCGGCGAGCCCCTGCTCCGCCGCGAGCTGCTCGACATCGTGACCCGCACCACCGCGCTCGACCCCGTCCCGCAGGTCTCGCTGACCACCAACGGGATCGGGCTGAGCCGGATGGCCGCCTCCCTCGCCGCCGCCGGTCTGCACCGGGTCAACGTCTCCCTCGACACCCTCGACCGCGAGACCTTCAAAAAGCTCGCCCACCGCGACCGCCTCACTGACGTCCTCCAGGGGCTGGAGGCGGCCGACGCCGCCGGGCTGCGCCCGGTCAAGGTCAACACGGTGCTGATGCGCGGGATCAACGACCACGAGGCCGTGCCGCTGCTCCGCTACTGCCTGGAGCGGGGCTACGAGCTCCGGTTCATCGAGCAGATGCCGCTGGACGCCCAGCACGGCTGGCGCCGGGAGAACATGATCACGGCTGACGAGATCCTCGCGACGCTCAAGGCCGACTTCGACCTCGCCGACGCCGACGCGGCGGAGCGCGGCAGCGCCCCGGCCGAGCTGTTCCTCGTCGAGGGCGGCCCGGCCAGGGTGGGGGTGATCGGCTCGGTCACCCGGCCGTTCTGCGGCGCCTGCGACCGGGTACGGCTCACCGCCGACGGCCAGATCCGCAACTGCCTGTTCGCCACCGACGAGTCCGACCTGAGGGCCGCGATGCGCGCGGGCGCGGGCGACGACGAGATCGCCGAGCGCTGGCGGTCCGCGGTACGCATCAAGAAGGCCGGTCACGGCATCGACGACCCGACCTTCCTGCAGCCGTCCCGCCCGATGTCCGCCATCGGGGGCTGAGGTCCCAGCCCGGAGAGACCCGGAGGTGCCCGATGACCGCTCGCCACGACGCCTGCATCCTGGCGGGCGGTCTCGCGCGAAGGCTCGGCGGGCGCGACAAGCCCGGCCTGCGCGTCTCCGGCCGCCCGCTGGTCGAGTCGGTCGCCGCCGCCGTGCCCGGCGCGGCGCGGCTGATCGTCGTCGGGCCGCCCCGCCCCGGCCTGCCGGGCGCGATCTTCCGGCGTGAGGACCCGCCCGGAGGAGGCCCCGTACCGGCGCTGCGGGCGGGCCTGGCCGAGGTGACCGCGCCGTGGGTGGCGCTGCTCGCCGCCGACCTCCCGTTCCTGACCGCCGGGCACGTGGACGCGCTGCTGGACGCCGCGGGGGCCGGGACGCGTATCGGAGGGACGGGCGGGCCCCGGGCGGGGGCGGTGCTCCTCGACGACGGCGGGCGCGAGCAGTGGCTCGCCGGGGTGTGGCACGCGGAGAGCCTGGCGCGGGCGCTCGCCCGCTACGAGGGGCGATCGCTGCACGGGCTGCTCGCCCCGCTCTCCCCGATCGCGCTTCATCTCACCGGGCGGCCGTGGTTCGATTGCGACACCATGGACGATCTACAGCGGGCCCGGACGGTGGAGCCGGGCTCCGACGGCGGAGGCGTGGGTTCCGGCGAGGGCCGCGAGAGCGGCGACGGCGCGGGACGGGCGCGACCGCGGACAAGGAGCGAGAGTTGAACGTGCTGACGGAGTGGACCGCGCTGGTCTGCCGGGAGCTGGGTGTCGATCCCGCGCTGGTGGACCGCGACGAGGTGCTGGACCTGACCAAGGAGGTCGCGCACGGGGTGGCGAGACCGGCCGCGCCGCTCACGGCCTATCTGCTCGGCCTGGCCCAGGGGGCGGGCACGGCCCCGCCGGACGCTGTGGAGAGGCTGACTACGCTGGCGCGCAACTGGGAGCAGGCGACGACCGAGACACTGGGCGACAAATAGTGCCAAAAGTAAGACGCTTTAGTGTAAAAGTCTGAGAAAAGGGCGACGCCGGGTGGTTACGGGGGCAAACCACCCGGCGTCGCTTCATCGGCGTTCCGACGGGGGCCCGGAACGCCGGCAACAGTGCCCCGACGGGGGACCAGGGCACTTGGCTAAAGCGTACACCTACTACCCTTGGGGTGCGTCAAGACTTAGTCACGACCCGATCTCGCGTCGATGGCGTGGAATCTCGTTTTGTCCGGAATCTTCCACGTCAGGGGCATGCGGAACCCCGCGCGGCGGAGCGTTGGCCCCGATCACGGCAATGTATGGCAAAAAGATCGCCCCGGCGAAGAGTAACAGCCGCACGGGCATCGGAGCGGGCACCGTGAAGGCGAGGACCAGGCAGATCAGCCGGATCCCCATCTTGATGAAGTAGCTCTTCTCGCGCTTGCCGATGTCGGCGCTGAGCGAGGGCTGGGCGTCCGTCACCTGATGGACCACCGGGCGCCTGCGCCATCCCCTCACGATTCCCAATCTAGGCCTCATATCGGCTGGGTGCGAACGGTCATGTAATCGTGGCTTTCCGGGAAGAAGCAGGGGATGACAGATCGAACGTATCGGGTGACCGAGATAGTCGGCACTTCGGGGGAGAGCATCGAGGCCGCCGTCCGTAACGGGGTCCGCCGCGCCTCCCGGACCCTCCGCCATCTCGACTGGTTCGAGGTGACCGAGATCAGGGGGCACATCGAGGAGGGGGAGATCGCCCACTTCCAGGTCGGCATGAAGATCGGCTTCCGCCTGGAGGACGACTGAGCCCGTACTGAGCCTGTTCTGAGCCTGTACGGCGGATGCCCGGTGACGCAGACTACGGGGATGGAAGAGACCCGGGTCGCGAGGGCGGGAAGGCCGCGGGGCGCGGCGGGGGCGGTGGGGGCGGTGGCACGTGCCGCGCTGGCCGCGGCGGTGCTCCTCCCGGCCGGATGCGCCACCCCGGCGGGCGGCCCGCCCGCCGGGCCCGCCCCGGGAGCGGCGGGCGCCACCGAGGCCGTCTCGCGAACCACCCCCACCCCTGCCGTCACCGCCACCGGTGCCGGGCCGCGTGCCGGAACGGAGGAGGAACCCCTGCTGCGCCAGAGCGCCGCCGACGTCGCGCGGACGATAGGCAGTATCCGCAAGATCGACGACCTGCCGCTGTACGAGATGACCTACCACGGGTCGTACGACCGCGAGGCGCCCCTGGGGGAGGAGGAGCTGGCGGGACGCGCCGACGGCTGGGCCTGCTCCCTGTTCGCCCTCGGCGGCGACCGGCCGCTGTTCGGCCGCAACTTCGACTGGGACCCCAACCCGGCGCTGATCGTGCACGCCGACCCGCCCGACGGCTACGCCTCGGTCTCGGTCGTCGACCTGTTCCACCTGATCGGAGGCTCCGCCCCGCCGGACCTGTCCGCCGCGCCCGACCGCCGCAGGATGGCCCACGCGGTGCTCGCCCCCTACGACGGGGTCAACGAGAAGGGCCTGGCGATCGGGATGGCCACCTCCCCCGAGGGAGGGCTGCCCGACCGCTCTCCCGACCGCCCCGACGTCGGCAGCGTGCGCATCATCAGGATGATGCTCGACAAGGCGGCGACCGTGGACGAGGCGCTGGCGATCATGCGCCGCTACGACGTCGACTTCACGATCGGGCCGCAGGTCCACTACCTCATCGCCGACGCGGCGGGCGGGTCGGCCGTCGTGGAGTACGCCGGGGGCAGGCTCAACGTCATCGACGACCGCATGCTCACCAACTTCGGCATGACGGGCACCTCCGCCGCGCAGCGCCGGGCCGACCACCGCTACCGCACGCTCGCCGAGGGGCTGCCCGCCACCCGCGACTGGCAGGGCGCGATGGGCCTGCTCCGGCGGGTGGCCCAGCCGCACACCCGCTGGTCGGTCGTGTACGACCTCACCGACGCCACCGCCCGCGTGGTGGCGGGCCAGCGCTGGAACACGGTGCACACCATCCCCCTCGTCCAGCGCTGAACGGCTCTCACCGGGCAGAGGAGACGAGCGCGGTACGCACATCCCGCTCGTTCGGCGCTGAACGGCTCTCGCCGGGCGGAGGAGACGGGCGCGGACACCAAACCCGCTCGTCCGGCGTAGGCGTCCGGCCGGGCGGAGGAGACGGGCGCGGTGCGCACCATCCCGCTCGCCCGGCGCCGGACGGCTCCCACCGGACGGAGATCTGGGAGGACCTAGTTGGCCTGGCTCACCGTCGACATGTTGAAGTCGGGCACCCGGATCGGGGGCATGATCGCGCGGTTGAAGTAGTCGCTCCACTCGCGCGGCAGGGTCTGCTCGGAGGCGCCGATCTCGGTGAGGCGCCGGAGCAGGTCCACCGGGCTCTCGTTGAAGCGGAAGTTGTTCACCTCGCCGACGACCTCGCCGTTCTCCACCAGGTAGACGCCGTCGCGGGTCAGCCCGGTGAGCAGCAGCGTCTGCGGGTCGACCTCGCGGATGTACCACAGGCAGGTGAGCAGCAGTCCACGCTCGGTGGAGGCGATCATCTCCTCCAGCGACCGCCCGCCCTCGGGCCCCCGCATGATCAGGTTGTCGACGGCCGGGGTCACCGGCAGGCCGGTCAGCTCGGCCGAGTGCCGGGTCTGTATCAGGTTGGCCAGCCTGCCGCCGGAGATCCAGTCGGTGGGTGCGAGCGGCAGCCCGTTGTCGAACACCGAGTTCTCCCGGCCGGAGGCGTGCGCCACCACGAACGGCGGGCACTCGATCCCCGGCGCCGAGGGGTCGCCGTACAGGCGGACCGGCAGCTCGGACAGGACGTCGCCGACGCGGGTGCCGCCCCCGGGCCTGGAGAAGACCGTGCGCCCCTCCAGGGCGTCACGCGCCCCGGTCGTCCAGTAGAGGTACGTCATCAGGTCGGCCACGGCCGTCGGCGGCAGCAGCGTCTCGTACCGGCCCGCGGGCAGCTCGACGCGGTTCCTCGCCCACTCCAGGCGCTGGGCCAGCGAGGCGTCCAGGGCCGCCACGTCGACGTCGGAGAAGTCGCGGGTGGACACGCCGGTCCACGCCGAGCGTCGCATGTCGGGGGACTTGGCGTTGAGCTCCAGGCGGCCGGTGGGCTGGGTGTGCCGCAGCCGGGCGCCGGTCGAGGTGCCCACGAAGGTTGTCGTGACGGTGTGCTCGGCGAAACCGTACAGCCTGCGCCCGCCCGCCTCGGCCGTGGCGAAGGTCTCGCCCAGGGCGGGGGCGAAGGCGCCGAACACCCCGATCGAGGTCGTCTCCGCGGGGGCGTCCCAGCCGTCGGAGCGGACGCCCTCCAGCAGCGGCCGGGCGTCCTCGGACGGCCGCGCGTCCTCGGCGGCGTGGTCGGCGGCGGCCACGACGTCGTCGAGCTGGCCGGGACGGACCGCCGCCCGCGACACCACGCCCACGCCGCGGCCCACGATGGAGATCACGGTCAGCTGCGCGGAACGGGACACGCCGTTGGTGGTGAGGGTGTTGCCCGCGAAGCGCAGGTTGGCGCTCGACGTCTCGTCCACGATCACGACGTTGTCGTCGGCCGTGGAGAGCTCCAGGACCCTCTCGATCATCTCCTGGGGGGTCATCCTGTTCCCTTCCCGCCGGACCGCCCGGCCGTCGCCCTCTTCCGCCCGTGCTTCCGTCCGCTCGCCGCGCGTGCTCAACTGCCACTCTCCTGGACCGTGTTGAGGATGCGCACGCCGCGGAAGAGCGCCGACGGGCAGCCGTGGCTCACCGGCGCGACCTGTCCCGGCTGCCCCTTGCCGCAGTTGAACGCCCCGCCCAGCACGTACGTCTGCGGCCCGCCGACCGCCGCCATCGAACGCCAGAAGTCGGTCGTCGTGGCCTGGTAGGCGACGTCGCGCAACTGCCCGGCGAGCCTGCCGTTCTCGATCAGGTAGAACCGCTCTCCGGTGAACTGGAAGTTGTATCTCTGCATGTCGATGGACCAGCTCTTGTCGCCGACCACGTAGATGCCCCGGTCGACGCCGGAGATCAGCTCCTCGGTGGTGGGGCCGCCGGGCGCCGGGCGCAGCGACACGTTGGCCATCCGCTGGATCGGGGTGTGACCGGGGGAGTCGGCGAAGGCGCAGCCGTTGGAGGCGCCCAGGCCCTTCAGCAGCGCCATCCGCCGGTCGAGCTGGTAGCCGACCAGGACGCCGTCGGAGACGATGTCGAACTCCCTGGTCGCCACCCCCTCGTCGTCGTAGCCGATCGTGGACAGGCCGTGCTCGACGGTGCGGTCACCGGTCACGTTCATCGCCGGCGAGCCGTACACCAGCTTGCCGAGCTGGTCGAAGGTGGCGAAGCTCGTCCCGGCGTACGCCGCCTCGTAACCGAGGGCCCGGTCGAGCTCGGTGGCGTGCCCGATCGACTCGTGGATCGTCAGCCACAGGTTCGACGGGTCGACCACCAGGTCGTACACCCCCGCCTCGACGGAGGGGGCCCGGAGCTTCTCCTCCAGCAGCTCGGGGATGCGCGCCAGCTCCTTGGGGAAGTCCCAGCCGGTGCCGGTGAGGTATTCGTACCCCCGGCCGACGGGCGGGGCGAGCGTCCGCATCGAGTCGAAGCGGCCCTCCAGCACCCTCGTCGCGTTCAGCCGGGGATGGACGCGCACCCGCTGCTGCGTGGTGACGGTCCCGGCCGTGTCGGCGTAGAACTTCTGCTCCTTCACCTGCGTCAGCGACGCCTGCACGTGGTCCACCCCGGGGTCCCTCAGCAGGCCGCCCGACCAGTCGGCGAGCAGCGCCGCCTTGTCGCGCATCGGCACCTCGAACGGGTCGACCTCGTAGGAGGAGATCCAGGTGACGTCGGAGTGCACCGCCTCGGGGGCGAGCTCGACGGGCTCGCGGTTGACCGCCGCGGAGACGACCGCCACCTCCACCGCCTGCTCGGCGACCCCGGCGGCCGCCTCGGGGGTGAGCTCGATGCCCGCCGCGAAGCCCCAGGTGCCGTTCTTCACCACCCGTACGGCGTAACCGAGGGTGTCGGCGTCGATGGAACCTTCCAGCGCGGCGTCGGAGAGACGCAGGGTCTCCCCGCGGATGCGCTCCAGCCGGAAGTCGGCGTGCTCGGCGCCCAGGTCACGGGCGCGCTGCAGGGCCGCGTCCGCCAGCCGGCGCAGAGGCAGGGCGAGGAAGTCGGAGTCGATCTGGCGCATGTCAACGATCCTAGCCCTGTGATCTTGTCCCTCCCGGACAAGGCGGTTACCCGCTGGTAGCCGATACCGTCTGACCATGGCTCGATCTGTTCTCGTAACCGGCGGCAATCGCGGCATAGGCCTCGCGATCGCCCGCGAACTCGCTCAGGCAGGCGACGCCGTCGCCGTCACCTACCGTTCCGGCCAGCCTCCCGAGGGCCTGTTCGGCGTGCGCTGCGACGTGACCAGCACGGCCGACGTGGACGCCGCCTTCGCGAAGGTCGAGGCCGAGTACGGCCCGGTCGAGGTGCTCGTCGCCAACGCGGGCATCACCAAAGACACGCTGCTGCCGATGATGAAGGAGGAGACCTTCACCGACGTCATCGACGCCAACCTGACCGGCGCCTACCGGGTCGCCAAGCGCGCCACCCGCGGCATGCTGCGGCTCAAGCGCGGGCGCATCGTGCTGATCTCCTCGGTGGTCGCCATGCTCGGCTCGGCCGGGCAGAGCAACTACGCCGCCTCCAAGGCCGGGATGATCGGCTTCGCCCGGTCGGCCGCGAGGGAGCTGGGCTCGCGCAACATCACCGTCAACGTGGTCGCCCCCGGGTTCGTGGAGACCGACATGACGGCCGAGCTGGACGAGGTCTACCAGGAACAGATCAGGAAGAACATCCCGCTGGGCCGCTACGCCGCCCCGGAGGAGATCGCGCGCGTGGTCAGGTTCCTGGCCGGCGAGGACGCCGCCTACATCACGGGGGCCGTCATCCCCGTCGACGGCGGCCTGGGAATGGGGCACTGACGTGGGAATTCTCGAAGGCAAGCGGATCCTCGTCACCGGGGTGCTCACCGACGCCTCCATCGCCTTCTCGGTGGCCAAGCTGGCCCAGCAGGAGGGCGCGCAGATCGTGCTCACCGGATTCGGCCGGCTCAGCCTGGTCGAGCGCATCGCCAGGCGCCTGCCGGAGCCGCCCCCCGTGCTGGAGCTCGACGTCACGAATACCGAGCACCTCGACTCCCTCGCCGACCGGGTCGGCGAGCACCTCGGCGGCCTGGACGGGGTGGTGCACGCCATCGGCTTCGCGCCGCAGACCGCCCTGGGCGGCAACTTCCTGAACACCTCCTGGGAGGACGTGGCGACCGCCGTCCAGGTCTCCACGTACTCGTTCAAGTCGCTCGCGGTGGCCGCGCTCCCGCTCATGAAGGAGGGCGGCGCGATCGTCGGCCTCGACTTCGACGCCACGAAGGCCTGGCCGGTGTACGACTGGATGGGCGTGGCCAAGGCCGGTCTGGAGTCCTGCTCCCGTTATCTCGCCCGTGATCTCGGCAAGCAGGGCATCCGGGTCAACCTCGTCGCCGCGGGCCCGATCAGGACCATGGCCGCCAGGAGCATCCCCGGCTTCGTCGAGTTCGAGGAGAGCTGGCCCGCCAAGGCCCCGATCGGCTGGGACATCAACGACCCGATCCCGGCGGCCAAGGCGTGCGTCGCCCTGCTGTCCGACTGGTTCCCCGCCACGACCGGTGAGATCGTCCACGTCGACGGCGGAGTCCACGCCATCGGAGCCTGACCCGCTCCCTCCTCCACCCCGGCGGGCGATGATCGACCGGCCGGGGTGGTGCCGTGCCCCGGGGGGGTGCCGTGCCGGGGTGACGGTGTCGTAAGAGGTCGCGGCGGCCGGTCGCGGCCGGGCCGAGGAACGCGGGCCGGGCCCGCGGCCGGAGGTGGGGCCGGGGACGAGCCGGGAGGGTCAGGCCACCCGGTGGTGTCCCGGCGGGGCCGGCTCGAACGGTATCGACTCCCGCACCTTCCGCCTGCTGTACAGCAGGCGGACCGCGAGGATGGCCGAGACGAGCACCGCCGTGGTGAGCACGGTGCTCGCCGTGTCGGACGACCGGGTGGGGGTCACCGGCTGCGCGTCCGGCATCTGCCGCTGGAGCTCCTGCATCACCGGGGCGGGCCACAGCAACTCCACCCGGGGCGCCTCGGCGTCGACCACGGGCGACGGCCTGGGACGCGGCGGCTCGCCCACCTCGGCCGTGAGCGTCCTGGTGTCGGGGAGCGGCGTCTGGGGGAACGGCGGCCGGTCGGTCGGCACCGGAACCGGGCTCTTCCGGGCGGGGACGGCGTCCTGGTCCCGCGAGGGGGTCGGCGAGGGGGTCGCCGACGGGCTGGGACTCGGCGACGCCGTCTTGGGCCAGGGCGTCTCCGAGACGCCGGGCTCCTGCGACTCCTCGACGAGGGGGGCCGCCGCCGGGCCCGCCGGGTCGGCGCACTTGGCGGAGGCCACGGACCGGCAGGCGTCGGCGGGGCTCTGGGGCGCGTGCGTGTCGCCGGGGGACCGCTCCTCGCTCCTGGCGTTGGACGGTCTCTTCCCCGAGTTCCCCGAGTTTCCCGGGTGGGTCTTGGTGGCCGAGGGGGCCGGTGCCGGGCTCTCCGTCTCGGGAACCTCCTCGGAACCGGCGGGCGTCTCGGGGGTGTTGTCCGTGCCGTTGCCGGCGTTGCTCCCGGTGTCGTCCCCGGTCCTGCCGGGGACGTCGGTGCCGGACGGAACGGGGGCGGGGGAGGGCAGGGAGACGCCTCCCGTGAGGCCGTGCACGACGCCGTCCACGGCCTGGCAGACCGCGCCCGTCACGGTGCCCAGCAACCCTCCGCGGTCGCAGTCATCCAGTCGTGCGACGGCATCCGCTCGGGCGGCGCTCACGGGCACGATCGCGAACGCGACCGCCGGAATCCCACCCCCCAGCGCCAGCGCCAGAACGCCTGCCGCCATCGCAGTTCGCACTCGTCTCCTTCGCCCCGGACCGGACGCCGGCCGTGAAACCTCGCCGGCATCCAGGTGTCCCCCTGCCACCTGGATGACAGTTTTGTAGGGAGGCTCGCATTTTCCACGGAAAGTCGTCATTCGGTATCGACTAGTGATACGCGAGACGAATTCTCGTTCGGTTTCTCACCCGGTTCTCACGGGAGGTCACCCCGTCTCCCCGGGAGGCCCCCGCTCCCGGAAGGCCGCCCGCTTTCCCGGGAGGCCCATACAGGTTTCCCCGGGAGGCCGTACGCGCCGGAGCCCCCGGGTCCCCGGGTCCCGCGCCTCAGTCGGCGGACACGTCGTCGAGCGCCTCCCTGATCTCCACGGGCAGCGCCAGGTCCTCGGCCTGGAGCACCCCGGACAGCTGCGCCTGGGTGCGGGCGCCGACGATGGCGGAGGCCACCCCCGGCTGGTCGCGTACCCACGACAGGGCCACCGACAGCGGTGAGACGCCGAGCCCCTCGGCGGCGGTCGTCACCGACTCCACGACCCGGCGGCACCGCTCGTCGAGGTAGGGGGTGACGAAGTCGGCGAAGTGCGGGGTCGCGGCCCGGGAGTCGGCGGGGATGCCCGTCCGGTACTTCCCGGTGAGGACGCCGCGCCCGAGCGGCGACCAGGCGAGCACCCCCGCGCCGACGTGCTCGGCGGCGGGGATCAGCTCGCGCTCGGCCTCCCTGGCCAGGAGCGAGTACTCGACCTGGGCCGCGACGATCGGCACCCTGCCCGGGACCGCCCGCTGCCCCACGGCGGCGGTCGCCAGCTGCCAGCCCGCGTAGTCGCACACCCCGGCGTACGCGGCCCGCCCCGAGGACACGATGGCGTCCACGGCGGCCAGGGTCTCCTCCAGCGGGACGTCGGGGTCGAAGGCGTGCAACTGCCACAGGTCGACTTCGTTGACGCCCAGGCGGGTCAGGGAGGCGTCGATCGCGGCGACGAGGTGTTTCCTGGAGGCGTCGCGGGGCCTGCGCCCGGTGGGGGTGAGCACGGCCTTGGTGGACAGCACCAGCTCCGAACGCGGTACGGAGTCGCGCAGCAGCCGCCCGAGCAGCCGTTCGGCGTCGCCGCCGGTGTAGACGTCGGCGGTGTCGATGAGCGTGCCGCCGGCCTCGGCGAACGTGCGGAGCTGCGCCGCGGCCTCCTCGGCGCCGGTGTCACGTCCCCACGTCATCGTCCCCAGTCCCAGGCGGGACACCGACAAGCCGCTCCGGCCCACATAGCGCTGCTCCATGATCCGGCCAGGTTACCGCCCGGCCACTTAAAAGTAGTGGAGCGAAGGCTGCAAGACTTGCCCGCGTGACGACCTTGTTGCTGGCCAGACACGGCCTTACCCACCTCACCGGTCCGGTCCTCGCGGGCTGGACCCCGGAGGTGCACCTCAGTGACGCCGGACGGGCCCAGGCGGAGGCGCTCGCCGCGCGGCTGACCGCCCTGGAGCTCGACGCGATCGTCTCCAGCCCGCTGGAACGCTGCCAGGAGACCGCGCAGGCGGTCGCCGGGGGGCGGCCGGGGGCGGAGGTGCTGACCGACGAGCGCTTCGGCGAGTGCCGCTACGGCGACTGGACGGGCCGCCCGATCGCCGAGCTCGTCAAGGACCCCCTCTGGCCGGTCGTGCAGGCCCACCCGAGCGCGGTGACGTTCCCCGGGGGAGAGTCCCTGGCCGCCGTCCAGCACCGCGCCGTGACGGCTGTCAGGGAGTGGAACGAGCGCCTCGGCCCCAAGGCGGTCTATCTCGTCTGCAGCCACGGAGACGTGATCAAGGCCATCGTGGCCGACGCCATGGGGCTCCATCTGGACCAGTTCCAGCGGATAACGGCTGATCCGGCGTCGCTCACCGCCATTCGCTACACCCCCTTGCGTCCCTTCGTGCTCAGGCTCAACGATCTCGGCGGAGATGTGACCGGATTGCGCCTCAGGGAGGGTTCGGCGGGCGAGGAAGGGGGAGAAAATCCCACCGGGAGCGATGCCGCAGTCGGCGGCGGATCCGGAACCACGTAAGGTCGGGCTATGCCGGTCTTCGACTACGATCCACCCGAGAGGTTCGTGGCCGGTGCCGTGGGGCAACCGGGATCACGAACCTTCTTCCTGCAGGCGCGGGGCCAGGGCAGGCTGACCACCGTGGCCCTGGAGAAGTTCCAGGTCGCGGCGCTGGCCGACCGCCTCGACGAGCTGCTCGACGAGGTGTTGCGACGCGGTGAGGGCAGCGTCCCCGTGCCCGCCGTCGCCCCGGCCGCGCTGGCGGACAACGCCCCCCTCGACGTGCCGATCAGCGAGGACTTCCGCGTCGGCGTGATGGCCCTGGCCTGGGACCCCGAGGCCGCGCAGGTGGTCATCGAGGCCAAGGAGGCCGTCGCCGAGGACGAGGAGTTCGAGCCGTCCCCGCTCGTCGAGCCCACGGTGCTGCGCGTGCACATCAGCCCCGGCGCCGCGAGGGCCTTCACCAAGCGGGCCATGGCGCTCGTCGCCGCCGGCCGCCCGCCCTGCCCGCTCTGTGCCCAGCCTCTCGATGCCGAGGGGCATATTTGTGTGCGGCTCAACGGTTACCGGGGTAGTAGCGCTTCATCTGCTGGAGGAGGCGAATGAGTGCTGAGAGCGAGCCGGCGCTGAGCGCGGCGCCGGCCACGGGGCTGGACGACGAGACCGCGACACGTCTGCTCCGTGACGGCCAACTGGACGTGGCGGGCCGCCTGGTCGAGGCGACCAACATGACGCTCTACTGTTCGGTCCGGCTCGGCGGGCTCGCGGCGGCCTGCGTGTACAAGCCGGTACGGGGCGAACGCCCCCTCTGGGACTTCCCCGACGGCACCCTGGCGGCCCGCGAGGTCGCCGCCTACGAGGTCTCCGCGGCGATCGGCTGGCGGATCGTGCCGCCCACCGTCTACCGCGACGGCCCCTTCGGCCCGGGGATGTGCCAGCTCTGGATCGACACCGACCCCGAGACCGACCTGATGGTGCTGATCCGCAGCCGCCAGCCCTCGCTGCGGCGGATGGCCGTCTTCGACGCCATCGTCAACAACGCCGACCGCAAGGGCGGTCACCTGCTGCCGCTCGCCGACGGCCACGTCTACGGCGTCGACCACGGGGTCTCCTTCTCGGCCGAGGACAAGCTCCGCACCGTGCTGTGGCAGTGGCGCGGCAAGCCCCTGTCCCGCGAGGCCATGAACGTCCTCACCCGCCTGGAGTCCGACCTGGAGCAGGGCCGCCTCGGCCGCCGCCTCCGCGAGCTCCTCACCCTGCACGAGGTCGAGGCCACCTGGTCGCGCGTCCGCAGGCTGCTCGACACCGGCCTGCACCCCCTCCCCTCCAAGGACTGGCCCGCCATCCCCTGGCCGCCGATCTGAGGCCTCGCACGACGGTCTCCCGTCCCGGGCGACGGGCGTCCCGCGGGAATGCGGGACCGGCGAGCCGGGGTTCCCCGCGGCGGCCTCCACGACGCCGGGCCTCCCGGCGACGGAGGTCCCCGGACCTCGGTTCTCCTCCCGGCGGAGGTCTCCGGAGCTTGGTTCTCCTCCCGGCGGAGGTCCCCGGACCTCGGGCCTTCTCCCGGCGGAGGTCCCCGGAGCTTGGTTTTCCTCCTGATGAAGGGGCCCGGTCCTCCTGACGGAGGGGCCCGGTCCGCGCCCGCCTCCCGCGGGGGCGTACCCTCCGGGCATGTGCACGGTTGTCGTCAGCATCGATCCGAGCGCCGAGATCCCCCTGATCGTGGTCGGGGTGCGCGACGAGTTCGTCGGCCGTCCCTGGGTACCACCGGCCGCGCACTGGCCGGAGAGCGCGCCCGGCCTGATCGGCGGGCGTGACCTCCAGGCGGGCGGCACCTGGCTCGCCGTCGACCCCGGGGCCAGGCGGGTCGGAGCCCTCCTGAACGGGCTCGGCGTGCTCGCCCCCGAGGAGGGCCGCCGCTCGCGGGGCGACCTGCCGCTCCTGGCGGCGGCCGGAGGCGGGCCCGTGGAGAGCGAACTCGTGCACTACGACCCCTTCCACCTGCTGCGGGCCGATCCCGCCGGGGCCCGCCTGTGGCACTGGGACGGGATCACCCTGGAACGGGACGACCTCCCCCCGGGAACCCACATGATCGTCAACAGCGGCTGGGAGCGCGGTGCGGAGAACGAGCGGGTGGCGTTCTTCCGCCCCCTGTTCGCCAAGGCGGGCCGTCCCTCGGGGCTCGACGGCCCCTGGGAGGAGTGGCGGGAACTCGCCACCGGGGCGGGGATCCCCGCCGAGGACCCCCGTACGATGATCGTCCATCACGAGCTGCCCGACGGGCGGACCTTCGGCTCCGGATCCGTCACCCTGCTCGCCCTGGCGCCCGGCGGCGTCCGCTACGACTTCACCGCCGACCCTCGCGACCCGGGCGCCTTCCGCGAGGTCCGCACGGAATGATCCGGTCGGCTCCCGGAGTTGAGGTGAGTGCCCGTACATCCACCACCCCGAGCCAACCGGGGTGGTCTGACCGCTGGATAGGCTTCATTTTATGAGATCGTGGTCTGAGCCGAAGGTTCCTCGGCTTCCCGGTGCCGGTGTCCCGCTGCGGCTGTTCGACACCGCCGCGCGCGAGGTCGGCCCCACCCGGCCGGGCCGCACGGCACGGATGTACGTCTGCGGCATCACGCCCTACGACGCCACCCATCTGGGCCACGCCAACACCTACCTCGCCTTCGATCTGGTCAACCGGGCCTGGCGCGACGCCGGTCACGAGGTGCACTTCACCCAGAACGCCACGGACGTCGACGACCCCCTGCTGGAACGTGCCGCGCAGACCGGTGTCGACTGGCGTGACCTGGCCGAGCGTGAGATCGAGCTGTTCCGGACCGACATGGAGGCGCTGCGCATCCTGCCGCCGCGTGACTACGTCGCGGTGACCGAGGTGATCGACCAGGTCGCCGACCTGATCGTGTCGCTGCGCGACAAGGGCGCCACCTACGAGCTCGACGGCGACGTCTACTTCGACGTGGCCGCGGCCCCCAAGTTCGGGGCCGTCTCCGGTTATCCGGAGGAGCGCATGCTCGCCCTGTTCGGCGAGCGCGGGGGAGACCCGGACCGGCCGGGCAAGAAGCACCCGCTCGACTGGCTGCTCTGGCGCGCGGAGCGCCCGGGGGAGCCGTCCTGGCCCTCGCCGTTCGGCCTGGGCAGGCCCGGTTGGCACGTCGAGTGCACCGCGATCGCCCTGGCGAACCTGTCCAGCGGCTTCGACGTCGCCGGCGGGGGTTCCGACCTGATCTTCCCCCACCACGAGTGCGGCGCCCACGAGGGCCACGTGGCGTGCGGGGAGTGGCCCTTCGCGAGGGCGTACGTGCACGCGGGCATGGTCGCCCTGGACGGCGAGAAGATGTCCAAGTCGAAGGGCAACCTGATCTTCGTCTCCCGGCTGCGCAGGGAGGTCGACCCGATGGCCATCCGGCTGGCCCTGCTGGCGCACCACTACCGTTCCGACTGGGAGTGGACCTCCGAACAGCTGGGCTCGGCGGAGGTGCGGCTGGCGCGCTGGCGCTCGGCGGCGGGGCTGCAGACCGGCCCCGACGCCGGTGTCGTGCTCGAGAGGGTACGCGCCCGGATGGCCGACGACCTGGACGCCCCGGGAGCCCTCGCGGTCGTCGACGACTGGGCGGAGCGGGCCCTGTCCGAGGGGGGCAACGACCCGGACGCGCCGGTCCTCGTCAAGGAGACCGTGGACGCGCTGCTCGGGGTCGCGCTCTAGGGGTCCGGGGTTTTCCCGGTGATGCCGCTCCCATCGGCTCCTGCCGGCCTCCAGGGGCGCGGTGGCGCCGGTTCCGGGGCGCCACCGGTGGTGGGCCGGGTTCCTCTGAGGCGGCGCTTGTGAGGAAGACCTCGCAGGAGGGCCCTGACAAGCGACGAGGGCCCTTAGAGCCCTGGGAAGCAACTGAGGACCCTGGAAAAACGACGGAGCCCGCACCGCTTGCGCGGTGCGGGCTCTGCCTGAAGCCTTTGAGGTCAAACCAGGTCAGATGACCTGAACCTGGTCGGCCTGCGGGCCCTTCTGGCCCTGCGTGGTGACGAAGCTGACACGCTGGTTCTCCTCCAGGCTGCGGTAGCCGCCGGAGTTGATAGCCGAGTAGTGCACGAAGACATCGGCGGTGCCGTCATCCGGTGCGATGAATCCGAAGCCCTTTTCGGCGTTGAACCACTTAACGGTGCCCTCAGACAAAACTACTTCTCCTCATTGGGAGCCTCACCGAACCACCAGGTCGGCGGCACGGGGCTGCGTTGCGGACCCTACCATGCACCCGCGGAAACCATCCGGAGAAACTGTGTAACGTCCGCTGTCGGCGGACTTCTCATAAGCACTTGAGATGATAAGGCTAAGCTGAGAACTACGACTGCAACCAGACGATGGTATCCGACGCCTCCGTGATGCGCAAGTCACGGGTTGGGTGCGAAGAACCGCTCGCGCTCCTCCTCGGGGAGGTGGTCGACGAAGAGGGTGCCGTCGAGGTGGTCGGCCTCGTGCTGCAGGACGCGGGCGAGCATGCCCAGGGCCCGGACGGTGACGGGCTTGCCGAACATGTCGCGACCACGGGCGGTGACCATGTAGGAGCGTTCCAGGGGCCACCAGCGGCCGGGTGCGGACAGGCAGGCCTCGTCGGCCACGATCTTCCGCTCGGACAGCTCCAGGCGCGGGTTGACCAGGTGGCCGGACTTGCCGTCCAGCTCGTAGACGACGACCCTCAGCGGGACGCCGATCTGCGGGGCGGCCAGCCCCGCGCGGCCCGCGCCGGCCCGCATCGTGGCCTGGAGCGACTTGACCAGGACGCGCAGCGCGCGGTCGAAGGTGGTCACCGGCTCGGACACCGTGCGGAGCACGGGATCGGTGAACGGTCGGATCGGCTGGACGGCCACGCGCACTCCCCGAAGCGAACGAATTGGCACCGGAGACGATTCCCTTTGTCGCGCTGACTCAACCGTTACCCGGCCCCCTCCGAGTTTCCGGAATGTTGCCGCTGTGCGACGTGTGCATTGCGTATTTCCATGGTTAGTCACACGTAACCGGCGCACCATCACAGATAGTAAATGTGCGTAATCCCGCCCTCCTAGATTTCGGGATCGAAGCCCCCGAAACCGCAGGAGGAAAGAAAGATGGCCAAGCCCTGGATCAGCGACTGGCGGCCCGACGACCCCGACTTCTGGCAGGGCCGGGGCAGGAAGGTGGCCCGCAGGAACCTGGTCTTCTCCATCTTCGCCGAGCACCTCGGGTTCACGCTGTGGACCGTGTGGAGCATCGTGGCCGTGCAACTCGGCTCCTACGAGTTCTCCACCGACCAGCTCTTCTGGATCGTCGCCCTGCCCAACCTGGTCGGCTCGGCGCTGCGCGTCCCGTACACCTTCGCCCCGGCCAGGTTCGGCGGCCGGAACTTCACGGTGGTCAGCGCGCTGCTCCTGCTCGTGCCCGCGGCACTGCTCGCCGTCGCGGTCGGCAACCCGGCCACCCCCTACTGGGTGTTCCTGGTCATCGCGGCCACGGCGGGCCTGGGCGGCGGAAACTTCGCCTCCAGCATGGCCAACATCACCTACTTCTACCCGCAGGACAGGCAGGGGTCGGCGCTCGGGCTCAACGCGGCGGGCGGCAACATCGGGGTGAGCTCCGTGCAGCTTGTCATGCCCCTGGTGATCGGGGCGTTCGGGCTGGCCGCCGCCGGGCTGTTCTGGATCCCGTTCATCCTGGCCGCCGCGATCGGCGCCTACTTCTTCATGGACAACCTGACCTCGGCCAAGGCCAGTCCCGCCGACCAGCTGAAGGTCGCCGGCCGGGCCCAGACCTGGATCATGTCGGTCCTGTACATCGGCACGTTCGGCTCCTTCATCGGCTACTCCACCGCGTTCCCGCTGCTCATCAAGAGCCAGTTCCCCGAGCAGTCCTCTTTGGTGGCGCTCGCCTTCATCGGCCCGCTGCTCGGCTCCCTGATCCGCCCGGTCGGGGGCTGGCTGTCGGACCGGCTCGGCGGGGCGCGGGTGACGCTCGTCAACTTCGCCGCGATGGCGGGCGCGGCGGCGCTGGTCTGGCAGGGCCTGTCCCAGCACGCCTTCGCGCTGTTCTTCTGCGCCTACATGCTCCTGGTCGCCACCACCGGCATCGGCAACGGCTCCACCTACCGGATGATCCCGGCGATCTTCCGGGCGAAGGCCGTGGCGGGCATCGCCCCCGGTACGGACGCCCACGAGGCCGCCGTGGCCGTCGGGAAGCGGGACGCCTCCGCCGCGATCGGGATCATCTCCGCGATCGGCGCCTTCGGCGGGTTCTTCATCAACCGGGGGTTCGGCAGCTCCATCGCCGCCACCGGGGGAGCAGGCGCCGCGCTCGCCTCCTTCGCCGCCTTCTACATCGTGTGCGCGGCCATCACCTGGGCCTGCTACCTGCGTACCGCGGGATCCGTGCCGAGCCTGGCGGCGGCCCGCGTGTGACCCCGCGGCGCCGGGCGCCCGTTCCGCTCACATCCGGCACCGGCCCCGCGGACGGACAACTCACATCCGCCTCATCGCGAATGTGAACGCGGTGAGCGGCTTGTAGCACATCGGTAACAGGGGAGACCTCGCGGTGAAACCGCCTGAAAGCACCATCGGATCCATGCCGGTCTCACTTCCCCCCCAGACGCCTGTGAAGGCTGGGGCGGAACGGACGAGAAGGGAAACGCGCCCCATGTCACGGCTCGTCGTGGTAGGACACGGACCGACATCGCACCGGCTGGTCGAGTCTCTCGTCGCCAAGGGCTTCGCGGGAGTCATCACGGTGCTGGGGGAGGAGCCCCGGCCGGCGTACGACCGGGTGGCGCTCACCTCCTACCTGACGGGCAGGAGCGTCGAGGACCTCACCTACCCGACGCCGGACGGGGTCGTGCTGCGGCTGTCGTCCAGGGTCGTGGACATCGACAGGCGGGCGCGCGAGGTCGTCACCGCCGACGGCCACCGCGAGCCGTACGACGTGCTGGTGCTGGCCACCGGCTCCAGCCCGTTCGTGCCGCCGGTGCCGGGCAGGGAGCTGGACGGCTGCTTCGTCTACCGCACGATCGACGACCTCGACGCGATCAGGGAGGCCGCCTCGGGCGCCACGAGCGGCGTCGTGATCGGCGGCGGGCTGCTGGGGCTGGAGGCGGCCGACGCGCTGCGCGGCCTGGGCCTGGCGACGCATGTCGTGGAGATGGGCGGCTGGCTCATGCCCCGCCAGGTCGACGAGGGCGGCGGCGCCGTCCTGCGCGGCCACGTGGAGGCGCTCGGCCTGAGCGTGCACACCGAGGCGGGGGCCAGGGAGATCGTCGCGGGCCCGGACGGGCGGGTCGCGGGCCTGGTCAAGCCGGACGGCGAGACCGTCGAGGCGCAGATCGTGGTCTTCTCCGCGGGCGTGCGCCCCCGCGACGAGCTGGCCAGGCGGGCGGGCCTGGAGGTCGGCGGGCGCGGCGGGATCGCCGTGGACGACGGGATGCGCACCGGTGACCCGGCGATCTACGCGATCGGCGAGTGCGCCCTGCACGACGGCATGGTCTACGGGCTGGTGGGGCCGTGCTTCACGATGGCCGAGGTCGCCGCCGACCGCATCCTCGGCGGCGAGGCGGTCTTCACCCGCGCGGACCTGTCGACCAAGCTGAAGCTGCTCGGCGTGGAGGTCGCCCAGTTCGGCGCGATGGAGGGCGCGCTGGACGTGACCTTCATGGACCCGGTGGGCGGCGTCTACCAGCGGCTGTTCGTCAGCGACGACGCCCGCACCCTGCTCGGCGGGATCTGCGTCGGCGACGCCACCCCGTACAACACCCTCAAGCCCTTCGTCGGCCGCGACCTGCCGGGCTCGCCGGGCGAGCTGCTGTTCACCGGCGGGCCGGTGAACGCCGAGCTCCCCGACGACGCGCAGATCTGCTCCTGCAACAACGTCACCAAGGGCCAGGTGTGCGCGGCCATCGCCGAGCACGGTCTCACCGACGTCCCGGGCATCAAGGCGTGCACCCGCGCGGGCACCACCTGCGGCAGCTGCGTCCCGACGCTCAAGCAGGTCCTCGTCTCCTCGGGCGTCGAGGTCTCCAAGGCATTGTGCGAGCACTTCGCGTACAGCAGGGCGGAGCTGTTCGACATCGTCCGGGTGCGCGGCATCACGACGTTCTCGCACCTTATCGCCGAGCACGGCACCGGGCGCGGCTGCGACGTGTGCAAGCCCGTCGTCGCCTCGATCCTCGCCTCGCTCGGCAACGGCCACATCCTCGACGGCGAGCAGGCCGCCCTGCAGGACACCAACGACCACTTCCTGGCCAACATCCAGCGCAACGGCACCTACTCGGTGGTGCCGCGCATCCCCGGCGGGGAGATCACCCCGGACAGCCTCATCGTGATCGGCGAGGTGGCCCGCGACTTCGGCCTCTACACCAAGATCACGGGCGGGCAGCGGATCGACCTGTTCGGGGCCCGGGTCGAGCAGCTCCCGCTGATCTGGAGGCGCCTGGTGGACGCGGGCTTCGAGTCCGGGCACGCGTACGGCAAGGCGCTGCGCACGGTGAAGTCCTGCGTGGGCTCGACCTGGTGCCGGTACGGCGTGCAGGACGCCGTGGGCCTCGCCATCGCGCTGGAGCTGCGCTACCGGGGCCTGCGCTCGCCGCACAAGCTGAAGTCGGCCGTCTCCGGCTGCGCCCGCGAGTGCGCCGAGGCCCGCGGCAAGGACTTCGGCGTCATCGCCACCGAGAAGGGCTGGAACCTCTACGTGGGCGGCAACGGCGGCTTCACCCCGCGCCACGCCGATCTGTTCGCCTCCGACCTGGGCACCGAGGAGCTGGTCCGCGTCATCGACCGGTTCCTGATGTTCTACGTCCGCACCGCCGACCGCCTGCAGCGCACCTCCGCCTGGCTGGAGGCCCAGGGCCTGGCCTACGTCAGGGAGGTCGTCCTGGACGACTCCCTGGGGATCTGCGCCGACCTGGAGGCTCAGATGGAGCGGCACGTGGCCGGTTACGCCGACGAGTGGCGGGCCACGATCGAGGACCCGGAGAAGCTGCGGCGGTTCGTCTCCTTCGTCAACGCCCCCGGGACCCCGGACCCGTCGATCGCCTTCGAGCCCGAGCGCGACCAGGTGAAACCGGTCCTGATCCCGCTGGAGGTGGTCCGCTCCTGATCCGGACCGCCCGCACTGGACCACCCGCACCCCGAGGACCCGCAGCGAGGAGGCCTTCACCGATGACCGCACTGAGAGAGGACCTGGAGACGATCGCCTGGACGGCGGTCTGCTCCTACACCGACCTGCTGCCCGAGCGCGGAGCGTGCGCGCTCGTCGGCGGCAGGCAGATCGCGCTGTTCCGCGCCTTCGACGGCTCCCTGTTCGCGATCGGCAACCGCGACCCGTTCAGCGGCGCCCACGTCCTGTCCCGGGGGATCGTGGGCACCAGGGCGGGCGAGCCCGTGGTGGCCTCTCCGATGCACAAGCAGGTGTTCTCCCTCGCGACGGGGGTGTGCCTGGACGACCCCGCGGTGGCCGTGCCGACCTACCCGATCCGCGTCACCGGCGGGACGGTGGAGGTGGGCCCCGGATGAGCACGGGCGGGCACGGGGTGAGGCCGCGGGGGGCGGCCGGATACCGAGGAAACATCGAGCGAGAAGTGGTGAACGACAGATGAGCATCGCCGTTCTGGACAGTCCCATCGGCTCTCCCGAGACCGCGCCCGACGCGCTGGCCGGGTTCACGATCGGGGTCACCGCCACCCGGCGGCGCGAGGAGTTCTGCGCGCTGCTGGAACGCAGGGGAGCGAGAGTGGTACGCGCCCCGGCCATCCGGCTGGTGCCCCTGGCGGAGGACGCCGACCTGCTGGCCGCGACCCGCGCCAGCCTGTCCGCCCCGGTCGACGACGTGGTGGTCACCACCGGCGTCGGCTTCCGCGGCTGGATGGCGGCGGCCGAGGGCTGGGGGCTCTCCGGCGACCTCTCCGAGCACCTGACCTCGGCCCGGCTGCTGACCCGCGGGCCCAAGGCGCGCGGCGCGGTCAGGGCGGCGGGCCTGACCGACCACTGGACCCCGCCCACGGAGTCGTGCGAGGAGGTCAAGCAGCACCTGCTCGCCCAGGACCTGCGCGGGCGCCGCATCGCCGTGCAGCTGCACGGCGAGCCGCTGACCGGGTTCGTGGCCGCGCTGCGCGAGGCGGGCGCGGAGGTCATCGAGGTGCCGGTCTACCGGTGGCTGCCCTACCGCGACGTGTCGCCGCTGCGGCGCCTGGTCAGCCAGGCGATCTCCGGCGGGGTGGACGCGGTGGCCTTCACCAGCGCCCCGGCCGTGCTCGCCATGCTCAACTCCGCCCGCGCGGACGGCCTGGAGGACGCGCTGATCGCGGCCTTCGCCGGGCCGGTCGTCGCCGCCTGCGTGGGACCGGTCACCGCCGGACCGCTGGAGGCGCGCGGGGTGCCCACCGTGCAGCCCGAGCGCTCCCGCCTGGGCACGCTGGCCCGTACCCTCGCCAGGCACCTGCCCGAGCACAGCGTCACCCGCCTGGTCGCGGGCGGCCACCAGCTGGAGATCCGCGGCCACGCCGTCGCGGTGGACGGCGAGCTGAAGCCGCTGCCGCCCGCGCCGATGGCGGTCCTCAAGCGCCTGGCCGACAAGCCGGGACACGTGGTGGCCCGCTCCGACCTGCGGACCGTGCTCCCCGGCGGCCCGTCGCGCGACTCGGCCGAGCACGCGGTCGAGATGGCCATCACCCGACTGCGCCGCGCGCTCGGTCCCGCGGGGATCGTCGAGACGGTCGTCAAACGCGGCTACCGCCTGGCCTGCGACCGGGGCGAAGGCCTGTGACGACGCTGGTCCTGGCCGGGCACGGGACGCGGAGCGCGAGAGGCGAGGAGACGCTGGCCGGACTGCGTGACCTGGTGCGCAGGGGCCGCCGGGGAACGCGGGTCGAGCAGGCGTTCCTGGAGATCAGCTCGCCGTCGCTGGCCGACATGCTCCCCTGCCTGCCAGGCCCCGTCGTGGTGGTCCCGCTGCTGCTGGCGGGCGGCTACCACGTCCACATCGACCTGCCCTCGGTGGTCGCCTCGGCGCGGCCGGACGCCGTGGTGGCGGCCCCGCTGGGACCGCACCCGCTGCTCACCGCCGTCCTCGCCAGGCGGCTCTCCGCCGCGGGGCTGAGGGGGGCCGACTCGGTGATCCTGGGCGCGGCGGGGTCGTCCGACCCGGCCGCGCTGGCCGACGTGCGGGCGGCGGCCCGGCTGCTGTCGGTGCGGCTGTCGCGCCCGGTCACCGCGGCCTTCGCCGCGACGGGCACCCCGTCGGTCGGCGAGGCCCTGGAACGGCTGCGCTCGGGGCCCGCGCCGCGCGTCGCGCTGGCCTCCTACCTCCTCGCCCCCGGCTTCTTCCAGGACCGCCTGGAGTCGTCGGGGGCCGACCTGGTCGCCGCCCCCCTGGGGGTGGACGCCGACCTGGCCGCACTGGTGTGGGCCCGGTTCGACCAGGCCCGCCTGGCGTCGATGGCGGTGGGCCTCGACCGGGGCGCCCGGCCCGCGGACGTCGGCACACCGGCGTGACCCACCCGGCGGCGGTGATCGCGGGGGGCGATCAGGCCGCCGGGGTCCGACGGTGGGGGCGTTGCTTGGGATCGCCGGGGCCTGGCGGCGGGGGCGCTGCTCAGGGCCGCCGGGGCTTGGCGGCGGGGGTGCCGCCCGGGTTCGCCGGGCCTTGGGGCGGGGGCGTTGCCCAGGCCCGCTGGAGCTTGACGGCGGGGGTGCCGCTCAGGCTCCGCCGGGGCTCGGTCGCGGGGGCGATCAGGCCTGCTGGGGCTCCAGCCTGAGCTCCCGGACGATCTCCTCGGCCACCTCGTCCCGGGACGGCAGGAGGTCGCCGGAGCCGAGAAGCGTCTCGTAGTAGGCGTGGCTGAAACACCCGGCGAGCAGCAGCCGGGCGCTGGCGAGCGGGACGACCCCGGGGGAGACGCGCCCCGCCCGCTGCTCGGCCGCCAGGTACGCGGTGAGCGGGACTATCTCCGACATCGGCCCGATGTCGCTGTCGCGCATCGCCTCGCGGAAGTGGACGGTGACCGAGGGGGAGGTGAAGGCGGGCAGCGCCGCCGACTGGACCTCGCAGTAGTAGTCGATGCCCGCCCGCGCGATGGGCAGCAGGTTCTCGCTCACCTTGCCCTTGCCGACCAGGTACATCAGGTCGTCGAGGATGCGCAGCCAGACCGGGAGCCGGTCCTGCAGCAGGGCGAGGAACATGTCGACGGCGTGCCCCGACGCGGTGCCCCGCGAGCGCGGGTGCGCGGCGTCGTCGGCCTCCTCGCGCTTCATGAACGCGGCCACCTCCAGGACACGGCGCCGCGCGTCCTGGGCGTTCCGGTGCGGGTCGCCGGGCCGCTGGTGCCGGTCGAGCTGGTAGGGATCGATCTGGTACGGGTCGATATAGGGAGTCGCCATGGTCGCCCTAACATGCGCAGTCACATGGACAGATGGTCGTGACGGTGATGCGTCGTTCACCGGTGTCCACGGGGCCAGGAGCTCCTGGTCTTTCTGGCCGTGGAGTCGCCGACGTCCGGTTTTCCGCTCGGCTCGCCCCCGGAGAGGCGGGGCGTGCCCGATCTGTGCCTGTCGGCCCGGGCTCGAACCCAGGTTCAACCTGGATTCAACCTAGGCGAAAAAGAGCGTGCGGTGGTAACCGTACGCCGTGAGTTCAGCCGTCGGAGTCACGGTCGCGACGGCGCAGATAGCGCTCGAACTCGGCGGCGATGGCGTCGCCGCTCGCCTCGGGCAGCTCGGCGGCGTCCTTGCGCTCCTCGAGCTCCTTGACGTACTCGGCGACCTCGCTGTCCTGGGAGGCGAGCTCGTCGACGCCGTGCTCCCAGGCCCGGGACTCCTCGGCCAGCTCGCCCAGCGGCATCGGGATGTCGAGCAGGTCCTCCATCCGGCTGAGCAGCGCCATGGTGGCCTTCGGGTTGGGCGGCTGGGCGACGTAGTGCGGCACCGAGGCCCACAGCGACACGGCGTGCAGCCCGGCGGCGCCCAGGGAGTGCTGCAGGACGCCGACGATGCCGGTCGGCCCCTCGTAGCGGCTCAGCTCCAGGTTGATCGCCCTGGCCAGGCCCTCGTCGGTCGCCGACCCCACGATCGGCACCGGGCGGGTGTGCGGCGAGTCGTTGAGCAGCGCGCCGAGCAGGACCGCCAGCTCGACCCCCAGCTCGCGGCAGACCAGCACGATCTCCTCGCAGAACGCGCGCCAGCGCATGTTGGGCTCGATGCCGCGCAGCAGCACCACGTCGCGGTCGACGCCCGGGGGCCTGGCCACCGACAGCTTGGTGGTCGGCCAGGTGATGGACCGCGTCAGCCCCTCGCCCATCTCGACGATCGGGCGGGTCACCTGGAAGTCGTAGTATTCCTCCGGGTCCAGGGAGACCAGCGGGGTCGCCTTCCACTCCTCCTCGAGGTGCGCGATCACTCCGCTCGAGGCCTCACCCGCGTCGTTCCACCCCTCGAACGCGGCGATCATCACCGGGTCGACGAGCTCGGGCAGGCCTTCGATCTCGATCACGCGCCCCCTCCTTCTCACCTCACGTCCTATCCGGCTAAGCCTATGCGGTGAGGGGGCCTTCACGTCACCTTCCCGACATGGTGCGGGCGATCAGGACGTCACGGCCCGCGCGCCGTCACCCGCCCGGCGGCGCCGGGCCGTGGACGCCGGGACCGTCGGGGCCGTCGCGGGGAAAAGGGGCTTCCAGAGGGCGCCCCAGTACTCTTGTCCCATGACAAGCACTCCGTCTTTCCGCGAAGTCCTGGCCGAGCGAGTGATCGTCGCCGACGGGGCGATGGGGACGATGCTTCAGGCCCACGACGTCACCATGGATGACTTCCAGGACCATGAGGGCTGCAACGAAGTGCTCAACGTCACCCGTCCCGACATCGTCCGGGCCGTGCACGAGGCCTATTTCGAGGTGGGGGTCGACTGCGTCGAGACCAACACCTTCGGCGCGAACCTTTCAGCTCTCGGCGAATACGACATATCCGAACGTGTTTTCGAGTATTCCGAGGCCGGTGCCCGCGTCGCCCGCGAGGCCGCCGACGCCTGGTCCACCCCCGACCGCCCCCGCTTCGTGCTCGGCTCCATCGGCCCCGGCACCAAGCTCCCCACCCTCGGGCACAAGCCGTACGCCGAGCTGCGCGACGCCTACCACGACAACGCCGCCGGTCTTGTCAGCGGTGGCGCAGACGCGCTGATCATCGAGACCTCCCAGGACCTGCTCCAGGTCAAGGCGGCGGTGATCGGCGCCCGCCGGGCCATCGCCGACTCCGGCCGCGACGTGCCGGTCATCGCCCAGGTGACCATCGAGACCAACGGCGCGATGCTGCTGGGCTCGGAGATCGGCGCGGCCCTGACCGCGATCGAGCCGCTCGGCGTCGACGTGATCGGCCTCAACTGCGCGACCGGCCCCGCCGAGATGAGCGAGCACCTGCGCTACCTGGCCCGCCACGCCCGGGTCCGCCTGTCGTGCATGCCCAACGCCGGTCTGCCCGTCCTCACCTCCGACGGCGCCTACTACCCGCTGAGCCCCGGGGAGCTGGCCTCGGCGCACGACAACTTCACCCGCGACTACGGGCTCTCCCTGGTCGGCGGCTGCTGCGGCACCACCCCCGAGCACCTGCGCCAGGTCGTCGAGCGGGTCCGCGGGCGGGAGACGGCCCCGCGCCGCCCTCGCCCCGAGGCCGGAGCCTCCTCGCTCTACCAGAGCGTCCCCTTCCGCCAGGACATCTCGTACATGGCCATCGGCGAGCGCACCAACGCGGTCGGCTCCAAGGTCTTCCGCGAGGCGATGCTCGCCCAGGACTGGGAGGAGTGCGTGGAGATCGCGCGGGGGCAGGCCCGCGACGGAGCGCACATGCTCGACCTCTGCGTCGACTACGTGGGCCGCGACGGCGTGGCCGACATGAGGGAGCTGGCGTTCCGCTTCGCCACCGCCTCCACGCTGCCGGTCGTCCTCGACTCCACCGAGCCCGCCGTCCTGGAGGCCGGGCTGCAGATGCTCGGCGGGCGCGCGGTCGTCAACTCGGTCAACTACGAGGAGGGCGACGGCCCCGAGACGCGCTTCCACCGGAACATGACCCTGGTCCGCGAGTACGGCGCCGCCGTGGTGGCCCTCACCATCGACGAGAACGGCCAGGCCCGCACCGCCGACCTGAAGGTCCGGATCGCGGTGCGCCTCATCGAGGACCTGACGGCCAACTGGGGGATGAGGGTCGAGGACGTCCTCGTCGACATGCTCACCTTCCCCATCGCCACCGGCCAGGAGGAGACCCGGCGCGACGCGCTGGAGACGATCGAGGCGATCAAGGAGATCAAGCGGCTGCACCCCGGCGTGCAGACGGTCCTGGGCCTGTCGAACGTGTCGTTCGGCCTCAACCCGGCGGCCCGCGTCGTGCTCAACTCGGTCTTCCTCAACGAGTGCGTCAACGCCGGTCTCGACGCGGCGATCGCGCACGCCTCCAAGATCCTGCCGATGGCGCGCATCCCCGAGGAGCAGCGCGAGGTCGCCCTGGACATGGTCTACGACCGGCGCAGGGAGGGCTACGACCCGCTGCAGCGGTTCATGGAGCTGTTCGAGGGCGTCGACGCCGCCGCGCTCAAGGAGAGCAAGGCCGAGGAGCTCGCCGCGCTGCCGCTGTGGGAGCGGCTCAAGCGCCGCATCGTCGACGGCGAGCGCAAGGGCCTGGAGGCCGACCTCGACGAGGGCCTCGCCCGGCGCCCCGCCCTGGAGATCGTCAACGACGTGCTGCTCGACGGCATGAAGACCGTCGGCGAGCTGTTCGGCTCCGGCCAGATGCAGCTGCCGTTCGTGCTCCAGTCGGCCGAGGTGATGAAGACCTCGGTCGCCTACCTGGAGCCGCACATGGAGCGGGTCGAGGGCGAGGTCAAGGGCCGCATCGTGCTCGCCACCGTCAAGGGCGACGTGCACGACATCGGCAAGAACCTGGTCGACATCATCCTCTCCAACAACGGCTACGAGGTCGTCAACCTCGGGATCAAGCAGCCGGTGTCGGTCATCCTGGAGGCCGCGGAGGAGAAGAGGGCCGACGTCATCGGCATGTCCGGGCTGCTGGTGAAGTCCACGGTCATCATGAAGGAGAACCTGGAGGAGATGAACTCCCGGGGCATCTCCGAGAAGTTCCCGGTGCTGCTCGGCGGGGCGGCCCTGACCCGCGCCTACGTCGAGCAGGACCTCGCGGAGCTCTTCCGGGGCGAGGTCCGCTACGCCCGCGACGCCTTCGAGGGACTGCGCCTGATGGACGCCTTCATGGCGGTCAAGCGCGGGGAGAAGGGCGCGAGCCTGCCGCCGCTGCGCGAGCGCCGGGTCAAGGGCGGCGCCACGCTGGCCAGGACCCCGGTGGAGGAGCTGCCCGCCCGCTCCGACGTGGCCGCCGACAACCCGGTGCCGACGGCGCCCTTCCTCGGCGAGCGCGTCGTCAAGGGCGTGCCGCTCGCCGAGTACGCCGCGTTCCTGGACGAGCGGGCGACGTTCATGGGCCAGTGGGGCCTCAAGGCCGCGCGCGGCGGCGGCGGGCCCTCGTACGAGGAGCTGGTCGAGACCGAGGGGCGCCCGCGCCTGCGGATGTGGCTGGAGCGGATGCAGACCGACGGGCTGCTGGAGGCGGCGGTCGTCTACGGCTACTTCCCGTGCGTCGGCGACGGCGACTCGCTGATCATCCTGGACGAGGGAGGGAACGAGCGCACCCGCTTCACCTTCCCGCGCCAGCGGCGCGACCGGCACCTGTGCCTGTCCGACTTCTTCCGGTCCAAGGACTCCGGCGAGGTCGACGTCGTCGCCCTCCAGGTCGCGACGATGGGCAACAGGGTCTCCGAGGCGGCGAACGAGCTGTTCGCCAAGGACGCCTACCGCGACTACCTTGAGCTGCACGGCCTGTCGGTGCAGCTGACCGAGGCCCTGGCCGAGTACTGGCACGCGCGCGTGCGCTCCGAGCTCGGCATCGGCGGCGACGAGTCCCTGGAGGACATGCTCAAGGTCAACGTCGCGGGCTGCCGTTACTCCTTCGGCTATCCGGCCTGCCCCAATCTGGAGGACCAGGTCCAGCTGATGGGGCTGCTCGATCCGGCGAGGATCGGCGTCGAGCTGTCGGAGGAGTTCCAGCTCCACCCCGAGCAGTCGACGTCCGCGCTGATCGTGCATCATCCCGAGGCCAGCTATTTCAACGTATGACCGGCGTGTGACCGGCGTTCGATCGGCGTTTGACCGGCAGGGGGTTCATCGGGAATGGAAGCGGTTCTCTTCGACATGGACGGGCTTCTCGTCGACAGCGAGAAGATCTGGTTTCAGGTCGAGACCGAGGTGATGGAACGGCTCGGCGGCGAGTGGGGGGAGGCCCACCAGGAGAATCTGGTGGGCGGTTCCATGCCGGCGACCGTGGCCTACATGCTCAGGGTCTCCGGCGGGGGCGCCACCCCCGCCGAGGTGGAGGCCTGGATGCTGGAGGGCATGGCCGCCAGGCTCGCGGGCGGGGTGGAGATGATGCCCGGCGCCGCCGAGCTGCTGGCCGAGGTACGCGGGCACGGCCTGGCCACCGCGCTGGTCACCTCGTCGGTCCGGTCGATCGCCGAGGCGTGCCTGCGGAGCATCGGCGCGGACAACTTCGACCGCGTGGTCACCGGCGACGACGTCGCGAGGACCAAGCCCGATCCCGAGCCCTACCTGACGGCCGCCCGGCTGCTGGGGGTCGATCCGGCCCGCTGCGTCGCCCTGGAGGACTCCCCGAACGGCGTGACGTCGGCCACCGCCGCGGGCTGCCGGGTGGTGGCGGTGCCGAGCGTGCTGCCGATCACCGCCGCGCCCGGCCGCCTCGTCGTCGGCTCGCTGCTGGAGGTCGACGTGGCGATCCTGCGCTCGCTGTCCTCGGGCGAGGTGTCCTCGGGTGAGCCGTCCCCGGGCGAACCGTCCCCGGGCGAACCGTCCCCGGGCGAACCGTCCCCGGGCGGGCCGCCCCCGAGTGCACCGTCCTAGGGTGAGCCGTTTCCCGGTGAGCCGTCCGGGGTCGGGGATCATCCCTGATCTTTCTCGCGAACCAGCCCGTATCCCCTAAGGGGTGATCCCTCCTCAGGAAGGAGGGCCCGTCCCGGTTCCACGTGCCAGGATGGAGATCGGGTAAGCCGATACGAGGGGCGGTCCGCTATGTCGTTCGAACAGATCGCGTGGTTGCCGATCTGCGCAGGGGTCACCGGCGTGGGGCTGGTGCTGAGTGTCCTGCTGATGCGGCGCCGGGGCGCCGCGGCGGGGTTGCGCGCCGCGGCCTGGTCGCTGCTGCCCGTCGCCGCGTTCCTGACCGGCGCGCTGCCGACCCTGTGGAACATCGGCTCGGCGGTCGTCACCTTCGTCGCCAACCTGGTGCTCAACCCCACGGTGTGGGTGGGGGTGGGGGTGGCCGGGCTCTCCGCGCTGCTCTTCCTGATCTCCGGCTTCCTGCGCGGCCGACGCCTCAGGGCCGCCGCGTCCGGAACCTCACCGGCGGCGCCCACCGTGAGCGCCCCGGCCGCCGCGGGGCAGCACAGGGCCGTGACTCCGGGGACTCCGGGCACCCTGGGCACTCCCGGGGCGACCGCCGTCACGCAGCCGCTGCCCAAGCGCACGCCCGCGCCCTCACCCGTTTCCAGGGCCGCCGGATCCAGGCCCGCGGCCAAGCCGGCCGCCGACGACGACTTCTCCGATATCGAGGACATCCTGAAGCGCCGCGGGATCGGGTGACGCTACGTCATCGCGTCGTTTCCATGTCACGAATCCGAGACATAAGCGGAACGGCTTCCGGACATTACCTTCAAGATCAAAACGAATGAATTTCACGTGAATCACAGTTGAGCCACATAGCGCCTCAGAGGACTGGTCAGCGCAGTTCAGCCCATAGATTCTGCGCACGGGACCACTAATAACGGCCCGTAGACTTACGGCGCGCTACCCCGACCCGGGGAACGCGTTGACGGACAACGTCGTCTGGGATCCAGGGGGCCACTGTATGACCGCACCGCTCGATGTCCCCGGCACGGCCATGGAGGCCCAGCCGGAGGCCGTTCTCGAAGGGGTGGGCGGAAAAGCCATCGAGGGCCGGTCTCTCGGCCAGATCGCCTGGCTGCGCCTGAAGCGCGATAAGGCAGCGATTATCGGCGCTTTCGTCGTGGTCTTCCTGACGCTGATCGCGATCTTCGCGGAGCGTCCTTTCGGCGGGCTCATCGCGCTGTTCGGCGACCCCCCGAACATTCCCAACAACGACCTCATCGACCCGATGACGAGCGCCCCGATGGGCGCCTGGGGCGGGATCAGCCTGGAGCACCCGTTCGGCCTGGAGCCGGTCAACGGCCGCGACATCTTCGCCCGCATCCTGTCGGGCGCGCAGATCTCGCTGCTGGTCGCCTTCCTGGCCACGCTGGTCTCGGTGGTGCTCGGCTCGCTGCTGGGCGTGCTCGCCGGATTCTTCGGCGGCTGGGTCGACACCCTCATCAGCCGGGCGATGGACGTCTTCCTCGCCTTCCCCCTGCTGCTGTTCGCGATCGCCATCGTCGGCGCCGTCCCCGACCAGGCCCTCGGGCTGAAGGGCAACGGCCTGCGAATAGCGGTGATCGTGTTCATCATCGGCTTCTTCAACTGGCCGTACATCGCGCGCATCGTGCGCGGCCAGACCCTGTCGCTGCGCGAACGCGAGTTCGTCGACGCGGCCCGGTCCCTGGGCGCGGGCAGCAGATACATCATCTTCCGCGAGATGTTCCCCAACCTCGTGGCGCCGATCCTCGTCTACGCGACCCTGCTGATCCCCACGAACATCCTGTTCGAGGCGGCTCTGTCGTTCCTCGGCGTCGGTGTGAACGAACCCCAGGCCTCCTGGGGCGGCATGCTCACCAGCGCGGTCACCTACTACACGATCGCGCCCCACTTCATGATCGTCCCGGGCCTGGCGATCTTCATCACCGTCATGGCCTTCAACCTTCTGGGCGACGGGCTCCGGGACGCCCTCGACCCGCGAGCCCGGTAGCGAACAAGCGACCGTCCTCTATATCACCGTCACTCATGACAAGGGGTATACCACCACGATGAGGAAGATCAACGTACTGGCGCTCGCCGCGCTGGGTACCGCTCTGACCATGGGACTGGCCGCCTGTGGCGGAACGGCCGGTGGCGGTGGCAACACGTCCTCCGGTTCCGGATCCCAGGGAACGGGCGCCGCGGCCGCCGCCGCGAAGTACAACGACGGCTACACCAAGGTCGTCAACCCGTCGGACACCAAGGGCGGCACCCTCAAGTTCGCCCTCTCCGACGAGCCCGACTCGATGGACCCGGGCAACACGTACTACGCCTGGAACTGGAACTTCACCAGGCTGTACGCCCGTCCCCTGCTGACCTACTCCGCCGAGCCCGGCGACGCCGGTCTGAAGCTGGTCCCGGACCTCGCCGAGGGCCCCGGCGTGGCCAGCGAGGACGGCAAGACCTGGACGTACAAGATCAAGAAGGGCATCAAGTACGACGACGGCACCGAGGTCAAGGCCGCGGACGTCAAGTACGCCATCGCCCGCAGCAACTTCACCGAGGAGCTCACCGACGGTCCGAAGTACTTCGCGGAGTACCTCGACGCCGGTGACTACAAGGGTCCCTACAAGGACAAGAACCTCGACAACTTCAAGGGCATCGAGACCCCCGACGACCAGACCGTCGTCTTCAAGCTCAAGGCCCCGTTCGCCGAGTTCGACTTCCTCGTCGCCAACCCGCAGTCCGCGCCCGTCCCGCAGGCCAAGGACACCGGTCTCGACTACGAGAAGGCCCTCGTCTCGACCGGCCCCTACAAGCTCGAGACCTACGAGGTCGGCAAGCAGTTCAACCTGGTCAAGAACGAGAACTGGGACCAGGCCACCGACACCACCCGCAAGCAGCTGCCGGACCGCATCGAGGTGCAGTTCAAGCAGAACGCCGACGACATCGACCAGCGGCTCATCAACGGCCAGATCCACGTCGACCTCGGCGGCACCGGCGTCCAGCCGGCGGCCCGCGCCAAGGTCGTCACGGACCCCAAGCTGAAGGACTCCACGGACAACCCCTTCACGCCGTTCAACCGCTACGCGATGATGTCGACCGCGGTGAAGCCGTTCGACAACATCGACTGCCGCAAGGCCGTGCAGTACGCCACCGACAAGACCGCCACCCAGGCTCCCTGGGGCGGCCCGCTCGGCGGCGAGATCGGCACCACCGCGATGACCCCGACCACGGTCGGCTACAAGCAGTTCGACCTGTACCCCAACGGCGCCGACCACAAGGGCGACCTGAACAAGGCCAAGGAGCACCTGGCGGCCTGCGGCCAGCCGAACGGCTTCGAGACCAACATCGCCGTCCGCGGTGACCGCGTCAAGGAAGTCCAGGTCGCCGAGGCCCTCCAGGCCTCCCTCGACCGCGTGGGCATCAAGAGCACCATCAAGAAGTACCCGTCGGGTGACTGGAGCGCGCAGTACGCCGGCCGTCCGGACTTCGTGCACAAGAACGGCCTGGGCATCATGATCGCCGGCTGGGGCGCCGACTGGCCGTCCGGCTTCGGCTTCCTGTCGCAGATCGTCGACGGCCGCTTCATCAAGGACTCCGGCAACTACAACATGATGGAGCTCAACGACCAGTCGGTGAACGACCTGCTGGACAAGGGCATCCAGACCACCGACGCGACCGCCCGTAACGAGATCTGGGCCCAGGTCGACCAGAAGGTCATGGAGTCTGCCGCCTTCATGCCCTTCGTCTACGAGAAGACGCTGATCTTCCGTCCGTCGACCCTGACCAACGTGTACGTGCACCCGGCCTACGGCATGTACGACTACACGTGGCTCGGCGTCCAGCAGTAGCCCTTCCCTAGTTAGCCAAAGGCAGGTGAAGGCCTGACGGTGCCCGGGAGCGACCCTCCCGGGCACTCCGGCCGAACGATCGTGGTCGCTTTCATCGTCCGCCGCGTTATCGCCGCCGTGCTGATGCTCGCCATCGTCAGCATGGCCACCTTCGCGATCTTCTTTCTCATCCCGCGTGCCCTGGGACAGACCCCCGAGGGCATGGCGTCGCGTTACGTCGGGCGAGACGCCACCCCTGAGGCGATCCAGGGTGCCGTCAAGCGGCTGCACCTGGACGACCCGATCCTGGTCCAGTACGGCCGGTTCGCGCAGGGCATCATCGTCGGCCAGGACTACTCCCTCGGCCCGCGCAAGGCCGAGTGCCCGGCACCGTGCTTCGGCTTCTCGTTCAACAACAACCAGCCGGTCTGGCCGACACTGCTCGACCGGCTCCCCGCGACGATCTCCCTGGCCCTGGGCGCCGCGGTCACCTGGGTCGTCGTCGGCGTCAGCGTCGGCGTCATCTCCGCGCTGAGACGCGGCAGCGTGCTCGACCGGGCCGTCATGACGATCGCCCTGGCCGGAGTGTCGCTCCCCATCTACTTCACCGGCCTGGTGTCGCTGTCGCTGTTCGCGTACACGCTGGGCATCTTCCCCGGCGGCGGCAGCTACGTCGGCTTCACCGAGAACCCGGTCATGTGGTTCCAGGCCCTCGTCATGCCCTGGATCACCCTGGCGTTCCTCTACGCCGCCCTGTACGCCCGGCTCACCCGGGCGGGCATGCTGGAGACCATGGGCGAGGACTACATCCGCACGGCCCGCGCCAAGGGCCTCAAGGAGCGGACGGTCGTGACCAAGCACGCCCTGCGCGCCACGCTGACCCCGATCCTCACCATCTTCGGCCTGGACCTCGGCCTGCTGCTGGGCGGCGCGGTGCTCACCGAGAGCACCTTCTCCATCCCCGGCATCGGCAAGCTGGTCATCGACGCGATCCGGAGCAACGACCTGCCCGTCGTCCTGGGCGTGACCCTGTTCGCGGCGATCTTCATCGTCGTGGCCAATCTCATCGTGGACGTCCTGTACGCGGTGGTCGACCCGAGGGTGAGGCTCTCATGACGACTCCCGCACCGGAGTCCTTCCTGGAACTGCGCGACCTGCGCATCCACTTCCCGACCGAGGACGGCCTGGTCAGGTCCGTCGACGGCCTGTCGTTCAAGCTTGACCGGGGCAAGACCCTGGGCATCGTGGGCGAGTCGGGCTCGGGCAAGAGCGTGACCAGCCTCGGCATCCTGGGCCTGCACAAGGGGGGCCGGGCCAAGATCTCCGGTGAGATCTGGCTCGACGGCGAGGAGCTCGTCGGCGCGAGCGCCGACCACGTGCGGACCCTGCGCGGCAAGAAGATGGCGATGATCTTCCAGGATCCGCTGTCCGCCATGCACCCGTACTACACGGTGGGCGCCCAGATCGTCGAGGCGTACCGGATCCACCACAACGTCAGCAAGGCCGTCGCCCGCAAGCACGCGATCGACATGCTCGGCCGGGTGGGGATCCCGCAGCCCGACAAGCGGGTCGACGACTACCCCCACCACTTCTCCGGCGGCATGCGCCAGCGCGCGATGATCGCGATGGCGCTCTCCTGCGACCCCGAGCTGCTCATCGCCGACGAGCCCACCACGGCCCTCGACGTGACCGTCCAGGCGCAGATCCTCGACCTGATGCGCGACCTGCAGAGCGAGTTCAACTCCGCGCTGATCGTCATCACCCACGACCTCGGCGTGGTCGCCGAGCTGTCGGACGACATCCTGGTGATGTACGGCGGCAAGTGCGTCGAGTACGGCACGGCCGAGGACACCTTCTACCGGCCCGAGCACCCCTACACGTGGGGCCTGCTGGGATCGATGCCCCGCCTGGACCGCGAGCCCACCGAGCGGCTGCTCCCGATCAAGGGCTCCCCGCCCTCCCTGATCAACGTGCCGTCCGGCTGCGCCTTCAACCCCCGGTGCGCCTTCGCGGGCCGCACCGAGGGCAAGGCCACCACGGAGGTGCCGCAGCTGCTGGAGACCGACGGCGGCCACCTGGTCCGCTGCCACATGCCCCGCGCCGAACGGCGGTCCATCTGGGAGAACGAGATCAAGCCGATGATGGAGAGCACGTGAGCGAGCGAGCGGACCGGCACAACACGCCCCGGGTTAGGGAGGACGCGTGACCTCGGTCGACGTCGTTGACGACAAGGGCGGCGCGGCCGAGAGGTCCCCCGCCGACGCGCTGCTGTCCGTGCAGGGCCTGCAGAAGCACTTCCCGGTGACCAAGGGCCTGCTGCGCAGGCAGGTCGGCGCGGTCAAGGCGGTCGACGGGATCACCTTCGACGTCCGCAAGGGCGAGACGCTCGGCCTGGTCGGCGAGTCGGGCTGCGGCAAGAGCACCACCGGACGGCTGATCACCCGCCTGCTGGAGCCCACCGACGGAAAGATCGTCTTCGAGGGCCACGACATCACCCACATGTCCCAGGCCAAGATCCGCCCGCTCCGCCGCGACATGCAGATGATCTTCCAGGACCCCTACTCGTCGCTGAACCCCCGGCACACGGTCGGCGCCATCGTCGGCGCCCCGTACCGCATCCAGGGGATCCAGACCGAGCAGGGCACCAAGAAGGCGGTCCAGGAGATCCTGGAGCTGGTCGGGCTCAACCCCGAGCACTACAACCGCTATCCGCACGAGTTCTCCGGCGGCCAGCGCCAGCGCATCGGCATCGCCCGCACGCTCGCGCTCAAGCCCAAGCTCATCATCGCCGACGAGCCGGTCTCCGCGCTGGACGTGTCGATCCAGGCCCAGGTGGTCAACCTCCTGGAGGACCTGCAGAACGAGCTCGACCTGACCTACGTCATCGTCGCGCACGACCTGTCGGTCATCCGGCACATCAGCGACCGGGTCGCGGTCATGTATCTCGGCAAGATCGTCGAGCTGGCCGACCGCAAGGACCTGTACGACACGCCCATGCACCCGTACACCACCGCGCTGATGTCCGCGGTGCCCGTCCCCGACCCGGCCCGGCGCAAGGACCGCGAGCGCATCCGGCTCCAGGGCGACGTGCCCAGCCCGCTCAACCCGCCGCCCGCCTGCCGGTTCCACACCCGGTGCTGGAAGGCGCAGGAGATCTGCAAGACGGTGGAGCCGCCGCTGGCGACGCTGGCCCCGGGACACCAGGTGGCCTGCCACTTCCCGGAGAACGCCCCCGCCGGGCACCAGGCCCCGCAGGCCGTCTCCGGCTGACCGCCCTCACCCGCCCGTACGGGGGAACCCCCGTGCGGGCGGGCGCGCGAGAGGGGTGCGGGAGGGGTCAGGGCAGCGCGCCCGGCGTGATCAGGCCGGTCTCGTACGCCAGGACGACGGCCTGGACGCGGTCGCGCAGGCCCAGCTTGGTGAGCACGTTGCCGACGTGGGTCTTCACCGTCGTCTCGCTCACCACCAGCTGGGCGGCGATCTCCGCGTTGGACATGCCCTTGGCGATGAGCCGGAGCACCTCCAGCTCGCGCTCGGTCAGCCGGTCCAGGCGCGCGGGGGTCGACTGCTGGTGCGCCGAGGGCAGGTGCGCCCCGAACTTGTCCAGCAGCCGCCTGGTGACGCTCGGCGCGACGATCGCGTCGCCCGCCGCGACCACCCGGATGGCCTGCACCAGCTCCTCGGGCGGCACGTCCTTCAGCAGGAACCCGCTCGCCCCGGCGCGCAGCGCCTCCACGATGTACTCGTCGAGGTCGAAGGTCGTCAGCACCAGCACCCGCGGCACGTGCGCGCCCGCGGTGGCCTCCCGCACGATCCTGCGGGTCGCCTCGATGCCGTCCACGCCCGGCATCCGGATGTCCATCAGCACCACGTCGGGCAGCAGCGCCCGCGACTGGTCCTGCGCGGCCTTGCCGTCGCCCGCCTCGCCGACCACCGTGAGATCGGGCTCGGCCTCCAGGATCAGGCGGAAACCCGTGCGCAGCAGCGGCTGGTCGTCCACCAGCAGCACTCTGATCGTCATCACGTGTCCTTGAGGGGGAACCGGGCATTGACCTCGAATCCGCCCCCGTCGCGCGGGCCGATCCTCAGAAGACCACCATAGAGGGCGACGCGTTCCCGGATGCCCGCCAGTCCGTGCCCGGTCACCTCCTCGTCCGGGTCGCGCGCCTCCGGGCCGAGACCGTCGTCCTCGACCTGGACGGCCAGCTCACCCGGCTCGTGCCGCACCGTCACCCAGGCCCGCGCCTGCGGCCCCGCGTGCCGCAGGCTGTTGGTCAGGGCCTCCTGGACCAGCCTGTACGCGGCCAGGTCGACACCGGGAGGCAGCGCTCCCGGCGCTCCCGGCGCTCCAGACGCCCCCGGCGTGCCCGGTGCGCCCGTCCCGTCCGGCGGCGGGGTGCCCCGCTCGCCCTCGATCCACAGCTGCGTCCGCAGCCCCGCCTCGCGCATCTGGTCGACCAGGGCCGGGATCTCACGCACCCCCGGCTGCGGGTTGAACTCGGCGGGGGTCCCGTCGGTCCTGAGCACGCCCACCATGCTGCGCATCTCCGCCATCGCGGTCCGGCCGAGCTCCTCGATCGCCGACAGCGCCTCCCGCGCCCCGTCGGGGTTGCTGGCCAGCACCCGCCGCGCCGCGGCGGCCTGGACGGTCATCACGCTCACGTGGTGGGCGACCACGTCGTGCAGCTCACGGGCGATGCGGGAGCGCTCCTCGGCCCTCGCCGCCCGGGTGTCGGCCTCCCGGGCGCGCTCCATGCGCCGCGCCCGGTCGCGCAGCTCCGCCTGGTAGGCCCGGCGCAGCCGCACGCTCCGGCCGGCGATCCACAGGGAGGCGGTGAACACGGCCATCAGCAGCAGGCCGCTCCACCCGCCGAACCCGCCCAGCCCGGCGCCCGCCGCCGACGACAGGACGTGACCGGCGAGGGCGAGGGCCGGGGCGCACAGGCTGAGCGCGAGGCCGCGCCCGGCGGCGATCGTGTAGACCAGCACCAGGGTGACGAGCCAGAGCAGGGAGGGGCTGCGGCCCGTGGAGGCGAGGACGACCTCGGCCACGCAGACCAGGAAGAGCATCAGGAACGGCCGGTGGCGGCGCAGCGTCACCGACAGGCATCCGGCCACGACCAGGCCGAGGCCCATCGCGTCGGGCGCCCTCAGCCGGTCGGGGTCGCCGAGGACGTGGGCCGCCTGGGCGAAGGGGACCGAGACGGCGGCCAGCGCTCCACCGAAGATCGCGTCGGGAATCAGCGGGTGCCCGTGGAACCAGGTCCGAAGGCTGCCGGTGGTGTTGCGCACACAATCAATTTAGGCGCCCTTCTCCGGACGCCACCCTGCCAGAGGTGGATATCGACCTCATCCCCGCGAAGGATCCGCCCCGGGAAACAACGGAAAACCGGATGGGCGCGCCGGGACCGGGCCGGGGAGCGCCGCGAGGTCGCTCTAGGGACGAACTGGGGCTTCCTGCACCCCACGCTCGCCAACGGCGAGCTGGGCATGGACTACCACGACAACCACCTGCTGGTCAGGAACTGCTGAGCGAGGAAGCCGAGCCCCCATGGCGGCCGACGCTGCCCCCTTCTTCGAGCAGTACTTCGCGCCGCAGGCCGACCCGCAGACCGCGACGTACGAGCCCTACTCCGAGCCGTACGACCAGCTCGACGACCTTCTAGACGACCAAGAGGACGACGCAGGAAACGTGAAGATCACCCCCTCCGCCAACACCACCTACCGCGCCAAGCGAACCGCCTTCCAGAGCCTGATCGTCTCGGTGCCGGTCGCCGTGGGCGGGGTTCTCACCTGGGCTCCAGCTCGACGCCGGGATCGACTGGAAGCTCGTTGACGTCTCGGTCGGCCAGGCCGTCCTCGTGTCGTACCTGCACAACGACAACAGCGCCGCTTCCGAGTGACCCCGTAGGGCCTCTCGATCTCAAGACGTGTCCTGAGGGGTCCCGGCGGGCCGGTCAAACGCGCCGAGCTTCGACATCGGTGACGTGACGAAGGTGGCCATGGTGATGAACGTTCCGGCAGCCCAAACCATGGCCACCTGCCCAGATGCCTGAAATGCCTCTCGCGCGACGATAAATGCTGATTCGCCGCAAATCAGGGCGAACAGCAGGGCAGTGATCGGCAACAGCGCTTTGCGGGGGTTGGGCATCGCCCCTCCTGTTCCGCCTGGATACAGCGATGCTGCAAAGAAGGGGGCTGAGGCATCCCTCGGGGACTACTTCATATGGGAACAGACTCTCATAGAGGCTAAGCAGCGCCAGCTACCCGTGCTGTTCGTTACTAACGAAAAAAGGAGGACTGGATCCACAGGGAGGGCGGCTATATGCGAGGCCCACGACCCGAACTGGTCGAAAAGATGCTCGCCAGAACTTGTCAGCCCTTCCGCCTGGTGAATGCGAAGTCATTTCTGGCACACGCGAAAAGCATTTTGTCCACGTTGGCGAAGCGACCCTCGACCAGACCGGATCCGTCCAGGAACAGGCGGACCTCTCTCTAGCCAGCGCCCTCGAAACCCTCCTAAAGGGTATTCAGGCCAACGTACTGCTTAATAGTGCGTCTCCGAAACAGTTTGCCACTCTTCTCCACATACTTGAAGGTGAAACCGCCTCTGCGAGCACGGCTGACTTAAGAAACCTCGTTTGGCTCTTGAGAAATATCACCAGATCTGAAGAAGGCGGCGACTCCAGCTCTATGTTTCCGGTGGAGGTTTACCTCCGGAAAAGGGCTTCCCCTCGGCTTCGCCGCGATTTGGTATTGTGGGGCGAAGAGAAGGAAACCGATGAAGTCGAGGACTTCAACGACAGTGAGCCAGATGAGTAATCTCGGGCGCTAAATTGGATTTCCGGCCGATATCATGCGGCTAGCTTCGGCTCGATCCTATTTTGGTCCGGCGTGTTCTTTTGCGCCTTCCCCGCAGCATGACGAATACCCCCCGCTCCAGCCGGGGGATTTTTGCGTTTCCGGCTTGCTATTCCGGAAGCGTACGGTCGGGCCGGCTCCTGGGCAGGGGCAAAGGTAATGGCCCGCCCGGTGTAAGAGGAAGTCAGCCGACTGTACGCCACCCGATCATGCTCCTGCCCCCACCCTGACGGGTCGCGGATGAGGATGTCCCCAGCGTCTGTGTAGCCTCGGGCGACGATCAGGTGCCCGCCTTTGCGACCGTCTTCCGGGAGCCTCTCGGTAACGGAGATGATCAACGGGGCTGCCCGGATCGCCCCAATCAGGTCCTTGGGCGCGACCGCCTCCGCGCGGGCGGGAACCCCAACCGAGGTGGCCAGCTCGGCGAGGCCAGCGTGAATCCAACCTCGTTCGGACAGGGCCTTGTGCTTGACGCCGAGGTGCAACAACTCGACGACCGCGGGCGCCTCGCCCTTGTAGGCGAGCGTGACCATCCGCAGGGTTGCCGCGCCGCACGCCCTGTTGCCCCACTCTTCCCTGTCCCCCAGTACCCATCCGCCGTGCTGTTCCCACTCGGCGGGAGATATGAGTTGGCGGCACATGGACACATCGTGGGCGAACAGCACTGCAGTGGACTCCTGGATCGGTAGTTGGTCAGCTCGGGTAGCTCATGGGCCACACAGCGGCGTACGGCGTGCCCTGCCGGTACTGCTCGACCCCGGCCGCCGTGTACGGATAGGTGCCCAGCGGGAGCTGATCGAGAGGGAACCACTCGATGCGCGAGCACTTGTGCGGCTCGGCGTTGACCGGCTCTCCCTCCCACGAGGTGGCCTCGAAGAAGACGCCCATCCTGGCCTGGCCTTCGGGGTTGCGGAAGTGGCACAGGTGCACGAACCGCAGGTCGTCGGCGCCGAGCTTGATACCGATCTCCTCGTGGGCTTCGCGGACAACGGCCTCGTCGATCGTCTCGCCCTCCTCCAAGTGCCCGGAGGGGAGGTTCCACTGGCCGTCGGCGTAGCCGGTACCTTGGCGCTGGGCTAGGAGCACCTGGCCGTCGCGGACCAGGATCAGCATGGCGTCCACAATCGTCCGGTACCGCGTGGTCATGGTGTCTCTCCCCTGGTGGTGGCCAGCCTTTCGGCTGGTCACATTAGCGTGGGGAGCAGCTCCCTCTTGGCGAGTTGCGCGGAAATCCACTCCACCCGCTCAGCGGTGCTGAGCCCTTCGGGGACGGCGATCAGAGAGATACCGGCCTCGGCGCAGGTGTCTTTCAGGGCATGGTCCACCTCGTGCTGACGGTCGGCGACCTTCACCCGGAAGTCGTCGCCGCCCGCGCGGGGGTCGAAGGTGTCGGTGCAGTAGAACACGGCGTCGTAGATGTCGGCGACGGCCCCGCACATGTCGGCCATCGCGTCCACGCCGGGCGCGTCGGCCTCGGGCAGGAACAAGCGGGCGTAGGCGACGACGTTGGCGAGCGTCTTGTCGGTGACGAGGACCTGCTGGTGGCGGGCGGCGCGCAGCTGCGTGGTGAGCTGGGCGCCGAACAGGTCGAGTTCCGCGACTAGGTCGAACTCCCCACGACCGTAGATGACGATCTCCTCCATGAACGGGCTGTGGCGGGCGGGCTCACCGGTGCACGCGGTGTGCACGGATCGTTCGCGCAGGTGGCTGGTGAGGGCGTGCACGAGGGTGGTCTTCCCCGAGGCGTGGGTACCTTCGATGGCGACGACGACGCAGTTGCGGATCATGTGGTCCTCACAGCAGGTCGGTGAACGTGGGGGAGTTCAGCCAGGCGTAGGTGCCGGTCAGGTGCTGAGACAGCAGGTGGTTGACGTTCACCTCGCCTGCGGTGACGTGCTTGCCACTCAGGAGGGCGACCAGCGCGGTGGACAGACTGTGGCGCAGGTTGAGCACGGTGATGCGTTCGCGCGCCTCGATATTGCCGGAGATGAGCCATTTCCGGTGAAGTGCGGTCATGGAGGTGTTGCGCAGCTCCGGCTGGGTGACGTCCAGTGCCAGTTCGGTGCAGACGTCCACGAGGCGGCGGCTGGTACCGGTCAGTAGGTGGCCGACGTCGTAGCGGGTGTCGAGCAGCGGCGTGGCCCTGACGGCGCGGCGGCCGTGCCAGAGTTCGCGCATGGCGTGCAGGTGCGGCACCGGCTGTTGGGCCGCGTTGATCAGGGTGGCCAGGTCGCTGCTGAGCTGGTGGCCGGTGACGACGGTGGCGGTGTCGAGGACCTGACCGAACACCTTGTTGGCCACGCGGATCAGGTCTTGGGTCTCCTCGGCCACTTCGACATAGAGGGAGGTGTAGTTCCAGGTGACCTCGGTGAGCTTGACCGGCTGGGCGGGTAACGCAAACCACATGATCGAGAAGCAGAACGGCACATTGCCGTTCTTGACCCGGTAGTTCTTGGACCACTCGACGTCGATCGAGGCGAGCACCGGCCCCGCGACCGGGAGGTTCTCACCGAGGCCACCTGTGATGATCATCGGGTTTCCACCGTTTCAGAAGAGGCTGGTCGGCTGATCACTGCCCGGTGCGGGCAGCAGGGAGGGGAAACCATCCCACGCCACCTTCTCCAGAGCCCCGCCGATGTGCGCCTTGCCCGGCCACGTGCACCGGTTGGCCATCCGCCCGGCGACGAGCGCCACGGCCAGGGCTTTTTCCACGGCCGCCGCTGCCAGCCACTCCACCGCCGTCTCATCTCCTTCCTGTCCTCGGGCGTGCTGGTCGTTGATGACGAACGGCAGCGACAGACCACGCCAGGCGCTTTCCAGAGTGACACCGGACCGCATACACGCCACGCGCAAGTCTGGGCTCGCCGGGTCGTCACCCAAAGCGGTATCAACGATCTGGGCCATTCCGCGGCGCCGGGCGGCGGAGTCTTTCAGCGCCTCCTCGACAGCGCGCACCCCGCGCGCAGGGATGGCGGCGGCGGCGCTCAGCCCGTACAGGTCGTCGAGGAAGGAGTGGCCCGCCAGGACGGCGGCGTGCTGGCGGGCCTGGAGCAGGTCGAGGTCGGCGACCTCGACGAGTTTCCCGGTCTCGTCGGCGTCGATGGTGGCCACGGAGCGAAACCCGAAGTCGAACCTCTCGGGGTCGAGGACCTTCTCCTGGATTCGGTGCAACCTCAGGTAGACCATGGCGGCCGAGACGGGAACCGCCCGCTCGCCGTCGTCCACCCAGATGGCCGCGAACCCCGCGAGCAGCGGCGGCTGCTTTCGGAACAGGTGGCGGCCGACGCGGTACGGGTCGTCCGGGCGGATCAGGTTCGTGAAGGTCCGCATCACACCACCGGCCGGTCAGCGGTCTGGATGCTCGCCCCCAGGTACTTGGCGAGGTGGTTGGCCTTGTACGGGTAGCGCTCCCAGATCGTGGTGATGGGCTCTTTCAACAGGTTTCCCAGCGGCAAGAACAGGTTCGACCGGTCATAGACGGGCCACGCCTGCGCGAGTCCGTTGGGCTCAACGACGACCATGTGGCCCTCGGTGCTTTCGGTCCACGGCGTCATCCGCACCGCGGGCCGCCAGTCGTGCGTGGCACGCAGCTCGGTCAGCCGGTCGAAGACGTCCCGGGCCTCTTCCAGGCCGATGAACTCCCGTTCGTCCAGGCCGAGCGCGTTGCCCTTGCGCAGGGGCAGGATCAGCTTGAGCTTGCCCGCGTCGAACACGTCGGCGATCTGAAGCAGGTACGGCAACCCGTGCAGGGTGGAGCGCAGCACGACGGCCGACAGCGACACCGGCAGCCCGTACCCGATCATGGCCTTCGCGCCCCTGATGGCCTTGTCGTAGTCGCCGCGCACGCGGGCGAAGATGCTGCGCGGCCCGTCGAACCCGATGTTGACGTACGCGACCTTCCCGGCCAGGTGCTCGGCCAGCTCCACCCCACGGGTCGCGTTGGTGGGTACGCCGATGATGAAGTCCTGGTAGAGGTCCACGATGTCGGGGAAGTCGCGGCGCAGCAGCGGTTCCCCGCCGGACAGGAACACCCGCTTCGTCCCGGCGAGGTTGCCGTGGATGGTGTCGAGCTCTCGCATCGTCGGGTCCGGCATCTGGAGCGTCTCCGAACAGAACGAGCAGTCGAAGTCACACCGTTTGGTGACCTGGAGGATGACCGACAGCGGCGCGGTCGCCTCCTGGGCGAGCTTCTCGATACCGGTATCGCCCTGGAGGGTGAAGTGATGGCCGCCGGTGAAAGCGATCGGCCCGTCTACAGGGTCACGGCGGGGACGAGAAGGGGGCATTCCGAGCATGGTCATGACGCGGTTCCCTTCGCGGAGCGTTGGTGGTGTGGGGGGTCAGTCACTTCCGGTCCGCTGGCTGGAGGTCGTGGACCTGGACGATCAACTGGGTGGCGAGCGCGTTGCGAAGCAGGTGCGGTTCGTTCAGGCCGACCAGGACGTTGTGCTCTCCGGTGTGGACGGCCAGCCCACCGGGGCCGGGGCCGAACATGTCCGCCAGGACGGCGGCGGGCTCACTGCGGGCCACGGTGTAGACGGCGGACGACACATGGAGCTGAGGGCACATGCTGAGTGATGCGGGGATGCACGCCCGGCAGGTCGCGGGCGCGCTGGTGTAGCCGCTGTTTGCCACGTCGGGAATGTCCCGGAACGCCGTGTCGGTCATGATCCAGGAAATGCGCCCGGTTTCCGGGTCGGTGGCGACCTGTCCGCAGACCTGGCACAGGTTCTTCACCATGCACCGCCATTGACGCAACGTGTTGAGTTTCCGCCACTGCGGCGCTCCCCGCTGGTTGTTCAGCACGCGGGCTCGCAGCACCCCGTGGGCCATGTCGCCTCGGCGCGGATCGTCGTAGGCGAGCCGCAGCCTCCCGAGCGGGTGCCGGGCGAACCGCAGACGTTGCGGTACGGCCTCGTCGGCGTGGGCGATGACGTAGGGGACACGAAGCTGTGTCGCCGCGTCGGAGGTCATCTGGAGCTCCCGTCTGGCCAGAGCGACCACCGCACCCGTACGACCAGGAACCCCAGCTCAAGGTCTCGGAACGTCGCCGCGCTCACCTCGGCTGGGGTGCTCACGGGGCTGCCTGTACGGCGTGCTTCGAGAGAGCCCTCCGGGTTCTTTGTCACGTCGAACTCCGGGACCTCCCGTCTCACGCCGCTTCCTTCGGGAGCGCGGCGAGGATCAGGTCCACGACCGCGTGAGGCTGGTCGGCGTTCACCAGCTGGGCCGTGACCCCCACTGAAGGCAGCGAAACCACGAAGAAGCCCGACCGCAATCCCACGGTCACCGTCGCCACCTCCCAACCCTCACGGCTGTGAGCGACAAGCTCGGGAGGACGTCGGGTCCGCTGCCCCAGCGGCCACGGCGTGCCATCCTGCCCCAGCTTCAGGGCGATCGTGTGGACGGTGTAAGCGTGAATTTCCTTCGTTTTCAGCAGTCGCTGCACGACGGCCAACGCCTTGTCGTGTCCCTCCGCCGTCGCGTCACTTATTGCCGCTTCGGCTGGTGGCCGAGACGGCGGGAGCGAGCTTTGGGGCTCATCGGGTGAAAACGGAGGAACGAGCGCATCGGCCTGCTCGGCGAGAAGATCGACCAATGTCTGGCGGAGACCATGACTTTGAGCGAGGTGTTCGGAGGACAGCACGATGACTGTCCCGGCGTCATACTTCTTCAGGGCTTCAACGAGTTCAGCGAAAGCCGGGGTGCCGGTGCCGGTCCTTTCAACGAGCACACCGAGGAGCTGCAGTCTCTCGTTGGCCGCGTACTCCGCGATGCGGTCACGCAGGCCGGTCACCTCCCAGGGAAGCGCGTCTTCCGCGATGCGTATGTAGCCGAGAGCACGGCTCCGACAAGTATTCGGGGGGTGGTGGAGCAGGTTGAATGGGGTTTTCGTAGCCATCGCCGCACCTTTGAAAGGAGGATGAGACCCCTTAACTTTGAGACGTGAGCCGTGGTTAAAACACCCAGGGCAACCATGAACTCCCGGAGAGAAACCTCCCCGTACGGCGGGGAGGATCTGTATGGTGAGGGCCCGTCCGCAGACCTCCACGCCTGGAGTGAGGTGTCCGATGGGAGTCAGACCGCGCAGCACCCGGCAGGAACGGCAACAGCTCACCCGTGATCTTCGCGCCTCGAACCGAACCTGGTCTGAGATCGCCGTCGTGTTCGCCAACACATATCAGGTCAACAGGCGTGTCGCGTTCCGGCTGGCCCGCGGATGGTCTCAAAGTCAGGCGGCCGACCAGTGGAACAAGCTTTGGCCGGCTGAGCCGAAGACCTTCAAGAATTTCTCGTACTGGGAACTGTGGCCCTCCCGATCAGGGCATACTCCCTCTTTGGAGGTGCTGACGCGCCTTGCTCAGCTCTACCAATGCCGCGTGGCCGACCTATTGGCAGACTGTGCCGACTTTCGCCCCGAAGACCCGCAATACCAGCTGCGAACTCAGCTGAATCAGCTCAGTACAGCCTCGGCCGACCCGGACACGGAATCATCTTCCATTCTCGTTTCTGCAGGCGAGACATGCTCCGCGCAGAGCCCTACCATGAGGTTGTGGTCACCAGGTCATTTGGATGTGATCATGCGCCGATTACACGAAATGGATGTCCACGAGTTGGCTGAAACGATCGCCGCCTTCACCGACGAAACTCGCGTGGACGTTGGTCGGCGAGACCTGTTGCTCAAGCTGTCGGCTGGGCTGGCGCTGGCGGCCACCAACGTGGGAACCGCCCACGCCCATACTGCTGAACCATCCCAGGTCCCTCTGGCGTCTGCCTCGAACATGTCGGGATTGTGGCTGTCTCAGTACCTGTATCACTCCAGCGGCCGTGACAAGGAACTCGAAGGCCAGCACTACGTGGTCTTCCGCCAGCAGGGCGGACAAATAGACGGGCAAAGCTTGCCGCACAGCACTGGCTCACGCCTGGCCATGAACCTGTCGGTCGCCGGCGCCGTCGTCACGGGTACGTGGACCGAGGAGACCGCCCCGGACGGCTACTACCGCGGCGCCACCTACCAGGGGGCCCTGCAATTGCTCCTCAGCCCTACGGGCCGGGAGATGAGCGGCAAGTGGTTGGGTTTCGGCAAGAACTTCAAGGTCAACTCGGGAGGGTGGAAGATAACCTGGGTCGACAGCGCCCAGTCTCCCCGTGACCTGCGCCCGTACCACCTGAAGTTGTGACTGGCCGTGAGTGACGCCACCTCGGACCAGTAGCCCAAGCCCCTTTTATGGGCCGGTCACCACAGCGATGATGACCGTGCCTTTGGGGAAGGCGCCGCTTTCCATGAGTGCGAAGATGCCGCGCATCATCTTCGCGACGTACACCCAGTCCAGCTTCATCCCATGCCGGCCGGCGAAGTCGTCGATGAACGCGTCGAGCTGGGCGTTGCGCTTGGCGTACCCACCACTGTGGAAGTCGTGGTTGATCACCCAGTTCGTTGTCACCTCTCCATAAGTGGCGGTCTGGAGTCTGGCGACATCGTCGGCCAGGAACTGCCCTCCTCGCAGGACGGAGAAGCCCAGCGCCTCCTGTCCAGCACTCAGGCCAGCGGCGATGCCTGCCAGCGTGCCGCCGGTGCCGACTGGGCAGCAGATGACGTTGAACGGCACGTCAATCTCGGCCGGAAGCTCCGCGCAGCCGCGCACCGCCAGCTCGTTACTGCCTCCCTCGGGCAGCAAGTAGAAGCGGCCGAACCGCTGGCGGAGTTCCTCGATGACGGGCGTGGTGCTCTTGGCCCGGTAGGTGGTGCGGTCCATGTAGACCAGCCGCATCCCGTGGCCGGTGACGGCAGCCAGGACATCGTTGAGCGGTAGGTGCTCCTCGCCGCGGATGACCCCGATAGTCTGAACGCCGAGCAACGCCCCAGCTGCGGCGACGGCCCGCACGTGGTTGGAGTAGGCGCCGCCGAACGTCAGCAGGGTCTCGTGCCCGAGACTGGCGGCCCGCTCCAGGTTGTACTTCAGCTTGCGCCACTTGTTGCCGGGCAGCAATGGGTGGATCAGGTCATCGCGCTTCAACAGGAGGCGTACGCCTGCGCGGCTGAGCCGGGGGTCGTGGAGTTCCACGAGGGGCGAAGGCTGCGGCTGGCCAAGTTCGCCTTGTCGGTGTCCTCGGTGGCACATGGTTTTCAGGATGCTAACACCCTACGGCAAGCTCTTTCCCAGCTGGATGGACTGCGTCAGCTGTAGATCGTCCGTCAAGAACCGCACCCGTCACACGTTCGCCGCTCGGTACACCATCTCCACCATGTAGGTGATAGGCGACAGCGTGGCGGCGAAGTCCTTAACGGTGATCTTGGTCCGCTTGTCGGCCAAGGCATGGAGTCCGGCCAACCGGATCATGTAGGCCATGGCCCGCGCGAGCAGGGTTACCAGGACCGCGACCTTGCAACCTTCGGTGTGCTCGTCCAGGGCATAGGCCGGCTGACCGGGGACGGAGAGGGGGCCAAGGAGCGAAGGCCCTCACCACGCCGCCGCGCCTACAGCTCGTCGGTGGCCGCCCGCGAGGTCCTGGCGGGGCGCCGGTTGCTGCGGACGGTGTCGCCGGGCTGCCGCTCGGGGACGGGCGGGGGAGTGCCGCCGAACTCCGGGCACAGGCTCTGGTAGCTGCACCAGCCGCACAGCCTGCTGGGCCTGGAGCGCCACTCGCCCGTCTCCAGGGCCCGCTCGATCGCCTGCCACAGGGCCTGGACCTTGCGCTCGGTGGCGAGCAGGTCGGCCTCGTCGGGGACGTAGCGCAGGACCTCGCCGCCGCCCCCGAGATACATCAGCTGGAGCATGCGGGGCACCGAGCCGCGCAACCGCCACAGGACCAGCGCGTAGAACTTCATCTGGAACAGCGCCTTGGCCTCGAACGCGGGCCCCGGGGCGCTGCCGGTCTTGTAGTCGACGACGCGGACCTCGCCGGTGGGCGCCACGTCCAGCCGGTCGATGTAGCCCCGCAGCATCAGGCCGCTGCCGAGCACCGCCTCCACGTAGAGCTCCCGCTCGGCGGGCTCCAGGCAGGTGGGGTCCTCAAGGGTGAAGTAACGTTCCAGCATCGCGCGGGCCTGGGCGAGCCACTCGGCGTGGTCGCCGTCGCCGGTGAACATGTCCGCGTACGACGGATCCTCCTCCAGGAGCCTGCGCCACTGCGGCTCCAGCAGGTCCTGGGCCGCGGAGACCGTGCGCCGCGGGGCGGGCAGGTCGTACAGGCGCTCCAGCACCGAGTGGACCATCGTGCCGCGCACCGCGGCGGGCGACGGCGGCTCGGGAAGCCGGTCGATCACCCGGAAGCGGTAGAGCAGCGGGCACGTCATGAAGTCACCCGCGCGCGACGGCGACAGGGCTCCGACGATCGTGGGCTCGGTCGGTGACATGACCGCACTGTAGGTCACGGTGACGACAGTTTGTGCCCGAGGTGCCCTCGCGGCGTCTGCGGGAGGCCCGGCGGCGCGTACCATCGAGGCCTGAGGGTGGATGGGACGAGGAATGGTGAGCCAGCGGTGAGCAGCGACAGCCCACGCCAGGACAATCCGGGGCTGCGGATGGGCCGCCCGTTCGGCATCCCGATCTACGTCTCGCCGACCTGGTTCATCGTGGCGGCGTTCATCACCTACTCGTTCCAGAGCGTGGTGGCCTCGTGGCTGCCCGACCTGAACGTCCCGCTCACGTACGTCGTCGCGTTCGTCTTCGCGGTGCTGCTGTACGTCTCGGTGCTCCTGCACGAGCTGGCGCACTGCGTGGTGGCCAGGATGTACGGCCTGCCGGTCCGGCGGATCACGCTCTACTTCCTCGGCGGCGTCTCGGAGATCGAGCGCGAGCCGGAGACGCCGGGCAGAGAGTTCATGGTGGCCTTCGCCGGGCCGCTGCTCTCGCTCGGGCTGGCCGGGATCGGCTTCGCCGCCTCCTACGTCATCCCCCCCGGCACGATCGTCGGCGTCCTGGTCTTCCAGCTCTGGCTCGCCAACCTGATCGTCGGGATCTTCAACCTGCTGCCGGGACTGCCCCTCGACGGCGGGCGCATGCTGCGGGCGGGCGTCTGGAAGATCACTCGCAAGCCCGTCACCGGCACGATCGCCGCCGCCTGGACGGGCCGGGTGCTGGCCGTCGGCCTGGTGGCGTTCACCGTCTGGTCGGCGCTGGTGACCGGGCAGGAGCCGGACCTGATGCTCATCTGGTCGGTGCTGCTCGCCTCCTTCATCTGGTTCGGCGCCACCCAGGCGCTGCGCGGCGCCCGGGTGCGGGCCCGCATCCCCGAGGTCAACGCCCGCGCCCTGGCCAGGCGGGCCATCGCGGTCACCGGCGACGTGCCGCTGGCCGAGGCCCTGCGCCGGGCCGCCGAGGCGCGGGCGGGGGCGATGGTCGTGGTCGACCACGACGGCCACCCCACGGGCATCGTGAACGAGGTCGCCGTGGAGGCCACCCCGGAGAGCCGCCGCCCCTGGGTGACGGCGGGTTCGCTGGCGCGCAGCCTGGAGCCGTCGCTGGTGCTCGCCGCCGACCTGGAGGGCGAGCCGCTGATCGACGCGATGCGCGAGTCCCCGGCCGGGGAGTATCTCCTGGTGGAGCGGGGCGGGGAGATCTTCGGCGTGCTCGCGACCTCGGACGTGAACCGCGTATTCAGCGGGGTTTAAGCGAACCACAGGTCGTTCACAGGCGTCTCACTGGATACTCGCCGGTGACGGGGGACAGGGACGAGACGGCAGGAGAGGATCGTGCCCGTTCGTCCCACTCGTTTTCGGCACTTACCAGGACTAGGGTTTTGGCCAGCGAACGGGCTGGCCATGTAGCTTAAGGGACGTCAATTGGCACCCCCCCACACGCCGGCTCCGGCCGGCGATCTGACGCCGGATCTCCTCGGCGCCCCCGAATGGACCGACCAGATGGTCGCGGCCGCGGGCATCCCCATGTACGACATCCCCTTCCTCACGGTCGGCGGCGGCATGGGGTCCTTCGTGACGCTCGACTACCTGCGGATCTACGGCGTGCCCACCTCGCAGATGCGGGTGGTGTCCAACATCGACCACCCGTGGCAGACCTACGAGTTCCTCACCCGGTGCTCGCAGATCCCCCGGGGTGAGCGGATCCGCTCCGACTCCTCCTCCCGCCCGGACAACCTGTGGGGATTCCCCTCCTACGCCCTGGAGGAGGCGTGGAAGGAGAAGAAGCCGTCGTACCTGTGGCAGATCCTCACCGAGCCGCTCCTGAACGACTTCTGGACCCCGCGCGCCGGCACCGTCTTCGAGAACCTCGAACGCGAGGCCAAGCGCATCAACTACTGGGACATGCTGGTCAAGGGCCAGGTACGGATGGTCCGCCGCAGGGCGGGCGGCGGCTACTTCACCGTGGTCACCCCGCCCGACGGCGCGGCGCCGACCAAGCGCATCATCTTCCGCTCGCGCTTCGTGCACGTCGCGATCGGCTACCCGGGCCTGAAGTTCCTGCCCGACCTGCAGGAGTTCCGTACCAAGCACGGTGACTACCAGCACGTCGTCAACGCCTACGAGCCGCACGAGCAGGTGTACGAGTTCCTGAAGACCCGGCCGGGCACCGTGGTCATCCGCGGCGGCGGCATCGTCGCCTCCCGGGTGCTCCAGCGGCTGTTCGACGACCGGGAGAAGTACAACCTGCAGACCCAGATCATCCACATCTTCCGCACGTTCGTCAGCGGCTCGCACGGCCCGCACGTCTGGTCGCGCCGCAAGGGCGGCGACGGCTGGGCCTACCAGGGCTTCAACTACCCCAAGTCGGTGTGGGGCGGCCAGCTCAAGGCGGAGATGCGCAAGCTGGAGGGGGCCGAGCGGGCGAAGAAGTACAAGGAGATGGGCGGCACCAACACCCCATTCCGGCGGCGCTGGCAGGAGCAGATGCGGGCGGGCCGCAGCGGCGGCTACTACCACGCCGTGCAGGGCACCGTCGACCGGGTGGAGGAGAGCCGCGACGGGCGGCTCGTCAGCTACGTGCGCAGCGGCGACGGCATCGTCAGGGAGCCGGTCTCCGACTACATCATCGACTGCACGGGCCTCGAGGCCGACATCGCCGAGCACCGGATCTTCGCGGACCTGCTCCAGTACGGCGGGGCGGGCCGCAACCCGGTGGGCAGGCTGGACGTGGAGCGCCACTTCGAGGTGAAGGGGACGGCGAGCGGCGACGGCGCCCTCTACGCCTCCGGATCCGCCACCCTCGGCGGCTACTTCCCCGGCGTCGACACCTTCCTCGGCCTGCAGATCGCGGCCCAGGAGATCGCCGACGACCTGGCGAGGCGAGGGTTCGTCAAGAGGATGGGGCCGCTGCGGTCGACCGCGCAGTGGTTCAAATGGGCCCGCAACTCGTCGGTGTAAGGAGTATCCCCCCGTGGTTCCGACCCTGCTGGGCCGTATTCAGACGCGCCTGTTCATGCTCGCCACCGTCGGCGTGGTCATCACCCTGCTGATCGTTCCGCTGCTTCCCGGTTCCGGATCGCTCTCCGGCCGCTACGTCAACGGCCTCCTCGTCATCGCGGCGGTGGCCGTGCTGGGGGTCGTCTGGGAGCTGATATACCACTTCCTGATGCAGTTCAGATGGGAGAAGGACTGGCCGACCCTCTTCGGCCTGCTGACACTCGTGCCCGAAGGTCTAGTGCTGTACTTTTTGCTACGGTCCGGTGCAGTTGATTTCATCGATCCGGTCCCACCGGCCGCCTTCTGGACGCATTTCACCGTCGTCTGGGTAAGCATCTGGTTGGTGACGAACGGTCCCATGAGGGTGCCGTTCATCCGGTGGCGTTTCCGGGGAGGGAGAGTTCTGTGACCGACCAGGGCTTCGGGGTGGTGCGTCCGCTTCCGGGCAACGGGCTGGTGGCCCACGAGGGCGGCCTGCTGCTGGTGTGCGACGCGGCCGAGGCCGTCGTCGAGGATCTGCTGGGGGCGCTGCGGGAGACCGCGGCCTCCGGCGGCGACGGCCGGGCGCTGGCCCGCCGCGTCGCCCAGATCCTCGCCGTGATGATGGGCGAGCCGGTGGCGTGCGCCGTCGCCGGTCCCGTCAGCGGGGGAGTGGCCGTCCTGGTCAGCGGCCCGGCGTTCGCGTCGGTGACCGGCGCGAACGGTGAGGTCCAGCTCGCCGGCCGTGACGCGCTCACCTGGTCCGACCGGTTGGTCCCCGGCCCGGTGACCCGGGTGGAGCTGCGCCTTCCCGACGCCGGGGACGCGCACCCGCTGTCCCGGCTGGACGCGGGGGTGATCGTCGCGGGCGGGGTCTGGTGTGACCTGACCGAGCCGGGCGCCGCCCCGCGGGTCGTGCCGCGGGCGGAGTCCGCCCCCCAGGGGCAGCACGCCCAGCAGGGCCGGCAGAACGTCCAGCAGGCCGCGCCCCGGATGGAGCCCGCGGCCCCCGCGCCCACCCCGATGCCCGCGCCGCCCGAGCGGTCGGCGCCCCCCGAGTGGTCGGCCCCTCCGGAGGCCGCCCCGCCCGCCCCCTACCCGATGGGCCCGGCCGAGCCCTACCCCTCGTCCGCCCCGCCGGCCGAGCCCCGGCGCGAGCCGCAGCCGCAGGCGTGGCACTCCGAGCCGATGCCGCAGGGCCCGCTCTCCTCTCCCGGCCACCCGGGCGCCCACGCCGGCGGCCCCTCCACCGGGCCCGCCCCCGCGGTCGTCCACCACGAGGACATCGACACCGCGATGGCGAGCGGGATGGGCGGCGACCCCGTCGACGTGCGCGACCAGCCGTTCGAGTACGAGCTGCTCACGCCCGGGGGCTCGCAGCCGGGCAACGACCCCGCCGGTCCCGCGGCCGAGCCCGAGGCGCGGCCGCTGGTCTACGGGGTCGACTGCAAGAACGACCACTTCAACGACCCCCGCGTGCCCTACTGCGCGGTCTGCGGCATCGCGCTGGTCCAGCGCACCCTGGTCCCCTACAAGGGGCCGCGCCCGCCGCTGGGGGTGCTGCTCCTGGACGACGGCCTGACGCTGCGGCTCGACACCGACTACCTGGTGGGCCGCGACCCCGAGCGGGCCCCCGAGGTGGCCGACGGCTCGGTGCGTCCGGCCAAGGTCACCAGCCCCGACGGCTCGGTCTCCCGGCGCCACCTGCGGGTGGCGCTGGACGGCTGGGACGTCAACCTGGTCGACCTGGGGTCGGTGAACGGCACCCAGATCCAGCCGCCCGGCGACCCCAACTTCTACGACATCCCGCCGAACGAGCCGGTCGCGATCCTGCCCGGCACCACCGTGCGGATCGGCGTCTCGCGCACCATGCGCTACGAGTCGCACCGCAACCGCTGAGAACGTCCACCCCCGAGAACGCCTGTCGCGCAACGCTCACCTTGAGAACGCCTGTCGCCGGGAACCCTCACCGCCGGGAAACCCGGCGCTGAGAACGCCTCACGCCGTCCGGGCGGTCAGGGCCGTACGGCCGGAGGGACCGGGGCGGCCGGGACGACCGGTGCGGCTGGGGCGCGCAGGGCGGAGACGGCCTCGGCCCAGTCGACCGGGTCGGCGTCCTGCTCGGCGCGGACCAGCAGGTGGGCGCCCTCCGGGGCGTTCGCGGTGTCGGCGGCCACGACCAGCGCGCCCTCCGGGACCGGGCCGGAGGTGGCCTCCACCCCGAGCCTGACCAGCCGCTGGGCGAGCGCCGAGGCCCGGTTGCCCCCGGTGACGACGAGGGGCCGCCCCCGCGACATCGCGAGGGTGAGCGCCACGTGGGCGGCCGCGTCGTCCCCCGGGCGGTGGTGCACCGCCACCGGCCCGGCCTGCTCGAACGGATACGAGGACTCGGTCACGGACTTGGTCACGGACTCGGCCACGGTCACCACGCGGCAGGTGGCGCCGTCGCGCACACCGGCGTGGCCGGGGACACCGGCGGGCAGCACCAGCAGGTCGGGACGCGCGCCGGAGGCCAGCCCCGGCAGCTCGCCCGCCACGTCCGCGCCGAACCGGCTCACCACCCTGGCGTCCGGGCCGCGCTCGCGGGCCGCGGCGGCCAGCGTCTCCAGCTCCTGAAGGGTCTCGGCCAGCTCGGCCAGCTCCGAGGACAGGCCGCTGCCGACCTCCAGGCGACCCGCCGGGTAGGGGCGCAGATGGCCCAGCACCACCTCGGACGGGGTTTTCGAGAGGGCCAGGGCGGTGGCCAGGCCGACCAGCGGCGCCTGCTCGGCGGCGGGCTCCGGCACGATCACCAGCACCCGGTGGGCGGCGCTCACCCCGAGGGCGGCGCGCTCGGCGTCGGCGATGTCGCGGGCCACCCGCCGGTCGGGGTAGAGCCTGCGCACCAGCGGGCCGGTCATCGCGGTCGTGACGAGGGCCATGACCACCATCAGCGAGTACAGCTCGTCGTCGAGCACGCCCTTCTGCAGGCCGACGGTGAGGATGACGATCTCGGTGAGTCCCCGCGTGTTGAGCAGGGCGGCCAGCGTCCAGGACTGCCGGGCGGGCAGCCGCTGCGTCCGGGCGGCGGCGTAGGAGCCGAGCAGCTTGCCGCCGATCGCGACGGCCAGGATCGCGGCGAGGGTGCCGAGGCTGGACAGGTCGAGCTCGCGCAGGTTGACGTTGAGACCCGCCACCACGAAGAACATCGGCAACAGCAGCAGCACGGCGAGCTGCTCCAGCCGCTCCAGGATCTCGTGGTTGAGCCGCTCGGCCCCCTCGCGGGGCATCACCGTGCCGAACACGAACGCCCCGAAGATGAAGTGGACGTGCATCCACTCGGTGGCCCAGGCCGACCCGATCAGGCCGATGAGCACCAGCGAGAGCAGCCCGGGCGTGAGCCGCCCCGCCTTCTCGTACGCGGGCACCAGGCGGGCCAGCAGCGGCTTGACCACCAGGAACATCACCAGCGCGTACGGCAGGGCGAGCAGGACCTTCCACTGTCCCTCGGCCTCGCCCGCCCCGGCGATGCCCACCACCACCGCCAGGACGGTCCAGGCGAGCACGTCGATGACGGCCGCCGAGGCGAGGGCGAGACCGCCGAGCGTGATGCGCTGCATCCCCCGGTCGGTGAGGATCCTGGCCAGCACCGGGAACGCGGTGGCGGCCATCGCCGCGCCCATGAACAGCACGAACGGCAGGGTCCTGCCGCCGCCCACGTGCTCGTCCGCGACGGCCAGCGCGAGCACGCAGCCCAGGACGAACGGCACCACCGTCGAGCCGAGCGCCACGGTCACCGCGATCCGGCCCTTGCCCCTGACCAGCTTCTGGTCCAGCTCCAGGCCGACGACGAACATGAACAGCACGAGGCCGACGTTGGCCAGGGCCTGCAGCGGGGGCCGCATCTCGGGCCCGAACAGCTGGTCGCCGATGAGTGGGCCCAGCAGCGTGGGGCCCAGCAGGATGCCCGCCACGATCTCGCCGATGACCGGCGGCTGGCCGAGCCGTCTGGCGAGCGCGCCGAACAGCCGGGCGGCCGCGAGGACGATGACGAGGTCGAGCAGGAGCAGGTCCATATGGAGCACTTGCCGGCACGCTTTCCGTATGCGAAGAAAAGCCCCGAGAATGTCGAGGGCGACGTTACCGTGTGGGGAATGTCGTCGCGAACGTTGCGCGGGCATGGAGGGAGACCGTTGGTGGAAGGCATCGCCGATTACGAGTTCGTCCGGTCGCTGGGGGCGGGCAACCACGGCGAGTTCTACTTGGCGAAGAGGCCCGGACGGTTGCCCGTCGAGGCGGACCTGGTGGCGGTGAAGGTGGTGGGCGGCACCGGGAACGACGCGTTCCGCCGCGCCACGAGGGAGCTGAAGGCGTTCGCCGCGGTGCGCTCGCCCTATCTGGTGCGGCTCTACGACGCCGGACAGCAGGGCGGGGTGTTCTACTACTCGATGGAGTATCTGCCGGGCGGCTCGCTGGCGCGTCCCGCGGAGCCCCCCTCGCGCGAGCGGGTGCTGCGCGCGATCGCCTGCGTCTCCCACGCGGCGCAGGCGCTGCACGAGGAGGGGATCGTCCACCGCGACATCCGTCCCGGCAACGTGCTGCTCACCGACGACGGCGGCAAGCTCTCGGACCTGGGCCTGTCGCAGGTGCTGATGCCCGGCGCGACGGTGACGGGGATGGGCGACATCGGGTCGGTGGAGTTCACCGACCCCACGCTGCTGCAGGGGGAGACCCCCACCCCCGCGGGGGACGTGTGGTCGCTGGGCGCGACGCTGCACCGGGCGGTGAGCGGCAACGGCCTCTACGGGGAGCTGCCCACCCACGACCCGCTGCTGACCCTGCGCAAGCTGAACAGCACGCCGCCCTCGATCGACCCGGGCCTGGAGCCCGAGCTGTCGGACCTGGTCCAGGCCTGCCTCGGCGACGAGGCCAAGCGGCCCACCGCCAGGGGAGTGGCCGACCGGCTCTACGCGCTGCTGGTCTGAGCGTCCCGCCCGGACTGCGCGGCCTGCTCGGCCTGCCCGGACTGCCCGGACTGCGCGGCCTGCTCGGACTGCGCGGCCTGCCCGGACTGCGCGGCCTGCGCGGCCTGCCCGGACTGCTCGGCCCGCCCGCCGGCGGGGCGGAGGCGGTCCAGCTCGGCGTCGAGCATCCGTTCCAGGCGCGCGGCGCCGAGCCTGTCCGGATAGAGCAGGTGGTGCGCGCTCAGCCCGTCGACGAGGGCGAGCAGCCGCTCGGTGACGTCGTCGAGGTCGTCGGAGGTGGCGATCTCCCCGGCGCCGGACGCCGCGCCGAGCAGGCTGCGCACCAGATAGCGCAGCTCCTCGGCCTCGGCGCGCTGGGCCTCCAGCATCGCCGGGCTGGTCATGCTGCGGCTCCAGAAGCCGATCTCCAGCCCGCTCTCCCCGGCGCGCTCCTCGTCCAGCGGAAGGTTGTCGAGGAGGAGCTCGCGCAGCGCGGCCAGGCCGGTGAGACCGGCCAGCTTGCCGCGCAGGCGCTCCACGATGCGCCGGTGCGAGGACCGCAGCGCCGACAGCATGATGTCGTCCTTGTCGGCGAAGTAGTGGGTCAGCACGCCGTTGGAGTAACCGGCCTCCCTGGCGATGGCCCTGGTCGTGGCGGCCTCGATCCCCTCGCGCAGGATGACGCGGCGCGCGGCCTCGACGACCTCCTCGCGCCGCTCGCCGTGATTGACGATCTTCGGCACCTCGCCCCTCCCCGATTCCCGACGGATCCGTTGACATTTTAGTCGGTCGCCCGTCTATTATCCGCTGAAGACACGAGGAGGACTCGCCATGACCGTCGTCACCCTCGGCGTGCACATCGTGGACGTGCTCGCCAGACCGGTGGAGTCGATCCCCGCCGGGCAGGACACCCATCTGCTGGAGCAGATCCGCGTCACCGCGGCGGGCGCCGCCGCCGCGACCGCCGTCGATCTGGCCGCGCTCGGCGTCCCGGTGGCCTCGGTGGGAGCGATCGGCGACGACGAGCTCGGAGACCTGCTCCTCATGATGATGGGGCGGCGCGGGGTCGAGGTGGGCGGGATCGTCCGCAGGCCGGGGGAGCAGACCGCCGCCTCGATCCTGCCGATCCGTCCCGACGGCGGGCGCCCGTCCTTCCACGTCCCCGGCGCGAACCTGGGCCTGTCCACCGCCGACGTCTCCCGCGAGACCGTCCTCGGCGCGCGGGTGGTGCACCTGGGCGGGATGGACGTCACCTGGGGCCTGTACGACCCCGCGTTCTACGCGCTGCTGGACGAGGCGCGGGCGGCGGGCACGATCGTGACCATGGACCTGCTGTCCAACATGCCGGACCTCATGCAGGGGGTCCGCGCCTTCCTGCCGCACGTCGACTACCTCCTGCCCAACGAGGAGCAGGCGCTGCTGATGAGCGGTGCCGCCGGGGTGGAGGAGGCCGCGCGGTCCCTGCTGGCCCTGCTGCCGGAGGGCCCCTCGGCCGTCCTGGTCACGCTCGGCGCGGACGGGAGCCTCATCGCCGACGCGGAGGGCCTCACCCGCGTGCCCGCCCTCGACGTGCCGGTGGTCGACACCACCGGGTGCGGCGACGCCTACTGCGCCGGGTTCGTCACCGGTCTGGTCGACGGCCGCGACGTGGCCGGCGCCGCGCGGCTCGGCACCGCGCTGGCCGCCCGCGTCGCCGGGGGCCTCGGCTCGGACGCGGGCCTGGAGGGGGCGCGGGAGCTCCGGGACGAGAAGTGACCCCGCCGCCCGGACGACCCGCCCCCCGGGGCCGTACGGGCGGCGGGAGCGGCACCGGGCCGCCGGAACGCGTCCGGACACGGACCCAGCCGTGCCCCCAGATGTGACCTCAGCCGTGACTGCAGCCGTGCCCTCCAAGATGTGACCCCAGCCGTGACCCCAGATGTGAAAGGACGACGCATGTCCATCGACGCCAAACTCAGGGAGCGGGCCGCCAAGGTCGTCCCCGGCGGCATGTACGGCCATCTCAACGCGGCCCTGCACGGTCCCGCCTACCCGCAGTTCTTCGTCGGGGGCGAGGGCTGCCGCCAGCGTGACGCCGACGGGCGCGAGTACGTCGATCTCATGTGCTCCTGGGGCCCGATGGTCCTCGGCCACCGCCACCCCGCCGTCGAGAGCGCCGTCGCGGCCCAGCTCGCCGCGGGCGACTGCCTCAACGGCCCCGGTCCCGTCTACGTGGAGCTCGCCGAGCTGCTGGTGGAGACCGTCCCGCAGGCCGACTGGGTGATGTTCTCCAAGAACGGCACCGACGCCACCACCCAGGCGCTGATGGTCGCCCGCGCCGCCACCGGCAGGACCAAGGTCCTCATGGCGCACGGCGCCTACCACGGGGCCGACCCGTGGTGCACGCCCAGCACGGCGGGGACCACCCCCAACGAGCGCGCGGACCTGGTCGAGTTCACCTACAACGACCTCGCCAGCGCCGAGGCCGCCGCCGCCCGTGCCGAGGGCGACGTCGCCGCGATCATTGTGACGCCGTTCAAGCACGACTCGTTCGAGGACCAGGAGCTCGTCGCCGCGGAGTTCGCCCGGGGGGTGCGGGCGCTGGCCGACCGGATCGGCGCCGCGCTGGTGATCGACGACGTGCGCGGCGGCTGGCGGATCGACCTGGGCGGGTCCTGGGAGCCCCTGGGGGTGCGCCCCGACCTGTACGCCTTCAGCAAGGCCATGGCCAACGGTCACCCCATCGCCGCCGTCACCGGGGTGGACTCCCTGCGCGGGCCCGCCCAGACGCTCTACTCCACCGGCTCCTTCTGGTTCAACGCCGCCCCGATGGCCGCGGCCAAGGCCACGATCGAGACGCTGCGCGCCGTCGACGGCATCGCCCTGATGGAGCGCGCGGGCACCCGCCTGCGCGAGGGCCTCGCCGCCCAGGCCGCCTCCCACGGGTTCACGGTCAACCAGACGGGGCCGGTGCAGATCCCGTGGCTCTCCTTCGAGGGCGACGCGACCCTCGACAAGGGCATGTTCTGGGCCGCGGCCTGCCTGGAGGAGGGGGTCTACCTCCACCCGTGGCACAACTGGTTCCTGTCGGCCGCCCACACCGACGCCGACATCGACCGGGCGCTGCAGGGCACCGACGCCGCCTACGCCAAGCTCAGGGCCCGCTTCGGCGCCGACTGAGCCCCGGCCCGACGGCTTCGGGGGGGTCCGAACCGGGACGGCGGCGTACGGCCTCGGCCGGGTGGCTTCGAGGGACGCCCGGGTCAGGCCCGGGGAGCCCGGCCGGGACGGCGGCGTACGGTTCCGGCCGGGCGTCCTCGCGGGACGTCCGGGCCGGGACGGCGGCGCGGGGCTAGCGCCGGGTGTCGTCCCGCAGGCGGTACCACTGCAGGTCGTCCAGGCGCGTGCCGCCGGGGCCGGGCAGCAGCCCGTGCAGCAGGGCCTCCCTGGTGAAGCCCGCGCGCTCCAGCACGCGGTGCGAGGCGATGTTGCCCGGTGAGGTGCCGGCGATGATCCGGCTCAGGGAGGTGTGCTCGAAGGCCCAGCCGACCAGCAGGTCCACCGCCCTGGCGGCGAAGCCCCTGCCGCGGAACTCCGGCAGCACGCTGTAGCCCGTCATGGCCTGTGCCAGCGGGGGGATCACCCCGCTGAACTGGATGTCCCCGGCGAACGCGCCCGTCGCGGCGTCCAGGATCGCGGCCTCCAGCCCCGTGCCGGCGAGCCGGTTCGCGCCCGCGGTGCGGCACCGCTCCTCGGCCTCCTCGTAGGTGGGGGGCTCGGGCGGGACGCTGGACCTCACGACGTCGGGCACGTTCTGCAGTGCGAGGTAGCAGGCGGTGTCGGCGGCGACGAGCGGCCGCAGCCGCACCACCCCGTCGGTCAGCGAGCCGCCGGGGAAGTCCGGCAGCAGGGGCCGCACGCGCTCGCCGGAGTCGCCGGGCAGGCGCGCGAAGGCCACCAGGTCGTGGCGGGTGCCGTCACGCTGCTCCTCGGCCCCGCGCCGCACGCCCTCGCGGTGGAAACCCGCGGCCAGGGCGACCCGCTGGCTGGCCAGGTTCTCCACGTCGGCGAACAGCTCGACGCGCCTGACGCCGTGCTCGAACCCCCACCGGGTCAGCGCGGAGAGGGCGGCCGTGGCCACCCCGCGCCCTCGTGCCCACGGCGCGACCAGGTAGCCGATCTCGGTCATGCCGCGGGGGCGGGCCATGAGGCTCATGTTGCCCAGCCACTCGCCCGTCCCCGCGTCGGCGATCGCGAACGGGGCCCCTCCGGTCTCCCAGTCCCGCCGGGTCTGCTCCATGTACTGGAGCGCGTCGTCCCGGGTGTACGGGACGGGGACGAGCGGGAGGAAGCGGACGATCTCCGGGTCGGCGCAGGCCCGGGCGATCGTCTCGGCGTCGGCCGGGTCCAGCGGTCTCAGGACGACGGGGCCGGCCGGAATCACATCGTGGGGAAACACACCCCAACAGCTACCAGGTGCGGTCCCGGGGAGCGAACCATTTTGCGACATTTGCGGCTTTTAGCGGGTCAATTCCGGAATCGCCCCCGCCTGTCGAGCCCGCCGACGCCCGCCGACGCCTGCTGATGCCCGCCCACCCTCGTCGGCCCTCGCCGCCCCCGGCCTTCCCCGTGCGACCGCGTCCGGGCCGTCCCTCCGCTGTCCCTCTGCCATCCCCTGCTGTCCTCCTTACCGCCTTACCGCCCCCCGCCGTCCCTGCCTTCCTCCCGCCGTTCCGGCTGTCCGAGGACACCGCCGCGCGCCGATAACCTTTCGGTCATGGGTTTTCGCAGGCATGGGCCGTTTCAGGCCGGGGATCAGGTTCAGCTCACCGACCCCAAGAACAAGCGCCACACGGTGACGCTGAAGGAAGACGGCGTGTTCCACACGCACAAGGGCGGAATCCCGCACAGTGAGCTGATCGGCCAGCCCGAGGGCTCGGTCGTGCGCTCGTCCGGCGGCACCCAGTATCTGGCGTTCAGGCACCTCCTCCAGGACTACACGCTCTCCATGCCGCGCGGCGCGGCGGTGATCTATCCCAAGGACTCGGCCCAGATCGTGGCGATGGCCGACATCTTCCCCGGCGCCCGGGTGGTGGAGGCGGGCGTCGGCTCCGGCGCGCTCACCTGCTTCCTGCTGCGCGCCATCGGCTCCGAGGGCACCCTCACCTCGTACGAGCGCCGCCAGGACTTCGCCGAGATCGCCACCAAGAACGTGGAGAAGTTCTACGGCGGCCAGATGAAGCAGTGGCGCCTGGTGGTCGGCGACTTCGCCGAGGATCTCGACGAGAGCGACGTCGACCGGATCATCCTGGACATGCTCGCCCCGTGGGAATGTGTGGACGCCGCGGCCCGCGCCCTCACCCCAGGCGGTGTGATCTGCTGTTATGTGGCGACCACGACTCAGCTGTCCCGTACGGTCGAAACTCTGCGGGAGCACGGGAGTTTCACCGAGCCCCATGCGTGGGAGACCCTGGTTCGTGACTGGCATGTCGAGGGGCTGGCGGTGCGGCCCGACCACAGGATGGTCGGCCACACCGGGTTCCTGGTCGCGGCCCGTCGCATGGCCGACGGGGTGACGCCACCACCTCGACGTAGACGTCCGGCGAAGGGGGCACATGGCGAGGAGTCCACGACTTCCACGTCTTCCGCCACATGATGACGATTCGGCCACGACGGCCCGTGAGAGCGTGACACGGGAGCAGACCTTCGTGTTCTTATACTTCTAGGGCTAAAAGCACCAAAAAGGATTAAACATCACGCACTTAATGTAGTCATATGAACACTGCTCAGCCAGGTAAGGGACAGCCCTCAGATGGGTAGGGTTTTGAGTAGTCGGTCTCGACTGGGAAGGAGGTGACGCCGTGGCAGCTCGCGACGACGCTGAGGCTCGTGCCGCGCAGCGCGAACGGGAGGTCGCCGACCTCACAACACAGGTCTCCTTCCTGCAGGAGGAGATCACCGCGTTGCGTCGGAAGCTGACGGAGTCTCCCCGGCAGGCCCGGATTCTCGAAGAGCGTCTCCATGACGTGCAGGCGAACCTCGCGGCCGTAACCGGCCAGAACGAGCGTCTGGTGGCCACCCTCAAGGAGGCCAGGGACCAGATCGTCGCCTTGAAGGAGGAGGTAGACCGGCTGGCGCAACCGCCGTCCGGATTCGGTGTGTTCCTCGAAACCAGAGAAGACGGCACGGTGGAGGTCTTCACCGGTGGCCGCAAACTCAGGGTGAACGTGAGTCCCGCGGTGGACGTCGAGGCGTTGAGGCGTGGCCAGGAGGTCATGCTCAACGAGGCGCTCAACGTGGTCGAGGCCCTCGGCTTCGAGGACCTGGGCGAGATCGTGATGCTCAAGGAGCTCCTCGAGGACGGCGAGCGCGCGCTGGTCATCTCGCACGCCGACGAGGAGCGGGTGGTGAAGCTCGCCGAGTCGCTGGTGGACCAGCCGATCCGGGCGGGCGACTCCCTGCTGCTCGAACCCCGCTCGGGCTACGTCTACGAGCGCATCCCCAAGTCCGAGGTCGAGGAGCTCGTCCTGGAGGAGGTGCCCGACATCTCCTACGAGGAGATCGGCGGGCTCATGCGGCAGATCGAGCAGATCCGGGACGCCATCGAGCTCCCGTACCTGCACGCCGACCTCTTCCGCGAGCACAAGCTCCGCCCGCCCAAGGGCGTCCTGCTCTACGGGCCGCCCGGCTGCGGCAAGACGCTCATCGCCAAGGCCGTCGCCAACTCCCTGGCCAAGCAGGTCGCGGAGAAGACCGGCCAGTCCGGCAAGAGCTTCTTCCTCAACATCAAGGGTCCCGAGCTTCTCAACAAGTACGTCGGCGAGACCGAGCGGCACATCCGCCTGGTCTTCCAGCGGGCTCGTGAGAAGGCCTCCGAGGGCACCCCGGTGATCGTGTTCTTCGACGAGATGGACTCGATCTTCCGGACCCGAGGCTCGGGCGTCTCCTCCGACGTCGAGAACACCATCGTTCCCCAGCTCCTGTCGGAGATCGACGGCGTCGAGGGCCTGGAGAACGTGATCGTGATCGGCGCCTCCAACCGCGAGGACATGATCGACCCGGCGATCCTGCGGCCCGGCCGCCTGGACGTCAAGATCAAGATTGAGCGGCCGGACGCCGAGGCGGCCAAGGACATCTTCTCCAAGTACCTCATCCCCGAGCTCCCGCTGCACGCCGAGGACCTCTCCGAGCACGGCGCCAACCGGCAGGAGACCATCTCCGGCATGATCCAGCGGGTCGTCGAGCGGATGTACACCGAGAGCGAGGAGAACCGCTTCCTCGAGGTGACCTACGCCAACGGCGACAAGGAGGTCCTGTACTTCAAGGACTTCAACTCCGGCGCGATGATCCAGAACATCGTCGACCGCGGCAAGAAGATGGCGATCAAGCAGTTCCTGGAGACCGGCCAGAAGGGCCTGCGGATCCAGCACCTGCTGGCGGCCTGCGTGGACGAGTTCTCCGAGAACGAGGACCTGCCCAACACCACCAACCCCGACGACTGGGCCCGCATCTCCGGCAAGAAGGGCGAGCGGATCGTCTACATCCGCACCCTCGTGACGGGCAAGCAGGGCACCGAGGCCGGACGCTCCATCGACACGGTGGCCAACACCGGCCAGTACCTGTAGAACACGCGTCACCGGCGGCGCGGCTCCCCATCGCGGGGGCCGCGCCGCTGGCCTTTTTAATCCCTTTGTCGCATTAATCCATATCTCCTTTCACGTCCGCCCCAGAAGTGGACAGAAATGGACAGCGGTCACAGGGAACCCAGGTGATCGAGACGCCGTCCAAGTGGCGTGCGTGAACATTCCGGTCCGGCCGCCCGGTGAACGGCGCGGGCTCCCGCGAGGCGCTTCGGGGAAGCGGCCGCCTCGCCGAGCTCGACCTCCTGCGCTTCCTCGCCGCCATCGCGGTGCTCGCCTTCCACTACTTCATCGCCTTCGCCTCGGTGTGGGGCGACCGCCCGGCGGAGCTGTTCCCGGCGATCTCCACCCTCTCCGGGCTCGGCATCCTCGGCGTCGAGCTGTTCTTCATGATCAGCGGCTTCGTGATCCTGATGAGCATCTGGGGACGCGGCCTGGGGGCGTTCGCCCTCTCCCGGCTGGTGCGGCTCTATCCCGCCTACTGGGTCAGCGTGGCCGTCACCGCCGCCGTCTACGGGCTCACCGCCGCCACGGCCCTGGACCCCAAGCTCAGCCTCGGCGAGTACGGGATCAACCTCACGATGCTCCAGCGGGCCCTCGGCGTCTACGACGCCAACGGCGTCTACTGGTCGCTCTGGGTGGAGCTCCGCTTCTACGTGCTGATCTCGATCCTGGTGATCGCCGGGGTGACGCTCAACCGCTGCCTGGCCTTCATGGGCGTCTGGCTGCTGGCGGCCGGGTACTTCGCCGGGAGCGAGGAGGCCTGGGTCGACCTGGTGGTCATGCCCAAGTACGCGGCGTACTTCGTCGGCGGCATGGCGTTCTTCCTGATGACGAAGTTCGGCCCCAGGCTCGTCCTGTGGTGCCTGGCCGGGATCAGCGGCGGCCTCGCCGTCAGCGCGGCGCTCGACCGGGTGGCCGGGCGGATCGAGAACGTCGGCTACGCCGCGATGCCCGTGCCCGAGTGGGCCGTGGTCGCCACCGTGGTCGGCTTCTACGTGCTCATGGCGATGGTGGCGCTCGGCTGGCTGGGGTGGCTGCGCTGGCGCGGCCTGGTCGTCCTGGGCGCGCTCACCTACCCGCTCTACCTCTTCCACACCCCGGCCGCCGTCCTGATCGTCCCCGCCCTGCGGGACACGCTGCCGCCCCCGCTGACCGCGCTGGTCACCCTGCTGGCCGCGATGGCGTTCTCGTACGTGGTGTACCGGGTGGCCGAGCGCCCGCTTCAGGAGTTCGTCAAGTCCAGGAGGCGCAGAAAGGCCGCATCCCCGTCCCCGTCACAGCTCCCCGCGCTCTCCTCGATCCCCCTCGCAACGGGCGAAAAGGCTTCGGTGCCATAACTGTCCGACCACCGGGCATAGTGAAGGGTCTAGGGTCGGGAATAGATACCACGGAGAGAATCAGTCCCTGACGAACAGAGGGTGCGCATGACGGTACGGCGGGTGATGGGCATCGAGACCGAATACGGCATCTCCGTGCCCGGACAGCCGGGGGCCAACGCGATGGTGACCTCCTCTCAGGTCGTGAACGCCTATCTGGCGGCCTCGGCCGCCAGGGCGCGGCGCGCGCGATGGGACTTCGAGGAGGAGAACCCGCTGCGGGACGCACGGGGGTTCGACCTCGCGCGGGAGGTGGCCGACCAGAGCCAGCTGACCGACGAGGACCTCGGCCTGGCGAACGTGATCCTCACCAACGGGGCCAGGCTGTACGTCGACCACGCCCACCCCGAATACTCCACGCCCGAGTGCACCAATCCCCGGGCGGCGGTGATCTGGGACAAGGCGGGCGAGCGGGTGATGCACGACGCGGCGGTCCGCGCCTCGGCGATGCCGGCCAACGCCCCGATCCAGCTCTACAAGAACAACACCGACAACAAGGGCGCCTCCTACGGCTGCCATGAGAACTACCTCATGCGCCGGGCCACCTCGTTCGCCGACATCGTCAGGCACCTGACGCCGTTCTTCGTCTCCCGGCAGGTCGTCACCGGCGCGGGCAAGGTCGGCATCGGCCAGGACTCCCGGGGCGAGGGCTTCCAGATCAGCCAGCGGGCCGACTTCTTCGAGGTCGAGGTGGGCCTGGAGACGACGCTCAAGCGGCCGATCATCAACACCCGGGACGAGCCCCACGCCGACCCGGAGAAATACCGCCGCCTGCACGTCATCATCGGCGACGCCAACATGTCGGAGATCTCGACCTACCTGAAGCTGGGATCGACCGCGCTCGTCCTGGCCATGATCGAGGACAACTACTTCACCCGCGACCTCGCCGTGGACAACCCCGTCCAGGCCCTGCGCGCGGTCTCGCACGACCCCACGCTCAAGTACGAGATCTCCATGCGCGACGGCCGCAAGCTGACGGCGGTGCAGCTGCAGATGGAGTATCTGGAGCTCGCCCGCAAGTACGCCGAGGAGCGCAGCGCCAACGGCCTGGACGAGCCCACCAAGGACATCCTGGAGCGCTGGGAGTCGGTCCTCACCCGCCTGGCGGAGGACCCGATGCAGCTGTCCAGGGAGCTCGACTGGGTGGCCAAGCTGGAGCTCCTGGAGGGCTACCGCACGCGTGACGGCCTGCCCTGGTCGCACCCGCGCCTGCAGCTCGTCGATCTCCAGTACTCCGACATCCGGCCCGACCGGGGGCTCTACAACCGCCTGGTCGCCCGGGGCCGCATGCAGCGCCTGGTCACCGAGGAAGAGGTCCAGCGGGCCGTCGAGGTGCCGCCCAACGACACCCGGGCCTACTTCCGCGGCCGATGCCTGAGCCAGTACAGCGAGTCGGTGGCCGCGGCCTCCTGGGACTCGGTCATCTTCGACATCCCCGGCCGCGAGTCGCTGCAGCGCGTCCCCACCCTTGAGCCGCTGCGCGGCACCAAGGCCCACGTGGGGGAGCTGTTCGACCGCTGCCGTACCGCCGCGGAGCTGGTGACGGCGCTGACCGGCGAGCAGTGAGCCGCCGGGAGGTCCCGAGAGGCGCCTGAGGGGTCCTGAGAGGTCCTGAGAGGGGGGAGGCGGTCCGGCCCGGACCACCTCCCCCCTCGGCGTGCCCGGACCCTTCGCTGCCCTGACCCCTTTCCGGCTGGATCCCTTGCCGCCCGGACCTCTTGGTGTCCGGACGTCCGGACCCCTTGCGGGCCGGATCCCTTGGTGGCCGGGCCTCTTGCGGGCCGGATCCCTTGCGGGCCGGATCCCGGCAAACCGGACACCTGGATTGACGGGGGACGGAGAACCGGGATACGTTCCGGGTGTTTTGTGGCGGTGCGAGGGAAATCCGGTGAGATTCCGGTGCGGTCGCGCCACTGTAACCGGCTCCCCGGAGCCGGAAGCCAGGTCACACTCGGCCGCCACCGACCTACGAAAAGGGACGCGTAAATCCCGGAGGAGGTGGCCGTGAGCCAGATCTCGGCACCGCACGTTCAGCCCATCCCATGGCCCTCGCTCACCCGCTGGCTGCTCGCCGTACCGGTGCTGCTGCTCCTCGCCTACCTGGTCACCTTCGACCAGGGAGCGATCTCCCAGGCGGGAAACTACCTGCACGAACTCATGCACGACGGGCGTCACCTGCTCGGCGTACCGTGCCACTGAGCCACAGGTGATCACCAAACTCATCGTCCGGGGTCTCGTCGTCGGACTGCTCGCAGGGCTGCTCGCGGCCGTCTTCGCCTACACCGTCGGCGAACCGCGCATCGACCAGGCCATCGCGCTGGAGGAGGCGGCCGCCGCGGCCGCCGCCCCGGCCGGGACACACGACGACACCGGGACCGCCGCCCACTCCCACGACGAGGAGGAGGCGCTGGTCAGCAGGGACGGGCAGCGCTTCGGGCTCTTCCTCGCCCTCGGCCTGTACGGCCTGGCGATCGGGGGCCTGTTCTCCCTCGTCTACGCGGCCGTACGAGGCCGGGCGGGACCCCGCTCGGAACCGGTGCTCGCGGTCACGCTCGCCGCCGCCGCGTTCACCTCCGTCGTCCTCATCCCCTTCGTGAAGTATCCCGCCAACCCTCCGGCCGTCGGCGATCCGGAGACCATCAACCAGCGAACCGTGCTCTACCTGGTCGCGGTGGTCATCGGGATCCTCGCCGTCGCCGCGGCCGTCGCCGCCTACCGCTACGCCTCGCGGAGCGAACCGTGGGTGCGCTGGCTGTCGGCGGGCGCCACCTTCCTGGTCCCCGTCGTCGCGGCCTGGATCCTCCTGCCGGAGATCTCGGAGGTGCCCCAGGGCTTCCCCGCCGACCTCCTGTGGGACTTCAGGGTCGCCTCCATAGGGACCCAGGTGGTCTTCTGGGCCGGTGTCGGCGCGCTGTTCGCCTTCGCCGCCCGCAGGCGCGGCCCGGTGTGACGACCCCCTCGGGGGTCACCCGCCTGCTCCTGGTCTGCCACGCCTCCACCTCGGCGACGGTACGGGCCGCGTTCCCGGGTGACGAACCACTCGACGAACGCGGCCTGCGCCGGGCCGGGGAGATGGCGGGGGACCTCGGCCCGGGGCCCGCGGCCTGCCCTCCCGAGCTGCGCTGCGTCCAGACCGCGGCGGCGCTCGGCCTGCGGGCCGAGCACGACCCGCTGCTGGCCGACTGCGACTACGGCCGCTGGAGCGGGATGACCCTCGGCGAGGTCGAGGCCGCCGAACCCGAGGCGCTCGCCTCCTGGCTCGGCGACCCCGGCGCGGCGCCGCACGGCGGGGAGCCGGTCACCGCGCTCCTCGCCCGGGTGTCAGGCTGGCTCGCCGCCCGCGCCCCCGGCAGGGCCGTCGCGGTCACCCACCCGGCGGTCGTCCGCGCCGCGGTCGTCCACGCCCTCGGCGCCCCCGCCCAGTCCTTCTGGCGCGTCGACGTCGCGCCGCTGGCCCGCGTGACGCTCACCGGGCGCGGCGGGCGCTGGCGGCTCAGCTACCTCCCATGACGGTCAGAGCGCCCGGCGGCCCTTTGATCGCGACTGCTTTCGACTGATTTCGACGAGACGGACAGGAGATCCCGAAGGTGCCTGACTCCCGCTATCCCTTCACCGCGATCGTGGGGCTGGAGGACCTGAAACTCGCGCTGATCCTCAACGCGGTCTCCCCCCGCGTCGGGGGAGTGCTGGTCAGGGGGGAGAAGGGCACCGCCAAGTCCACGGTCGTGCGGGCGCTGGCCGCGCTCCTGCCGCCCGTCGAGGTGGTGACCGGCTGCCGCTTCTCCTGCGACCCGGCCGCCCCCGACCCCGGCTGCCCGGACGGCCCGCACGAGAGCCGTACACCCCCGGCCCCCCAGCCCGCCACCGTGCGGCCCGGCGAAGCCCGGCCAGACGGGACTCAGCCCGTCACCGTGCGGCCAGACGGAGCTGAGCCCGGTGAAACTCAGCCCGATGGGGCTCGGCTCGGAGAGGCTCGGCCCGGCGCGGCTCAGTCCGTCACCGGGCAGTCCGTCACCGAACGGGCCGCCACCGAACGGGCCGCCACCGGGCGGTCCGGCGGAGCGCGGGACGGCGCCGCGCGGCCCGCCCGGCTGGTCGAGTTGCCCGTCGGCGCCTCCGAGGACCGTCTCGTCGGCTCCCTCGACATCGAGCGCGCCCTCACCGAGGGCGTGAAATCCTTCGAACCCGGCCTCCTGGCGAGCGCCCACCGGGGCGTCCTGTACGTGGACGAGGTCAACCTCCTCCACGACCACCTGGTGGACCTGCTGCTCGACGCCGCCGCCCTCGGCACCTGCTACGTCGAGCGCGAGGGGGTGTCGGTACGGCACGCCGCCCGGTTCCTGCTGGTCGGGACGATGAACCCCGAGGAGGGGGAGCTGCGCCCGCAGCTGCTCGACCGCTTCGGGCTGACCGTGGAGGTCCGGGCCTCGCGGGAACCGTCCCAGCGGGTGGACGTGGTACGGCGCCGCCTGGCCTTCGAGGCCGACCCCGACGCCTTCGCCGCCGCCTGGTCGGACGAGGAGCGGGCGCTGGCCGCGCGCATCGCCGAGGCGCGTGCCCGGGTCCCCCAGGTCGTCCTGCCGGACGCGGCACTGCTCAGGATCGCCACCGTCTGCGCGGGCTTCGAGGTGGACGGGCTCCGGGCCGACCTGGTCACCGCCGGTGCGGCGATCGCGCACGCCGCCTGGCAGGGCCGCGTCACCGTCACCGCCGACGACGTACGGGAGGCGGCCAGGCTCGCGCTCCCGCACCGCCGCCGCCGCGACCCCTTCGACGCGCCGGGCCTGGACGAGTCCAAGCTCCAGGACCTCCTGGACCAGATCCCCGACGACCCCGAGGACCCCGACGACCCGGAAGGCCCGGAGGGCCCGGACGACTCCGGGGGCCCCGGGGGCACCGATCCGGACGGCGGCCCGGACGGACCGGCGCCCGACGACGGCCCCGAGGCCGGGGACGCCACCTCCGGCGACCTGGACGCCCCGGGCGCTCCCGGCGACGGGGACACCTCCCGGCCCGCGGCCCCGGACGTCCCGGACGGTCCCGACCCGGGGACGCGGAACCCCGCCTCCTCCGCCGCGGAGCCCGGTGAACCGCGTGAGACGACCGGGGGAGGACCGGCCCGCGAGCGGACCTTCGACGCCGAACCCGGGGGCAGGGCCAGGCTGTTCACCGTCCCCGGTGTCGGCGCGGGAGCCCCCGGGCGCCGGTCGCGCGCCAGGACGCCCCTGGGCCGTACCACCGGGGCCCGGGTCCCCGAGGGCCACCCCGGCTCCCTCCACCTGCGGGCCACCGTCGGCGCCGCCGCCCCGTACCAGGTGGCGCGGGGCAGGAGCGGGCCGGGACTGCTGCTGCGGCGCGGCGACCTCAGGGAGGCGGTCCGCGAGGGCCGCGAGGGCAACCTGGTGCTGTTCGTGGTGGACGCCAGCGGTTCCATGGCCGCCAGGCAGCGCATGCGGGCGGTCAAGACCGCGGTGCTCGGACTGCTCCTCGACGCCTACCAGCGCCGCGACAAGGTCGGGCTCGTCACCTTCCGAGGCGCCCGCGCCGACCTGGTCCTGCCGCCGACCTCCTCCGTGGAGGCCGGTGCGGCCCGGCTGCGGGAGCTCCCCACCGGGGGGCGTACCCCTCTTGCCACCGGTCTGCTGCGGGCCGCCGAGGTGCTGCGGGTCGAGCGTCTGCGCGACCCGTCCAGGCGCCCGCTGGTGGTCCTGGTCACCGACGGGCGGGCCACCTCGGGCACCGTCGAGGAGTCCCACCGCGCGGCGGGACTGCTGGCCGGGGTGGCGGGGGTGGTGGTCGACTGCGAGGGCGGCCACGTGCGCCTCGGCCTCGCCGCCTCGCTGGCGGCGCGGATGGGCGCGGAGACCGTACGCCTCGACGACCTCACCGACCTGGCCGGGATGGTCCGCGAGCGCCGCGGCGCCGCGTGACCGCGATGGGCGGGCGAGCACGGAGGGACCACGGGACGGCGGGGCCGGCGGGGACGGTGCGGACACCGCGCCGCGCGAACGGCCGGCGAGGAGACCGCGCAGGGCGAGGGTGAACGGCCGGTGAGGACGCCGCGCCACATGACGTGAACCGCACGACAACAGCCGCACGACAGCAGCCGCACGACAGCAGTCGCATGACAGCGAAGGTCGCATGACAGTGAAGGGAGGGCGACGATGCCGCAGGGCAAACCCGTCAGCGTGCCCGAGGACGGCCTGACCACCAGGCAGCGCCGCACCCGGCCGCTGCTGATCGTCCACACGGGACCGGGCAAGGGCAAGTCCACCGCCGCCTTCGGCCTGGCCCTGCGCGCCTGGAACCAGGGCTGGCCGATCGGGGTCTTCCAGTTCGTGAAGTCCGCCAAGTGGCGCATCGGCGAGGAGCGGGCGCTGCGGGTGCTCGGCGACTCCGGCGAGGGCGGGCCGGTCTCCTGGCACAAGATGGGCGAGGGCTGGTCCTGGATCCAGCGCCCCGGCAGCGAGGAGGACCACGCCGCCGACGCCCGCGAGGGCTGGGAGCAGATCAAGCGCGACCTCGCCGCCGAGACGTTCCGCCTGTACGTGCTCGACGAGTTCACGTACCCGATGAAGTGGGGCTGGATCGACGTCGACGAGGTGGTCGAGACCCTGCGCGGGCGTCCCGGCGGCCAGCACGTCGTCGTCACCGGCCGCGACGCGGACCCCCGGCTGCTCGACGCCGCCGACCTCGTCACGGAGATGGGCAAGGTCAAGCACCCGATGGACGCCGGGCAGAAGGGTCAGAAGGGCATCGAATGGTAGCCCGGCTGGTCATCGCGGCCCCCGCCTCCGGAGCGGGCAAGACGACCGTGGCGACCGGTCTGATGGCCGCCCTCGCCCGCCGGGGCATGGCGGTCTCCCCGCACAAGGTGGGGCCCGACTACATCGACCCCAGCTACCACGCCATGGCCACCGGACGCCCCGGGCGCAACCTCGACCCCTGGCTGGTGGGGGAGGAGCTCGTCGCCCCGCTGTTCCTGCACGGCGCGGCCGGGGCGGACGTCGCGGTCGTGGAGGGCGTGATGGGCCTGTACGACGGCGCGGGCTCCACCGAGTTCGCCTCCACCGCGCACGTCGCCAGGCTGCTCGGCGCCCCGGTGGTCCTGGTCGTGGACGCGGCCAAGCAGAGCCGTTCCGTGGCGGCGCTGGTGCACGGGTTCGCCTCCTACGACACCCGGATCAGGCTCGGCGGGGTGATCCTCAACCGGGTCGGCTCCGAGCGGCACGAGGCCATCTGCCGCGAGGCGCTCGCGGAGAGCGGTGTCCCGGTGCTCGGCGCGATCCGCCGCAGCGACGCCGTCGCCACCCCCTCCAGGCACCTGGGCCTGGTCCCCGCCGCCGAGCGCCGCACCCAGGCCGTGCGGGCCATGGACGCCGTCGCGGACCTGGTCGCGGCCTCCTGCGACCTGGAGGAGCTCCTGCGCCTGGCCCGTACCGCGCCGCCGCTGACGGCCGTCCCGTGGAGTCCCGGGCCGCCCGTCGCTCCCGTCACGAGGATCGCGGTCGCCGGGGGGCAGGCCTTCACCTTCGGCTACACCGAGCAGGCCGAGCTGCTGGCGGCGGCGGGCGCCGAGGTCGTCCCCTTCGACCCGCTCGTCGACGAGACCCTCCCCGAGGGGGCTCGCGGGATCGTCATCGGGGGTGGCTTCCCCGAGGTCTACGCGGCCGAGCTGTCGGCCAACGAGCCGCTGCGCGAGCGGGTCGCCGCGTTCGACGGGCCGATCTCGGCCGAGTGCGCGGGCCTGCTGTACCTCGCCAGGAGGCTGGACGGCAGGCCGATGTGCGGGGTCCTCGACGTCGAGGCCAGGATGACCGGCACCCTCACCCTCGGCTACCGGGACGCGGTGGCCGTCCGCGACTCGCCGCTCACCAGGGACGGGGAGCGCTACCGGGGCCACGAGTTCCACCGCACCGCGGTCGAGCCCGCCCCGGACCGGCCGCTGTTCCGCTGGCGCGGCGGCGCCGACGGGTTCGCCGACGGCCGGGTCACCGCCTCCTACCTGCACCTGCACTGGGCCGGCAGTCCCCGGCTGGCCTCCAGGTTCGTCGAGGCCTGCCGCCGCGTCCCGGTCGTCTGACCTCTCCCGTCCCAAGGCCCGATCCGAGTCCTGGTCCACGTTCCGGTCCACATTCCGATCCACAGCCTGATCCACGGTCCGATTCACAACCTGATCCGCGTCCCGATCCACAGCTGATCCGCGTCCCGAGCCAAGGCGTGATCCGCGTCCCGATCCGAACCGGCCCGAGATTAATTCGTGATGGCCGACGATGTTTTAATGATCAAGAATGCGGACATCTAGCCTTTTCGCGGTTTTTGAGTTTCATCCGTTCTGATCAATCCCGCCCGTTCCGAAAAAAGCGTCAGCCTGGCCGTAACGGAACGCCCGGCCTCGCGAGGCCCGGACCCAGGTGACGGGAGAAAATCGGAAAGACGGCGTCCCCATTCCGAATAACCGGTTTCCGGATGCCCGGCCGGTCGCGCGAGGTGCCGGGGTGAAGGCCCCGAGAGGCCCCGAGAGGCCTTGAGAGGGGCCGGTGAAGGCCCGGGAGGTTCAGGTGAAGGTGTCCGGCGGCAGCCGGGCGGCGGGCAGCCGTGGCGGGGCGAGGGCCACCCCCTCCGCGTGGAGGATCGCCGACAGCATGCGGCCCGCCTGCCCCATGCTGATGCGGGACGCCGGGTCGCGCCGGAGCAGGCCCTCCAGGACGGGCCACAGCACCCCCGCCCGCGCCACCTGCTCCTGATGCCCGCCCGCAGGATCGCGCGGCGCCGGCGTACGGGAGAGGGGGCGCGGCGGCCGGCCCTCCACCGCGAAGTACAGGCTCGCCCCGAACGACCACAGATCGCCCGCGGGGGTCGGCGGCCCGCCCCGCAGCCGCTCCGGCGCGACGAAGGTGGGAACGGGGACGGTCGGCATGGTCGCGGAGGTGTCGGGATCGCCGTGCAGCGCCGCGATGCCGAAGTCGGCCAGCACCACCCGGTCGCCGGTGAGCAGGATGTTGCGCGGGTTGATGTCCCGGTGCAGGACGCCCGCCCCGTGCGCGTGGCGCAGCCCGCCCAGCAGCTGGAAGCCGATCCACGCCGCCCAGTGGGTCGGCAGGCGGCCCAGGTGCCGTACGGTCTCCTTGAGCGTGAGGGCCTCCAGGAGCTCCATCACGATCCAGAGCCGCCCGTCCTCCTCGAGGAGGTCGTGCACGGAGATCACCGCCGGGTGGTTCAGCCTCCCCGCCGAGCGCGCCTCGCGCAGCGCCCGTCGTCGCGCGTCGTGCATGTCCGCCCCGTCCTCGCCGGGCCGGGGCTGGATCTCCTTGATCGCCACGTTCCGCCTGAGCAGGGAGTCGTGGGCTCTCCACACCCTGCCCACGCCGTCCCGCCCGATCGGCGAGGCCAAGTGATAACGATCACCTAGTAAACGTGCCTTTCCCGCATCTGTTCCCATGAATCACCTGCTGCACGATAGAAGCCGGGCCCCTCAGCTGATTCATATTTTCACCTGGAACAGCGCACTATGTGATTACCTACGGTGATTCTCTGTAACGATTCAGACGCATGGGCATGATGGAATGTTGTTCCGTGTCCGTAAAGCCTGATTGCGGAATCAGGAAAATGGCCCGGGGGGCGGCCGGAGCGTTTCGGAAACGCCCGCGAACGCCCGCGAACGGCGTCAGGCCGCGCTGAAGCAGCGCACGTCCTCCAGCATCTTCGAGGTCCGCTCGGCGCTCAGCCGCGCCCGCGGATCCTTGCGCAGCAGCCCCCGCAGCACCGGCTCCAGGGCGCCCGCCCGCTTGGGCGCGCGCGGGGGCTCGCGCAGCGCCGCCACCAGCGCCGCCATCGAGTTCACCGTGCGGAACGGGGTCCTGCCCTCCACCGCCATGTAGAGCGTCGCGCCGAACGACCACATGTCCGCCTCGCGGGTGCCGCCCCTGCCCTGCAGCGCCTCCGGCGCGATGAACGCCGGGGTGCCCCGCGTCGAGGTCGTCGCGGCGCCCTCCGGCGCGGCGAAGCCGAAGTCGGCCAGCACCACCCGGTCGCCGGTCAGCATGATGTTGGCGGGCTTGATGTCGCGGTGGATCACCCCGCCGTCGTGCGCGTGCCGCAGCGCCTCCAGCAGGCGGCACCCCATCGCCGCCACCAGGTCCACGGGGAGCGGGCCCGCCTGCACGAGCGTGTCGTGCAGCGTCAGCGCCTCCAGGAACTCCATGACGATCCAGAGGCGCTCGGCCTCCTCGGTGAGGTTGTGCACCGTCACGATGCCCCGGTGGCTCAGCCGCGCCGCCATGCGCGCCTCTCTCACCACCCGCCGCCGCTGCTCGGCCGCGGCGGCCCCCGGTGGCAGGAGTATCTCCTTGAGGGCCACCTCTCGCTCCAGAAGCAGGTCGTATGCGCGCCAGACGACGCCGGTCGCCCCCTGGCCGACGCGTGAGACGAGCTTGTACCTGCGCGCGATGATGGTGCTCACCCCCCAATGATCGCAGTTTCCAGCCCCGAAGGCCTACCTGGAACGTTCCTTATCTCTCCAGGAGTGTCGGATCTGCCCGGATTCCACGGGTGACGATGCTCACATGGGGGGCGTACGGGCTCACGGGGCTCGCCCGGCCCGGGGAGGCATCGCCGGGCCGCACGGGGCGCGCGGGGGCTCACACGAGACCGACGCCGAGCAGCAGCGTGCCCGCGCCCAGCGACACCCCGCCCGCCGGGACCAGCCAGATCAGCCTGTTCGGCTTCGTGTCGGAGGGGCGCACCACGGACAGGAAGAAACCCAGCGGCATCAGGATGGGCGCCGCCACGATCAGGATCCGGGACAGGTCCTTCAGGCCGCCGGACAGGTCCGCCCGGTCGATGTAGAGCAGCGCGACGAGCGCGAAGAGCACCAGGACGCCCGCGTGCGCGTGCCCGGCCCGCCACAGGCCACGCCGTACCGGATTGTCCATGTAGCCGGGGACTCCGCGCATGATGTGCCCGAGCAGGGAGACCCCGCCGAAGGCCACGGCGGGCACGGTGATGAGGAGTATTCCCGCTGTGCTCAGTGACGACGGTGACATGGGGGACCTCTCGTTGGATAGTGGAGCTAGCCAATTATTGGATAGGGCTGCTATCCAGTCAAGGGGGCACGGATTTGCCTTGAGGCCTCCGGGAGGGTTCCCTGGCGGGCAGGACCTCGGCACGGCCCGTACGGGCTCCCGTAAAGATCGCGGGACGATCCGCGCGCAATGTCGCCCGGTTCGGGGAAGATATGAATCAGATCCGTCCCCCAGGTGGAGGTGCCACACATGGCAAGCAAGGACACCGGCGGCCAGAAGCAGACCGGCCGTACCGACAAGGAGGTCGAGGAGACCGCCCCGGCGGAAACCTCCGACGTCCAGGAACGCCACGAGAAGCTCTCCGATGACGTCGACGCGATCCTCGACGAGATCGACGAGGTCCTTGAGGAGAACGCCGAGGAGTTCGTGAGGAGTTACGTGCAGAAGGGCGGACAGTAGGTCCGTCCGGCGGAATCCAGGGCCAGCGGTGAGGGCGGATCCGGCGAGCGGCCGGAAGATCCGTCCTGACCACGGCCCGGCCCGGCGGGCGGGTGACGTACGGCCGTCCCCGCCGGGAGCGTCTTTCCGGTCGCTCCGCCGCCGCCGAGCGCCGTGAGCACGTCGAGCCGATCAGGGGAGGCCCCTCCGGGAATGGTTCCCGGAGGGAATGAGAGCCGTCCGGGGTGTGTGGCGGGAAGGCGCGGGCCGGGTCGCCCGCGACCGTCCCCGATCCGGCGGACAGGCCGTTTCCCTTCGGCTCCGCCACCCCGTCACTCCCACCGGCTCCGCCACCCTCGTCACCTCCTTCGCTCCCGTCGCCTCCGTGACGGCCCGGTGCGGTGGAGAACCGCGAGCACCGGATCCCCGCGACGCCCTTCCCCGGGCATCGCCCCATGTCTTCCACCGGCACCGTCACTGTGTTCTCTCGCGAGCGGTTCTCCCGTGAGCGCCGCCTCCTTCGCGGGTACCTGTTTCCGCGTCCTTCGTGAGCGCCTCCGCCTCCGTGGGCGCCGGTCTCATGTCTTCGTGGGCTCTCCGTGGGCACCCGGCCTCCGTCCCCTCCGTAAGCGCACCCCGCCTGCCCTCGCCGACGCGTGCGCCGGGATCGGCGCCGCCTTCGTGGTCTTCGCGGTATCCGTCATGTTCGTCGTATTTGTCGTGTTCGACGGGGATGTGCGATGGATCCGGCGACCGGTAACGATCATCCGCAAAGATTCAAAAGCCCGGCGCGAGGGGTTCGCGCTGAGCTGATCCAGGGAAGTGCAAGCAGCACGGCAAGATGAGTAAGGTCGGGCCTTAAAGGACTGCACCTTTGGAGGGAGTCGCGTGGGATCTCACAGGGACCTGCCCGCCGGCATGGTGAATCACATCTTTACCGACACCGGGAGCTCCTCGTTCACCGAGTTCGTCAGGTCCCATTCGCCGGACTTGCTGCCTGGCCGTAACGAGGCCCTGGCGACTCCGGTGGGCGATCAGATCCCGCACGCCACCACGATCGTGGCGGCGATGTGCGCCGGTGGCGTGGTGATCGCGGGCGACCGCCGGGCGACCTCCGGCAACATCATCTCCCAGCGTGACATGGAGAAGGTGTTCCGCACCGACGACTACTCGGGCATGGGCATCGCCGGGGCGGCGAGCACCGGCATCGAGATGGCCCGCCTCTACCGGGTGGAGCTCGAACACTACGAGAAGCGCGAGGGCCGCACGCTCTCGGTGGCCGGCAAGGCCAACCGGCTCGCCACGATGATCCGCGGCAACCTGCCGATGGCGATGCAGGGGCTCGTGGTCGTCCCGCTCTTCGCCGCCTACGACCCCGACGTCGACGGCGGGCGCATTTTCAGCTACGACGTGGGCGGCGGCCCCTACGAGCAGCGCCAGCACCACGCGATCGGGTCCGGCTCGATCTTCGCGCGGGGCGCCCTGAAGAAGCTCTACCGCGAGGGCGCCTCACCCGAGGACACCGTGCTGACGCTGATCCAGGCCCTCTACGACGCGGCCGACGACGACTCGGCGACCGGTGGCCCCGACGTGATCCGCAAGATCTGGCCCGTCGTCGCGGTGATCACCGCCGACGGATACCACCGCCTCCCCGACGAGGAGGTCGGAGAGCTCGTCCGGGTCGTGGTCGAGTCCCGGGCGGACCGCCCCGACGGCCCCGTCGCCCCGCTGCGCTAACACGAGAGGATCACCCCAGGTGTCCATGCCTTTTGGATATGTCTCGCCCGAGCAGCAGATGCGGGACAAGGCGGACTACGCGCGCAAGGGGATCGCGCGGGGCCGTAGTGTCGTCGTCCTGCAGTACGCGGACGGCATCCTGTTCGTCGCGCCCAACCCGTCCCGGGCCCTGCACAAGATCAGCGAGATCTACGACAAGATCGGTTTCGCCGCGGTCGGCCGCTACAACGAGTTCGAGGCCCTGCGCCTCGGCGGCATCCGATACGCCGACATCAACGGCTACACCTACGCCCGCGACGACGTCACCGCCCGGGGCCTGGCCAACCTCTACGCTCAGAACCTCGGCCAGATCTTCACCGAGTCGCTGAAGCCGTTCGAGGTGGAGATCGTGGTCGCCGAGGTCGGCGACTCCTCCGACGAGGACCACATCTACCGGCTGACCTTCGACGGCTCGGTCTTCGACGAGGCGGGCCTGGTGGCGATGGGCGGCCAGGCCGAGGCGGTGGCGGGCCGTCTCAAGGAGCGCTACCGCGACGGCCTGTCGCTGGGCGAGGCGCTGGAGGCGGCGCTGTTCGCGCTGACCGAGCCGGGGGGCGAGCGCTTCCCGGCGAGCCAGCTCGAGGTGGCGGTGCTCGACCGCAACCGGCCGCACCGCAAGTTCCTGCGGCTCAACGGCCCCAGGCTGGAGCGGCTGCTGGCCGACGGGGCCCCCGCGGCCGAGTCGGCCGCCCAGGCGGCCAGGGACGAGAACCCCCTCTCCGCGCCCGACACGCCCGGCGCCCCGCCGACGGCGCCCGACGGCGACATCGACACCGGATCCAGCGGCTGACCACGCCCGCAGCCGACACGGAGCGCCGTCCCCGTCCGGGGGCCGGCGCTCCGCTGTGTTCTGGATCACATCCTCCCCGGACAACCGATGCCGCCCGCCGACGGTCACAGGCTGTGTGAAGAACGCCATCCCGCGCGCCTGGACCAGGCTCGTTCCCCCCTTGACCACTCCCGCCGTTTCGCGAGGAACCACCCCGCGAGGGGCCACCCCGCGAGGGGTCACCCCGCGAGGGGTCGGCACGCGCAGGGCAGGCCCCGCGCTCGCCATGCTCGCGGCCGTGGCACTGGTGTCCGGCTGCGCCGCGGAGACCACCCCCGCCGCCCCGCCGCCCTCCGCGTCCGCCCCCTCGGCGGGCACGCCGGACGCCCCCGCGGAGACCGCTCCGGCCGCCGCGGAGACCACCCCGGCCGCCTCGCCCGCCGCCACCCCCGAACTCTTCGGCACCGAGTTCCAGGCCGCCCCCGAGCACGACTGGAGCAAGGGGCGCCCGCCGCCCTTCGAGGGCGTCCTGCGCGGCTGGCTCACCGACGTGGACGACGACGGGGTGGCCGAGTACCGGCCGATCCGCTTCGTCCAGAACGGCGGCGAGGACGGCCACTTCGACGGCCCCGAGGAAGGCGACGTGGTCCGCTACCTCGCGCCCATCGCCGAGGACGTGAGGTTTCTCGCCGACAGCGGCTGCGACGGCACGACGCAGACCTACGACAGGGCCACCAACCTCGGCACCGAGCGCTGCCCCCGCCAGACGCTGATCGACAACGTCAGGGAGGCCGCCTCCCTCACCGGCGTGGAGGGCCTCCACCGGCCAGCCCTGATCACCACCGAGAACGGCAGGATCACCAAGGTTGTCGAGATCTTCTGGCAGGGCGGAGGCTGACCGGGACCGCCGATCCGGCGCCTTCGCACCGCCCGCGCCCGGCGGCGGGCCGCGCGCGGGCCGCGTCCGCGCCCGGTCCGCGCTTAGCCCCTCACAGGCCGGGGCATAAGCCGTACGACCGAAAACCCCATGATCCCTCCCGCGAGAGGGGTTCGGCGAATAGTGTGAGGCAATGGATCGTCGCATCTTCGGGCTTGAGAACGAGTACGGCGTCACCTGCACGTTCAGGGGGCAGCGGCGGCTGTCACCCGACGAGGTAGCGCGTTATCTATTCCGCCGTGTCGTCTCCTGGGGCCGATCGAGCAACGTCTTCCTCCGCAACGGGGCCCGCCTGTATCTCGACGTGGGCAGCCACCCCGAGTACGCCACCCCCGAGTGTGACAACGTCGTGGAGCTCGTCACCCACGACAAGGCGGGCGAGCGCATCCTGGAGGGCCTCCTCGTCGACGCCGAGAAGCGTCTCCGCGAGGAGGGCATCGCCGGGGACATCTACCTTTTCAAGAACAACACCGACTCCGCGGGAAACTCCTACGGCTGCCACGAGAACTACCTGGTCGGCCGGCACGGCGAGTTCGGCCGCCTGGCCGACGTGCTGATCCCGTTCCTCGTCACCCGGCAGATCATCTGCGGGGCGGGCAAGGTGCTGCAGACCCCGCGCGGAGCCGTCTACTGCGTCTCCCAGCGGGCCGAGCACATCTGGGAGGGCGTCTCCAGCGCCACCACCCGGTCGCGCCCGATCATCAACACCCGTGACGAGCCGCACGCCGACGCCGAGCGGTTCCGCCGCCTGCACGTCATCGTCGGCGACTCCAACATGAGCGAGACGACCATGCTGCTCAAGGTCGGCGCGACCGACCTGGTGCTCCGCATGATCGAGGCTGGCACCGTGATGCGCGACCTGTCCCTGGAGAACCCGATCCGGGCCATCCGCGAGGTCTCCCACGACATGACCGGGCGGCGCCGGGTCCGGCTGGCCAACGGCCGCGAGGCGTCCTCGCTGGAGATCCAGGAGGAATACCTCTCCAAGGCCCGCGACTTCGTCGACCGCCGCGGCGGCGACGAGATCAGCCACCGGGTGCTGGAGCTGTGGGAGCGCACCCTCAACGCGGTCGAGACGGGCAACCTCGACAAGGTCGCCCGCGAGATCGACTGGGTGACCAAATACCAGCTGATCGAGCGCTACCGCAAGAAGTACGACCTGCCGCTGTCGAGCCCCAGGGTCGCCCAGCTCGACCTCGCCTACCACGACGTGCACCGCCGCCGTGGCCTGTTCTACCTGCTGCAGAAGCGCGGCGCGGTGGAGCGGGTGGCCTCCGACCTGAAAATCTTCGAGGCGAAGTCGGTGCCGCCGCAGACCACCCGGGCCCGGCTGCGCGGCGAGTTCATCCGCAAGGCGCAGGAGAAGCGCCGCGACTTCACCGTCGACTGGGTGCACCTGAAGCTCAATGACCAGGCGCAGCGCACCGTTTTGTGTAAGGACCCCTTCCGTAGCGTCGACGAGAGGGTGGACAAGCTCATCGCGGGAATGTGACGGTCATACTTCGGCAAGCTCGTCCCGGCCTTACCTCCTCCGTACGCCGGGACGGGTAGTGTGGCGCGAACCTGACGTCTGCTTGAGGGATACCTATGCGCCGCCGCAGCATGGCCGTACTGGCCGCAGTGCCTCTGATGTTCGCCGCAGCATGTGGCTCCGGTGGAGGCGTGGCCACCGGCGCCTCCAGTCCCGCGAGCAGCAGCAGCGGGGTCGCCGAGCTGCAGGTGACCGGGCAGGCCGGCGCCAAGCCGACCGTCGCCTTCCCGTCCAAGGTCGTCGAGACCTCCTCCTACAAGGTGCTCACCCCCGGCACCACCGGCGAGGCCGCCAAGCTCGGCACCAGCGTCGTCGCCAACTTCACCGTCTTCACCTGGGACGGCAAGGAGAACAAGATCGCCGGCTCGACCTACGACGAGGGCGGGCCGCAGGTCATCACGCTCAACGAGCAGGTCCCGGAGATCCTCCGCAAGGGCTTCGCCGAGACCAAGGGCGGCGGCAGGTTCATGTCCGTCGTCGCCAAGGACGCGCTGCCCGCCGAGCAGCAGGCGCAGGCCCCTCCGGGCCAGTCGCAGGTCTTCGTGGTCGACGTGGTGGGCGTCCCGCAGACGAAGGCCGCCCAGGGCACCGCGACCGACCCCGGCGTCGAGGGGATCAAGGTGGAGAGCCCGGGCGGCGACGCCGCGCCGAAGCTCACCACCAAGACCAAGAAGAAGGCTCCCAAGGAGCTCGTCACCGAGACCGTCATCAAGGGCACCGGCCCCGAGGTCAAGACCGGCCAGTCGATCCTGGTGCAGTACGCCGGGAAGATCTGGGGCTCTGACGTCGAGTTCGACAGCAGCTGGGCCCGCGGCGGTCAGCCGATCATGTTCCCGATCGGCGCCGGCAAGGTCATCAAGGGCTGGGACCAGGGTCTGGTCGGCGTCCCGGTCGGCAGCCGGGTGCTGCTGAGCATCCCGCCGGACCTCGGTTACGGCAAGGCGGGCAGCGGCGACAAGATCAAGGGCACCGACACCCTCGTCTTCCTGGTCGACGTGCTGGGCGCCTACTGAGCCCGCTGAGCCACCTGACCCGCTGATCCACTGATTCATCTCCGGCGGGGCCCACCGGGCCGCCGCCGGAGCACCCCGCCCCATCCCGGAGCCCGGCCGTGCGCGCACGGCCGGGCTCCGTGCTTTCCGGGCCCAAGGCGCAGGCCCAGGGGCACGGAGGGCGGGGGCACAGGGTGCGAGGTGCTGGGCACAGGGGTCGGGAGACCCGGCGCACGGTCCGCGCGGCCGCGTACGGGCCGGATTCGTCCGCCTCGTCGGCGTACGGGTCAGGCCGTCCGCCTCGTCCGCCGGGTTTTGTGCCGTCCGAAACTCCCGCCAGATCGTCCGCCGGGTCCCGTGCCGTCCGGAACGCCCGCCGGAATCTCCACCGATCCCGTGCCGCCGGGAACGCCCGCCGGGAACGTCCGCCGCGAACGCCGATGGAATGCCCGGCGGCCCCGCGGGCGAGGGCGTGACCTCTGGGAGCCGCGGCCTACAATCCGGGCTGTGAGCGGCGACGATCTCGACACGGTGGCGGTACTCCACGACCCGGTGCGCCGGGCCGTCTACGACTACGTGGCCTCCCGGGGCCGGGACGTGGGGCGCAACGAGGCGGCCGAGGCGGTGGGGGTGCAGCGGACCCTGGCCGCCTTCCACCTCGACCGGCTCGTCGAGGCGGGCCTGCTGGAGGCGGGGTTCCGGCGGCTGACGGAGCGGACGGGACCCGGCAGCGGCAGGCCGGCGAAGGTCTACCGCAGGGCGCCGGGGGAGTGGCAGGTCAGCGTGCCCGCCAGGGACTACCGCACCCTCGCCCTCGTGCTGGCCGAGGCGGTCGAGTCGCTCGGCGGCGACGAGCGGGCCGAGCGGGCCGCCCGGCGCGCGGGGGCCAGGTCCGCGGGGGAGGGCGAGGATCTCGCCGGGGTGCTGCGGCGGCGCGGGTACGAGCCCTACGAGGAGGACGGCCGGGTGCGGCTGCGCAACTGCCCGTTCCACGTGCCGGCCGAGGAGCACCCGGTGCTGGTCTGCTCGGTGAACCTGGAGCTGTGCCGCGGGCTGCTCGACGCGCTCGGGCGGGACGCCTCGGCGGCCAGCCTGGACCCGCGCCCCGGGGAGTGCTGCGTCGCCTTTTCTAAAAACAATGAAGATTGACATAGAAGGATTGGGGATGATCTGCTGTGTCCATGCATCTGGCCCAGCTGAACGTCGCCCACGCGCGCGCCCCCCAGGACTCGCCGGAACTGGCCTCCTTCGTGGCGGGCCTCGACTCCATGAACCGGCTGGCCGAGGCCGACCCCGGCTTCGTGTGGCGCCTCAAGGGGGGTGACGGCCCCGAGGACATGATCGAGCACGGGTACGGCGACCACCTGCTGATCACCTTCTCCGTGTGGAGGTCGCGCGAGGCGCTGTGGGACTACGTCTACCGCAGCGGCCACCTGGCGTTCCTGCAGCGCCGCAGGGAGTGGTTCCTGCGCGTCGCGGAGCCGTACCTGGTGATGTGGTGGATCCCCGAGGGGTACGAGCCGACGCTCGCCGAGGGGATGGAGCGCCTGGAGCGGCTGAGGGCCGAAGGCCCCACGCCGGAGGCCTTCACCTTCAAGAAGTTCTACGACAGCAGCGAGGCCGCGTGGCGCCCGGCGGCGGCGGAGGCGAGGAAGTAGGCCAGGTCCTCGTCCAGGCCCCGGCCCATCGTCGACAGGCGCACCGGGGAGCCCCGCAGCGCCTCGTACAGCCCGTCCACCGGCACCTCGACCAGCTCGTGCCGCGCGGCGAGCGGGCGCGACTGCTCGGCCACCCGCCTGCCGAAGTCGCCGGGCAGCACGGGCACGGCGACCTGGGCCGGGGCGAGCGCCACCCGGCCGTAGGCGGTCAGCGAGTGGTGTGAGACCCCGATGTGGCGCTCGCGCAGGTCGCCCTCGCTGACCCGCAGCGCCGCGACCGGGCGGCCCCCCAGGACGGCGGCGGCGTTGACCGCCTCACCGGCCGAGACGCCGGAGAAACCCCAGCGGGTGCCGCTGCCCAGGTTGCCCGGCCCCTGGGTGACGATCGCGACGTCGGCCTCCAGGACGTGCCTGGCGGCGAGCAGGCCGGTGTGCGGGGTCACCGCCTCCACGTCGCCGCCGAAGGCCTGGCCCGCCGTGACGACGCCGCACAGCCAGCCGGTCTCCCGCAGCCGCGCGCACGACATGGAGAACCAGGCGGGCAGCGCGCCCCCGTCGAGCATCACGTAGGCGACCCTGACGGGCCTTCCGCGCTCCCTCGCGATCTCCCCGGGCCCGGCGGGGCGGTCCCGGCCGCCGGGCGCGGCGGGGTGGCTCCGGCCGCCAGGCCCGTCCGTGCTCTCTCCGGCCTCCAGCGGGCTCCGGTCACCGGGCCGGTCCGTGGTCTCCCCGGTCTCCGGCGGGTTCCGGTCGCCGGGCCGGTCCGGGGATCTCCCGGCCTCCGACAGACTCCGGTCGCCGGATTCGCCCGTGAATCTCCCGGGCTCGGGCGGGTTCTGGCCGTACAGGCCGCAGAGGATCGCGGGCAGGGCCGAGTGCAGGTCAGCGACGATCACCGGCATGCCGTCCACGGAGTCGGCGTCGCGCAGGACCTCGTGGAAGGGCGAATCCTGCTCGTCCGCGCCGAGGACGGTGGCCTGCAACGGGGTGTAGCGTGCCTTCACCAGGTGTCCGGGGCCTTGAGGATCTTGTGGCAAACGGTCGGGAACAGCCACCACCATGGCGTAGCCTCCCGTACCGAGACCCATCGCGAGCGCGGTCGTGTTGAGCAGCACCACGTCACCGGGCTCCGGACGTCCCACCAGGGCCGGGTAGGCGAGCGCGCGTGCCTCACCGTCCTCGGTGGTCACGTCGAGTTCCACCGCCCCCGGCCACTCGCGCCGGACCCGTACGACCTCGCCCCTGCGCCATCTGATCACGGGGGAAGGGTAGCGTCACTCGAACAGGGAGGAGGCCGGATGTCGCGCCGGAAGACCGAGCGGCTGCTCAATCTCGTGATCTGCCTGCTGGCCACGCGGCGGCCGCTGAGCGCCGAGCACATCCGCCAGGCGGTGCCGGGCTACGACGCCGACAACGACGAGGCCTTCCAGCGGATGTTCGAGCGGGACAAGAACGAGCTGCGGGAGATCGGCATCCCGATCGAGGTCCACAAGGACCCGTGGGAGGAGGATCCGGGCTACCGGATCGTCCGCTCGGCGTACGAGCTGCCGGAGATCACCCTGGAGCCCGACGAGGCCGCCGTGGTGGGCCTGGCGGCCCAGGTGTGGCAGCGGGCCAGCCTCGCCGAGGCGGCGAGCGGGGCGCTGCTGAAGCTGCGCGCCGGGGGCGTGCAGACCGACGAGGCCCACGGGGTGCTCGGCGGGGCGCTGGAGCTGCGCGTCGACACCCAGGACCCCTCCTTCCCCGCGCTGTGGGAGGCCGTGCGCGACCGGCGCGCGGTCCGGTTCGCCTACCGGGCGGCGGCCAGCCAGAACGTGCTCACCCGCACCGTGGAGCCGTGGGGCGTCGTCAGCCGCCGGGGCCGCTGGTACATGGTCGGCCACGACCGCGACCGGGACGCGCCGAGGGTCTTCCGGCTCAGCCGGATCAGCGGCACGGTCACCACCGTCGGCCGTCCCGGCGCCGTGGTGGTGCCCGACGGCGTCGACATCAAGTCCATGGTCGGCTTCAGCGACGCCGCCGTCCGCGAGCGCACCGCCCTCGTCCGGGTCAGGGAGGACACCTGCCAGGGGCTGCGCCAGGTGGCGAAGGCGGTGCGGCCCGCCGGCGGCGGCTGGGACGAGCTGGACGTCGACTTCACCGACCCCGGCCGGCTGGCCGGGTGGATCGTGGGCTTCGCCGCGGACGCCGAGGTGGTCGGCCCGCCCGACGCCCGCGACGCGGTCATCTGCCGCCTGAAGGGAGCACTCGCGTGAGCACGGCCGATCGCCTGCCCAGGCTGCTGGCACTGGTTCCCTACCTGATGTCGCACCCCGGGGCCCAGGTGCCCGAGGTCGCGAAGATCTTCGGGCTCAGCGAGAAGCAGCTCATCGACGACCTGCAGCTGGTCTGGATGTGCGGGCTGCCCGGCCACACCCCCGGCGACCTGATCGACGTGTCGTGGGACGGCGGGGAGATCGTCATCGACAACGCCGAGACCATCGCCCGCCCGCTGCGGCTGGGCGTCGACGAGGCGAGCGCCCTGCTGGTCGCGCTGCGCCTGCTCGCCGAGATGCCGGAGTTCGGGGAGCGCGACGCGCTGGCCCGGGTGATCGCCAAGTTCGAGCAGGCCTCGGGCGAGGGCGCCGCGGCCGTCAGCAGCCAGGTCGCGGTGGAGGTCGACGCCGCGCCCGACGCGCTGCCCGTCGTCAACGAGGCGCTGCGGAGCGGCAGACGGCTGTCGCTGCGCTACTACGTGCCGGGCCGCGACGAGGTCACCCCGCGTGAGGTCGACCCGATGCGCCTGGTCGTCGTCGACGGCCGCCCCTACCTGTCGGGCTGGTGCTACCGGGCCGAGGCGGTCCGGCTGTTCCGGCTGGACCGGATGCTCTCCGTCGACGTGCTCGACGTGCCCGCCGACCCGCCCGCGGGCGCCGTGGCCGACGAGGTGACGCCCGGGGTGTTCCGGCCCTCGCCGACCGACGAGCTGGTGGAGCTGGAGCTGACCGCCGCGGGCCGCTGGGTCGCCGAGTACTACCCGTGCGAGCGGGTCGAGGAGCTCGGCGAGGGCCGCGTGCGGGTGGCCCTGCGGGCCAGGGACCAGGGCTGGCTGGTACGCCTGGCGCTGCGCCTCGGCGACACCGGCAGGGTGGTCTCGCCCGCCTCGCTGGACGAGAGCGTCCGGGCCGCGGCCACCGCCGCGCTGAATCGTTACGAGTCGGTTTCCTGACGCACGGAGCTGGAGTCCCCCGACATGAGCTGGATCATCGCCGCGATCACGCTGACCCTCGCCGGGCTGGCCTTGCTGGCCTTCCTCGCCGTCCGGGTGCTGCGCGCGGCCGCGGAGCTGAGCCGCGAGGTCGACCGCACGCAGGGGAGGCTGGAGCCCGTTCGGACGCTGTTCGGCGAGCGTACGGCGGCCGTATGGGGGCGAAGGGATGAGTCTGTCCCCGGGGGAGCGTACGATCGGGACCAAGAGACTGCACGTCGCCCGGCGTAAGGATGTGTAATGCCCAACCTCGGACCCACTGAGCTGATCATCATCGGCCTGATCCTGGTGCTGCTCTTCGGTGCCAAGAAGCTGCCGGAAGCCGCCCGCGGGCTCGGCCGGTCGCTGCGCATCTTCAAGTCGGAGACCGCCAAGCTCCGCGAAGAGGACGAGCCGACGACCGCGACCGCCACGGTCGTCCAGGCACAGCCCCAGCCCGCCGCCCCGGCTCCGCAGCCGATCCCGGCGGCGACCCCGGTCCCGGCCCCCGCGCCGACCGCCGAGGAGGAGGCCCGCCGCCTCGAGGAGCAGGCCGCCCGGCTGCGCGCCCAGGCCGGAGCGCCCAAGTCGCAGTGATCGGCGGTAGCCTGAAGATCTACCCCTGATCATCCGACTCGTCACCCCAGGATTCGCGAATGGCGCTGCTGAAGTGGCCCAAATCGGGCCGGAACGGGGCGGCACCCCCGCCCCCCAGCGAGGCGGACGACGGTCGCATGCCGCTCATGGCGCACCTGCGCGAGCTGCGTAACCGGCTGGTCATCGCCCTGCTCGGTCTGGTCGCCGGCATCATCGTCGGTTTCATCTTCTTCGACCCGATCTGGTCTTTCGTGTCGGCCCCCTACTGCGGGCTTCCCCAGGCGCAGGAGCTGAGGCCGGGGCAGTGCACGATGCTGATCCTCGGCGTCTTCGACTCCTTCTTCGTGAACCTGAAGGTCGCGGCGATGTTCGGCCTCGTCGTCTCCTCGCCGATCTGGCTGTGGCAGATCTGGGGCTTCGTCACCCCGGGCCTGTACCGCAACGAGAAGCGCTACTCGATCCTGTTCATCATGCTGGCCGTCCCGCTGTTCCTCGCGGGCGCGGCGCTGGCCTACTTCGTGATGGACACGGGCCTGTCGATCCTGCTGGGCTTCGCCCCTCCGGGGACGCTCACCGGCATCACGATCGACGAGTACCTCGGCTACGCGCTGATCATGCTCATCGTGTTCGGCATCTCCTTCGAGCTGCCGCTGCTCATGGTGTTCCTGAACATCATCGGGGTGCTGCCGCACGCGCTGGTGGCCAAGCACCGCCGCATGGTCATCTTCATCATGTTCGTCTTCGGCGCGGTCGCCACCCCCGGCGGCGACCCGTTCACGATGATCGCGCTCGCCCTGCCGATGGTGGTGCTGTTCGCCTTCGCCGAGGGGTTCATGTATCTCAGGGAGAGAAGGCAGTCCAAGGGTGAGGACTTCTCCCACCTGTCCGACGACGAGGCCTCCTCGCTCGACGACGACGCCTCGCCCCTGGGCGACGTGGTCCCCGTCGGCGACCCCGCTCCTATCGATTCGAGAACGACCGACACCGATCCCAGTAAATAGGGGATAAGTTCCGGTCTGTGCCCGCAGAGATCGCAGTCCTCGTCAACCCCGCCGCCCGCGGCGGCCGTTCGCGGGGACTGCTCTCCCCGGTGCTCGACCGCCTGCGGCAGGGCGGGCGCGAGGTCTCGGTGATCCTCGGAGACTCCGCCTCCGACGCCCTGGAACGCGCCTGCACCGCCGTCGCCGAGCAGCCGGAGGCGCTGGTCGCCTTCGGCGGCGACGGCCTGGTCCACCTCGCGGTCCAGGCGGTCGCGGGCAGCGGCGTGCCGCTGGGCGTCATCCCGGTGGGCACCGGCAACGACATCGCCGCCGCGCTCGGCATCCCCCTGAAGGCGCCGCTCGCCGCCGCCGACATCGTGCTGCGCGGGCGGGCGCGCACGGTCGACGCCGCGAAGGCGGGCGAGGACGAGTGGTTCGCCGGGGTGCTGGCCTGCGGCTTCGACTCCCGGGTCAACGAGCGGGCCAACACGATGACCTGGCCGCCCGGCATGGCCAGATACCTGGTCGCCCTCGCCGAGGAGCTGCGCTCCTTCCAGCCCATCCCGTTCAGGATCGACCTGGACGGCGAGATCGTCGAGCGCGAGGCGATGCTGGTCGCGGTCGGCAACACCTCCTCCTACGGCGCCGGCATGCGCGTGTGCCCCGGCGCCGCCCCCGACGACGGCCTGCTGGACGTGACGATCCTCGGCGCCATCCCCAAGGGGGAGTTCCTGCGGACCTTCCCCCGCGTCTACCGGGGCTCCCACGGCGCCCACCCCGCCGTCACCATGCGCCGCGCCCGCCGGGTGAGCCTGGAGGCGCCGGGGGTGATCGCCTACGCCGACGGCGAGCGGATCGGCCCCACCCCGCTGACGTGCGAGATCGTCCCCGGCGCGCTGACGGTCCTCGTCTAGGCCGTGTCCCGCCGGCGGAATCGACCAACCGGTCGGCGGGCCACGGCCCGGCCAGTTCTTCCCGGCTCTTTGCGACCCTTTGCAACCTTTTGCGGCCCTTTCCGGTCCTTTCTAGACCGTGACGACGATCTTCTTTCCGGCGTGGAGCCCCTTCTCGAGGTGGAGGTGGGCCTCGACGACGTCGTCGAGGGCGAACACCCTGCCGATGACGGGCCGTAGCGCGCCGAGGCGTACACCGGCGTTCATGAAGGCCGCCATGCGCCTCACCACCACGGCGTCGAGGGTGTGCTCGAAGCTCCGGTAGCTGAAGATCGTGAGCGGCGTGCCCAGCGGGAAAGGCGTGGGCCGGGGGTCCAGGAAGCCCGCGGCGACCAGTGTCCCGCCGGGGCGGGCCGCCTTCAGGAGATCCCGCTGGCCGGGGCCCATGACGAGGTCGAGGACGATGTCGGCGCCGGTCCCGCCGGTGTGGTGGCGGACGGCTTCGGCGACGTCCGCGTGGTCGGCGGCGACGACCGCGGCGGCGCCAGCGGCGAGCAGGTCGTCCTTATTCGCGGTGTGCCGGGTGAGGGCGATGGGCACGGCGCCGATCTGGTTGGCGATCTGCATCGCCGCCCGGCCGACACCGCCGGACGCGGCGGTGACGAGGACGCGGTCACCGGGCCGCATCCCCGCCTTCTCGACGAGCGCGCCGTAGGCGGTGGAGTAGGCGACCCAGATCGCCGCCGCCTCCGTGATCCCGAGCCCGGCGGGCCGGGCGACGACCCGGCTCGCGGGGACCGTGGTGTACTCGGCGTAGCTGCCCCTGACGCTCGCGTCGGGAACGGCCGTGAGGATGACCGGCTCACCGATCTCCAGCCCGGTGACCCCGGGGCCCAGCGCGTCGACGACGCCGGTTCCCTCGACGCCGAGGCGGGCGCGCGGCAGGGGGACGGGCGCGGGCGAGGCGCCCGACCGCGTCATCAGGTCGAGCGGGTTGACGGCGAACGCCTCGATCCTGACCCGCACCTCACCGGCCGCGGGCTCGGCGACCGGCTCCTCGACGACGTGCATGACCTCCGGCCCGCCGAACTCGTCGAACACGACGACTCGTGGCATGGTGACTCCTTCGCGTCTGACGCTGGTTTCGTTGCTCGCGAAAGACGTTACGAAGCCCTCGGTTACCTCCTGGTACCTTCGACTTCCATGCAGAACCCCGCCGGACCGGCCTTCCTCGCCGACTGCCCCACACGGCTGGCGGTCGAGATCATCTCCGACAAGTGGGCCGTGCTCGTGCTCTTCGGGCTCAGCCAGCGGCCTCGCAGGCACGGTGACCTCGTCGACCTCATCGGCGGCGTCTCGCGCAAGGTCCTCACCCAGACGCTGCGCCGCCTCCAGCGGTACGGGCTGGTCGAACGCCGTGCCGAGGCGCCGCGGCGGGTCGAGTACAGCCTCACCGATCTTGGCCGGACCCTCGTCGAGCCCATCGAGGTCCTGACGAACTGGGCGAGGGACCACGGCGGGGCCGTCGCCGACTTCCAGGAGGCGGCGGAAGCCGCCGCCTCCGCCGCCCGGACCCGCGCGGCGGGTTGATCCCGGCGGGGCGGCGGCCGCCGGCCGGTCCCGTCCGGCTCCGGTGATCGGCGGGACCCGGACCGGGCCGCCCGGGGCCCTCCGGCGCTGTACGGAACCGTAAGGAACCGGCCGGAACCCCGCTCCGGGCGGCCCGCGCGGGCGGCCGGATCCCGGCGGAAAAGGGGGGACGGACCGGAATCCCGATATCGGTAGGCTGGACGCATGACGACCCCAGCGGAACGATACGCTGCCTTCCGTCAGAGCCAGGCCGAGAGCGGGCCGGCGCTGACCTCGTTCCGCGGTCTGTACGACTTCGAGCTGGACGACTTCCAGCTCGACGCCTGCCGGGCGCTGGAGGCGGGCGACGGGGTCCTCGTGGCGGCCCCCACGGGCTCGGGCAAGACCGTCGTGGGCGAGTTCGCGGTGCACGTGGCCCTGGAGGAGGGCCGCAAGTGCTTCTACACCACCCCGATCAAGGCGCTGTCCAACCAGAAGTACAACGACCTGGTCAAGCGCTACGGCACCGACAAGGTGGGCCTGCTCACCGGTGACAACAGCGTCAACGGGGAGGCCCCGATCGTCGTCATGACGACCGAGGTGCTGCGCAACATGCTCTACGCCGGCTCCTCCACCCTGGCGGGGCTCGGCTTCGTCGTCATGGACGAGGTCCACTACCTCGCCGACCGGTTCCGCGGCGCGGTCTGGGAAGAGGTGATCATCCACCTGCCCGAGTCGGTGCGCCTGGTCGCGCTGTCGGCCACGGTCAGCAACGCCGAGGAGTTCGGCGAGTGGATGGGCGAGGTCCGCGGCGACACCAGCGTCATCGTCGACGAGCACCGCCCGGTCCCGCTCTGGCAGCACATGCTCGTCGGCAGCCGCATCTACGACCTGTTCGTCACCGGCGACGAGGACCGGCGCCCCCAGATCAACCCGAACCTCCTGCGCATCGCGAGGGACGAGGAGCGCCAGGCGTTCGGCAGGGGGCGGCGCGGCTACTCGCGGCCCCGCAGGAACGGCCCGCCGGACCGGGCCGCGGCCATCGAGCGCCTGGACGCCGACGCCCTGCTGCCCGCGATCACCTTCATCTTCTCCAGGGCAGGCTGCGACGCCGCCGTCATGCAGTGCCTGCACGACGGCATCCGGCTCACCACCGACGCCGAGCGCCACGAGATCCGGCAGATCGTCGACGAGCGCACCGCGCACCTGCCCGACGAGGACCTGGGCGTGCTCGGCTACCTGGAGTGGCGCGACGCCCTGGAGCGCGGCCTGGCCGCCCACCACGCGGGCATGCTCCCGGCCTTCAAGGAGGTCGTCGAGGAGCTGTTCACCCGGGGCCTGGTCAAGGCCGTGTTCGCCACCGAGACCCTCGCGCTGGGCATCAACATGCCCGCCCGCTCCGTGGTGATCGAGAAGCTCGACAAGTGGAACGGCGAGACCCACGCCGACCTCACGCCCGGCGAGTACACCCAGCTCACCGGGCGGGCCGGGCGCCGGGGCATCGACGTGGAGGGCCACGCGGTCGTCCACTGGCAGCCGGGCACCGACCCGCTCCAGGTCGCCGGCCTGGCCAGCACCCGCACCTACCCGCTGCGCTCCAGCTTCCGGCCCTCGTACAACATGGCGGTCAACCTGGTCGGCCAGGTGGGCAGGGAGCGGGCCAGGACCCTGCTGGAGTCCTCGTTCGCGCAGTTCCAGGCCGACCGGGCCGTGGTCGGCATCGCCAAGCAGGTGCGCCGCGCCGAGGAGGCCCTGGAGGGCTACCGCCAGGCGATGACCTGCCACCTGGGCGACTTCGAGGAGTACGCCGCGATGCGCAGGGCCCTGTCCGACCGGGAGGCCGAGCTGTCGCGCCAGCGCGGCGCGGCCCGCAGGACGCAGGCGCTGCGCTCGCTGGAGGCGCTCAAGCCCGGCGACATCATCAGGGTCCCCGGCGGGCGCCGGGCCGGGCTGGCCGTCGTCCTCGACCCGGGCCTCAACTCCAGGGGCGAGGGGCCGTCGCCGCTGGTGCTGACCATCGGCAAGCAGGTCAAGAAGCTGTCGCCGGCCGACTTCCCCGTCCCGGTGGAGCCGGTCGAGCACCTGCGCATCCCGAAGAACTTCAACGCCCGCTCGCCCAAGGAGCGGGCCAACCTGGTCTCCTCCGTGCACGCCAAGATCGGCGACCGCGACTTCGGCAAGCCCGTCAGGGCGCGCGACCACGCCGCGGAGGACGACGAGATCACCCGCCTGCGCCGGGAGATCCGCCAGCACCCCTGCCACGGGTGCGACGAGCGCGAGGACCACGCCCGCTGGGCCGAGCGCTACTACAAGCTGCTCCGCGAGACCGAGGGGCTGCGCCGCCGGGTCGAGGGCCGCTCCCACGTGATCGCCCGCACCTTCGACAAGGTCTGCGGGGTGCTCGACCAGCTCGGCTACCTCGACGGCGAGAGCGTCACCGCCGAGGGCCGCCGCCTGGCCCAGCTCTACACCGAGCTGGACCTGCTGACGGCCGAGTGCCTGCGCGCGGGGCTCTGGAACGACCTGGACCCGGCCGAGCTGGCCGCGTGCGTGTCGTCACTGGTCTTCGAGTCGCGCCAGGCCGACGACGCCCGCCAGCCCAGGATCCCCGCGGGAGCGGCCCAGAAGACGCTGGCGGACATGGTCCGTCTCTGGGGTGAGCTGGAGTCGATCGAGGGCGACCACGGCCTGTCGTTCATCAGGGAGCCCGACTTCGGCTTCGCCTGGGCGGCCTTCCGCTGGGCCAAGGGCCACACCCTCGACGCCGTGCTCCGCGACGGCGTCGCCGGTTCCGAGCTGGCCGCCGGAGACTTCGTCCGCTGGACCAAGCAGCTGCTCGACCTCCTCGGCCAGATCTCCGACGCGGCCCCGTCGGGGAGCAAGGTCAAGCAGACCGCGGGCAAGGCGATGGACTCCCTGCGGCGCGGGGTGGTCGCCTACTCGTCCCTGACCTGAGTCGACCTGAGTCCCCGGTCCCTGGCCCGGGGCGTCTCCGGCCCGGGTTGTCCTTGATCCGGAGGCCTGAGCCGTCTCCGATCCGGCCCCGGATCGTCTTTGGTCCCTGACCCGGGCCTTTCCGGCCTGGGCCTGCTCCGGTCCGGGGTGTTCTTGATCTTTGGTCCGACCCGTCTCCGATCCAGGCCCCGGTCTTCTCCGGGCCGGGCCCGTGGGGAGCGGGTCCCGCCCGGTGCCGGGCCGCGGAGATCAGGCCGGAGGCCGGTGGAAGCGGGGGCCGGGTTTCGCGGGGGCACGGCCCGGTGCCGCGGACGTCAGGCGAGGCCGAAGCGGACCTCGCGGGTGGTCGGGTCGGCGCGGGTCAGCCGCACGCGTACGGTCTCCCCCAGCGGGAGCCCCTCGCCGTCGCAGCGGGCCACCACCGCCGGGTCGGTGACCTGCACCTGGCCCCACGGCCGGTCCTCGGCCACGTCGATCACCACGGCCTCGAACGTCTGGCCCACCCGCTCGCGCAGGACGAAGGCCTCCACCAGGTCCACGCACGCCCGCTCGACGCCGCCCGCGCGGCGCCCGGTGGAGTGCATGATCTCCGGCAGCTCGCCCATGACCTGCTGGACGTCCTGCGGCACCGGCTCGCCCGCCGCGACGGCCAGGCAGATCTCCGTGGCGTAGCGGTCGACGAGGCGGCGCAGCGGGGCGGTCACGTGCGCGTACGGCGCTCCCACGGCGGCGTGCTCCGCCTGCGCGGGCGGCTCGCCGTTGAAGGCGACGTATCCGGCGCCGCGCAGCAGCACCGTCGACTCCTGCAGGAACGCGGCCTGCTCGGGGACCTTCGGGTCGAGGGAGTGCACGACCTCGCCGTACCCGGCGCCCTCGGGCCAGGGCACGCCGAGAGCGGCGGCCACCCGGCGGACCTGGGCGATCCTCTCGGCCGGGGCGGGCGGCAGCACCCGCAGCAGGCCGATCTCGGCGTCCAGCATCATGGAGGCGGCGGCCATGCCCGTCAGCAGCGAGATCTGCGCGTTCCACGCCTCGGCGTCCAGCGGGGCGCGCAGCTCCACCCGGTAGCCGTCCCCGTCGGGGACGACCTCCTGGTCGGGGGTGGGCAGCGTCACGCCGCCCCTGGCCCGCTCCTGGGCGAGCCTGAGCCGGCCGATCTCGGCCAGCAGCCGCAACGTGCCGTCGGCGGTGCCGGTGTCGATCGCGGCCTGCGCGTAGTCGTAGTCGAGCCGCTCGCGGCTGCGTACCAGAGCCCTGGTCACGTCCGCGCCCACGATCCGGCCCTCGGCGTCCAGGTCGACGCACCACAGCGCGGCGGGCCGCGTCACGCCGGGCAGCAGGCTGGCGGCGCCCTCGGACAGGACGGGCGGGTGCAGCGGCACGCGCCCGTCGGGCATGTAGACCGTCTCGCCGCGGACGCGGGCCTCGGCGTCGATCGCGCCGCCGGGCCTGACGAACGCCCCGACGTCGGCGATGGCGTACCAGACGCGGTAGCCGCCCGGCCGCTCCTCCAGGTGCACGGCCTGGTCGAGGTCCATCGCCCCCGGGGGGTCGATGGTGATCATCGGCAGGTCGGTCCGGTCGAGCCGGGGCAGGGAGGGCACCTCGGCGACCCACTCCGCCTCGTCGATCACCGCCCGGGGAAACTCCTCGGGCAGTTTCATCTCACGACGGATCCGCTCGAAACCATCGTCGAGCCGCGGATGGGACTCTCCGGGCACCCGGATGCTCTTGTGAGGCACAGGGAGCAACCTACCGGCTCCCGGCGGGCCACCCCACAGGCCGGTCAGGGCAATGGTGAGCGGCACGGCCGGGGGCCAGGTCAGAGCCCGGACGCGGGAGACGGAGACGACGGGGCGGCGGGGCCGGGCCGACCGGCGGCGCTCCGGACCGGATGACGGAGACGACGGGGCCGGGCCGGCCCACGATGGACCGAACCGGACGACGGGGCGGCGGGCCGGGCGCGCTCACGGGCGGGCCGGGGGCCAGGTCAGAGCGCGGAGGCGAGGCGCTCCAGCGGGCTGGAGAGGCCGTAGCGCTCGCTCAGCGCGGCCAGGGCCTCCGGGTCCCTCGGCTTGGCAGGAAGCGCGATGCCGACCTCGGGAAGGGGGGCGTCGCGGGCGACCTGCACCACCTCGGGGGCCACCCGCAGGTAGTCGCGGGCCGCCGACAGCTTGGCGCGCTGCCCGGCGGTGAGGTCATCGCCCCCCTCGCCCCCGTCGACGGCGCGCAGCAGCGCCTCCAGCGAGCCGAACCGGGTGATCAGGGCCGCCGCGGTCTTGTCGCCCACCCCCGGCACGCCCGGCAGCCCGTCGCTGGGGTCGCCGCGCAGGGTGGCGAAGTCGGCGTAGGAGCGGCCGGGGACGCCGTACTTCTCGGCGACGGCGGCCTCGTCGACCAGCTGGAGGTTCTTGACCCCCCTGGCGGTGTAGAGGACCCTGACCGGCCGGGAGTCGTCGACCAGCTGGAACAGGTCGCGGTCGCCGGTGACGATGTCGACCTGGCCGCTCGCCCGCGCCGTGAACGTGCCCATCACGTCGTCGGCCTCGTAGCCGGGCACGCCGACCCGGGCGATGCCCACCGCGTCGAGCACCCGCTCGATCACCGGGACCTGCGGGGCGAGCGTGTCGGGGGTCTCCTCGGCGCCGCCCTCGGCGACCCGGTGGGTCTTGTACGTCGGGATGGCCGCCACCCGGAAGGCCGGGCGCCAGTCGGCGTCCATGCAGGCGACGAGCTCGGCGGGGGAGTGCCGCCGGACCAGCATGGCGATCATGTCGATGACGCCGCGCACCGCGTTGACGGGCATCCCGTCGGGGGCGGTCATCGACTCGGGGATGCCGTAGAAGGCGCGGTAGTACAGCGAAGGGGTGTCGAGAAGCATCAGGCCGGGCATGGCGACCATTTAACCAATCAGCCGAGCACGCCGATCGCCAGGACGCAGGTGTCGTCCTCGGGGTTGGGGCCGCCGATCACCTCGATGAGCCGGTCGAGCCCGTCGTCGAGGTCACCTCTCAGCAGGGCCGCGGCCTTCATGGTCAGCGCCAGGCCCTCGTCGATGTCGCGGGTGCGGCGCTCCACCAGCCCGTCGGTGAACAGCAACAGCAGGTCGCCCTCCCGCAGCTCGACCCCGGCCAGCTCGTACGGCTCGTCGGGAGTGGCGCCCAGCAGCACCCCGGCGGGCGGGTCGAGCTGGGTGGCCGTCCCGTCGCGGACCAGAATCGGTGCCGGATGCCCCGCCTGCCCCCAGGTGAACATCCTCGTGGCCGGATCGAGATGACCGACGACCGAGGTCGCCGTCGTCTCGGGCATCCGGTGCAGCACGAGGTCGTTGAGCCAGGCCAGCAGCCTGTCGGGGGAGTGGCCGGTCATCGCGAGGCCGATCAGGGCGTGGCGAAGCTGGGCCATCTGGGAGATCGCGGGCATCCCGTGCCCGGACACGTCGCCGATGGCGAGCAGCACCCTGCCGTCGGGCAGGGGGACCGCGTCGTACCAGTCGCCGCCCAGGCCGGGCTCGACCCCCGCCGCCACGTAGCGGACCGCGATGCGCGCGTGCGGCAGGTCGATGGTGTCGCCCAGACCCGGCATGATCGCCTCGCGCAGCGCCACGCTCATGTCGTGCTCCTCCGCGACCTGCTCGCGGACCCGCAGCAGCTTGCTGCGCGACTCCGACATGATCCGCTCGGCGCGGCGGCGGCAGGTGATGTCCTGCACGACGCCGTGCACGGCGGCGGGACGCCCGCCGGTCACGACGGGGTCGAGCACGGCGCGCAGGTGCCGCAGCTCGCCGTCGCGGCGGATGCGGAACTCGGTCTCCCCGCCCTCGGCCCGGTGCGCGACGGACCACAGCAGCCGGTCGAGGTCGGGCCGGTCGTCCTCCTCGACGTGACCTGGCAGGTCGCGCAGGTGGATCGGGCCGTCGCCGGGGGCGCGGCCGAATATGGTGTACGCCTGGTCGGACCAGGTGGTCTCTCCGGTCTGGAGATCCCACTCGGCCCAGCCCATCTCGCCCATGCGCTCCGCGTGCGCCAGGCGTGCGGTGAGGAGGTGTCGCTCCACGGCCATGTGCTCGTCGGGCTCGCCGCGCGACCGCTGCACCATCTCAGCGGCGGTCGACGGGGCCGGACCGGTCACGTGGTCGTTTCGTGGGTGGAGGGGTGGCTGGTGGCCGCCCACTACGCCGACCATGTAGCTCGCTCTCGAAATGTGTGGCTTTACGGATATTTTGCCAACAAAATGTGATCGTACTTCAACAGATTGTAGTGGCGGAGTCGCCTTCGTGCCTTCCTTTCCCTGACTTTCGGGTTCCGGGCCGGGCCCGGATGCATCGCCGTTCCGGGCGGGATTAGATTGGTCGGCGTGACGACGGAGTCCTCTGACCTCTATCCCGTGACCCGCCTGGCCGCCGCCCGAGAGGCGGCCGCCGCCGCCGGGCTCGACGCGCTGCTGCTCACGCCGGGCCCCGACCTTCGCTACGTGACCGGCTACGAGGCACTGCCGCTGGAGCGGCTCACCTGCCTGGTGCTTCCGGTCAGGGGCGAGGCGTTCCTGATGGTGCCCCGCCTGGAGCTGCCCGCGGCCGAGCACTCCCCGGCGTCGCGGCTCGGCGTCGAGTTCGTCCCCTGGGACGAGACCGACGATCCGTACGCGGCCGTCGGCAGGCGCCTGGGCGCGGTCCGCAAGGTCGGCCTCGCCGACCGGATGTGGGCGATGCAGTCGCTGCGCCTGCGCGACGCGATCCCCGGCGCCGAGCAGGTGCTCGCCGGGACCGTCCTGCGCGGGCTGCGGATGCGCAAGAGCCCGGCCGAGGTGGCGGCGCTGCGCGAGGCCGGCGCCGCGATCGACGCCGTCCACGCTCAGGTGCCCGGCTTCCTGCGGGCCGGCAGGACCGAGCGCGAGATCGGCAGGGACATCGCCGAGGCGATCATCGCGGCCGGCCACTCCACCGTCGACTTCGTCATCGTCGGCTCCGGGCCCAACGGCGCCAGCCCGCACCACGAGCTGTCGGACCGCGTCGTCCAGGAGCGCGAGCCGATCGTGGTCGACATCGGGGGCCAGATGCCCGACGGCTACTGCTCCGACTCCACGCGCGTGTACGCCGTCGGCGAGCCCCCGGCCGGTTTCATGAAGTACTACGAGGTGCTCAGGCGCGCCCAGCAGGCGGCCTGCGACGCCGTGGCCCCCGGGGTGACGTGCGAGGCGGTCGACGCCGCCGCGCGCGACGTGATCGCGGCCGAGGGGTACGGCGACTACTTCATCCACCGCACCGGCCACGGCATCGGCCTGGAGACCCACGAGGAGCCCTACATCGTCGCGGGCAACGCCGAGCCGCTCGCGCCCGGCTTCGCCTTCTCCGTCGAGCCGGGGATCTACCTGCCCGGGGCCCACGGCGCCCGCATCGAGGACATCCTCGTCTGCACCGAGGAGGGCGGCGAGCGGGTCAACCACCGCCCCCGCGAGCTGGTGATCGTCTAGCGGTTCCCGGTCCGGTGCCTTCCGGCCCGGTGGCTTCTGGGCTGATCGCTTCCGGCCCGGCGGCTTCCGGCCCGGCGGCTTCCCGGCCGGTGGTTTTCGAGCCGATGGTTTTCGGGCCGGTCGTGCGGGGACGGCCCACGGGCACGGACACAGGCACGGACACAGGCACGGGCACTGGTATGGGTGCATGCACGGCCATGGGCACATGCACGGACACAAGCGTGCATACAGGCATGGGCACGGTCGCGTGGCGGCGGGTGCGCGGCGGGTGCCAGAATCGGGGTGGCCGGTGATCCCGGCCGCCCTCTCGCCGTCCGCGCCGGGGCCCGGAGCCGGGATTCCGCGCCGGGACCCGGAGCACGCGGGCGCGACCCCCTCCCCGCGAACCCTGGGGCGGGTCTCCACGCTGGAAGGACTCAGATGACCGTTGAGCGCGTTCTGCCGACCGGCGACGCCCATGACCTCCTGGACCTGGTCCGCGACCTGATCGGCAAGGAGGTCGCGCCCCGGGCCGCCGCCGACGAGGCCGCCGGGCACTTCCCCCGGGAGGTGTTCACCACCCTCGGCCGGGCCGGGCTGCTCGGCCTGCCCTACCCCGAGGAGCACGGCGGGGCGGCGCAACCGTACGAGGTCTACCTGCAGGTGATCGAGGAGCTTTCCGCGGGCTGGCTGGCCGTCGGGCTGGGGCTGTCGGTCCACACGCTGTCGTGCTTCCCGGTGGCCGCCTACGGCACCGCCGAGCAGCGGGCCGCGCTGCTTCCCGAGATGCTGGGCGGCGAGTGGCTGGGCGCGTACTGCCTGTCGGAGCCGCAGTCGGGGTCCGACGCCGCCGCGCTGGCGACCAGGGCGGTTCCCGGGGACGGGGGTTACACCGTCGACGGCGTGAAGGCCTGGATCACCCACGGCGGCGCCGCCGACTTCTACACGCTGATGGCCCGCACCTCGGCCGACGGCGCGCGCGGCATCTCCTGCTTCCACGTGCCCGCGGGTACGGAGGGGCTGTCGTTCGGCGCGCCCGAGCGGAAGATGGGGATGAAGTCCTCGCCGACCGCCCAGGTCCGCTTCGACGGGGTGCGGCTGGCGCCCGAGGCCCTGCTGGGCTCCGAGGGGGAGGGCTTCCGGATCGCGATGGCCGCCCTGGACGGCGGCAGGCTCGGCATCGCCGCCTGCGCCGTGGGCGTGGCCCAGGCGGCCTTCGAGACCGCCACCGCGTACGCGGCCGAGCGCCGCCAGTTCGGCTCGCGGATCATCGACTTCCAGGGCGTCGGCTTCATGCTCGCCGACATGGCCACCCAGATCGCCGCCGCCCGCGCCCTCTACCTGGACGCCGCCCGGCTGCGCGACGCGGGCCGGCCGTACGGCACGCGGGCCGCGATGGCGAAGCTCTTCGCCACCGACATGTGCATGAAGGTCACCACCGACGCGGTCCAGGTCCTCGGCGGCTACGGGTACGTGGAGGACTTCCCGGTCGAGCGCCTCATGCGGGAGGCCAAGGTCCTGCAGATCGTCGAGGGCACCAACCAGGTCCAGCGCCTGGTCATCGGCCGCGCCCTCGCGAAGGACGCGGAGAAGGCCGGGCGGTGACGGCCGCCACGGCCACGACGTTCACGAGATCCACGACGTTCACGAGATCCACGACGTTCACGAGATCCACGACGTTCACGAGATCCACGACGTTCACGAGATCCACGACGTTCACGAGATCCGTGACGTCCGTGACGTCCACGAGGTTCATGACGTCCGCGACGCGGGCGCGCGGGTGATTCGCCGGGGGTCCCGGCGACGGTGACGGCGGTCCGGGCCGTGGGAGGCGGCGCCCCCACGGCCCGGACGCGGGGTCAGAGCCCGTACGTCTCCAGCAGCCGCAGCCAGATCTCGCTGACCGTGGGGTAGGACGGCACGGCGTGCCAGAGCCGGTCGAGGGGGACCTCGCCGACGACGGCGATCGTCGCGGAGTGCAGCATCTCGCCCACGGCGGGGCCCGCGAAGGTCACCCCGAGCAGGACGCGGCGGCGCTCGTCCACGACGGCCTTGGCCCTGCCCCGGTAGCCGTCGCCCTGCAGGTAGGCCCCCGACACCCTGGCCAGGTCGTACTCGACCACGCGGACGTCGAACCCCTCGGCGCGGGCCTCCGCCTCGGTCCGGCCGACCGAGGCCACCTGCGGGTCGGTGAAGACCACCTGCGGCGCGCCGTACGCGTCCGCCGTGTCGCGCAGGCCCGGTAGCTCGTCGGGCTCGCCCTTGGCCCGCGCCGCGATGACGTCGCCGCACACCCGCGCCTGGTACTTGCCCATGTGGGTGAGCAGGGCGCGGCCGTTGATGTCGCCCACCGCGTACAGCCAGCCGCCGGGGACGCCGGTGGCGCGCATGCTGTCGTCGACCTCGATCGTGCTCCCGGCCTCCAGCCCGACGGTCTCCAGCCCGATGTCATCGGTCGCCGGATGCCTGCCGGTGGCCACCAGCAGCTCGTCGGCCTCCACCGGGGGGCCCTCGGACAGGTGGACCGTCACCGGGCCGCCGGGCACGGGCCGCTCGACCCTCGCCACCTTGACGCCCGTGCGCACGGTGATGCCCGCCTCGGCGAACGACGTGGCCACCAGCTCCCCGGCGAACGGCTCCATCCTGCCGAGCAGCCCGCTGCGCGCCAGCACGGTCGTCTCCCGGGCGCCGAGCCCGTGCATGGCCTGGGCCATCTCGCAGGCCACCACGCCGCCGCCCAGCACGGCCAGCCGTCCGGGCACGCTCTTCGCCGCCGTCACCTCGCGGCTCGTCCACGGCGACGCCTCCGCCAGGCCGGGGATCGGCGGGACGGTCGCGCCGGTGCCGGTGGCCAGCACGACCGCCCGCCGGGCGGTCAGCGTGCGGACCGAGCCGTCCTTCGCGGTCACCACGACCCGCCCGGGGCCGTCCAGCCGCCCGTGCCCGCGTACGAACTCCGCGGGCACGCTCCTGATCCACTCGACCTGGCCGGCGTCGTCGAAGTGGGACACCGCCTCGTCGCGCCGGGCGAGCACGGCGGCGGTGTCGATCGGGCCCATCGTCAGGCCGGGCACCCGGGAGACCTCGGCGGCCAGGTCCACCGGGCGCAGCAGCGCCTTGCTGGGGATGCACGCCCAGTAGGAGCACTCGCCGCCGGCCAGCTCCCTCTCGACGATCGCGGCGGTCAGCCCTCCCCTGACCGCGCGGTCGGCGACGTTCTCGCCCGCGGGCCCCGCGCCCACAACCACCACGTCGAACTCGTCCGACACGACTTACCTCCCACACAGAACCGGCCATCGGCCGCGCGTCGCCCCCGGCGACGCCGGTCGTACCAGCTTCGCATCCTCCGGCCGGGGCCGGGGACACGCCCCGCATCTCGGCGGGTCAGGGGCGGAGCCGCCTGGGGGTGCCTGTGGAGCGCGTACGGCCCCGCCCGCGGTGGGAACCGCGGGCGGGGCCGGGAGAAAGGAGAGGGGGGCGGGTGCTCGCCCGGCCCCGTGCCCTCAGGCCTCCAGCAGGCGCTCGGTGAAGAGGGTGACGGGTCTTTCGAGTTTCACGCCGTCCACGACGATGTCGACGACCTCGTTGTAGAAGGCGACGTGATCCCTGATCCTCTCGGCGGCCGGGATCGGGTCGGGGTAGGCCCACGCCACGTCGGCGGGGACGGGCCCGCCCTCGCGCGTGGACCAGTAGGAGGCGACTCCCTTGTACGGGCAGCGGGTGCTGGTCGCCGTCGGTTCGAACAGGTCGAGGTTCACGTCCTCCGGGGGGATGTAGTAGCGGGTGGGCAGGCCCGTCTCGAACAGCAGCACCGGGCGCCGGGTGTCCGCGACGACCCTGCCGCCGATCTCGACCCTGACGTGCCGCGAGCTGGGCACCGGGTCGACCCGCTTGTACGGGTCGCGGGGATGGACGAAGATCTCCTCCTCCTCTTCGTACCAGTGTTCGAGCACCTCGCCGCCGTGCTGGAACCACTCGAACGCGATGTGGCCGGGCAGGGCCGGGTAGCGCCACGCGGCGTTCGCGACGGTCTCGCCGCCGATCACCAGGTCGTGGAAGACCGTGGATCCCTCGTGGACGCCGGTCGGCGGGGCGGCGGCCGGACGCAGCAGGTCGGAGCGGACCTCCGACTCGGGGAAGGCGTAGCGGGGCACCGGGTGCGACGCCTCCCAGACCAGCACCGGGTGGCGGCTGTCGACGACGGTGACGTCGCCCCTGGTGCCGCGTACCCACCGCTCGCTGGTCTCCCAGTTGAACGTTCCCGACGCGGGCATCGGCCTACGCCTCCGTGAGTTCGGCGAGTTCGGCGACGTACGGCCTGCGCTCGCGCCAGGCCGCGATCTGGTCCGGCCGGCCGAACACCCGCAGGTACTCCTCGACCTGCCCACCGGCCTGGTCCCACAGCAGCTCCGGCTCGAAGTCGCTGCCCTCGGGGCCGACGAACGGCTCCAGCGGCTCGATCACCGTGTCGAGGCTGGGGTGCCAGAAGACGCCGGTGGAGCGCCGGGTGACCGTGCCGCCCGCGACGACGCGGTGCCGTCCGGGGCGGAGCCGGCCGTTCGTCCACTTGGTGAGGATGTGGCCGGAGAAGACCTGCAGGGCTCCGGGCACGATCGGCACCGGGATCCAGCTCCCGTCGGGCGCCTGGCCCTGCAGTCCCGCGTAGTCGCCGCGCTGGTGCAGCACGGTGAGCGCCGAACCGTCGGCGTGCTCCAGCAGGAGCAGCTTGTCGTCGTCCGTCCCGGTGTCCTCGTGCGTCCAGGTCGGGTAGTCGTTGACGACGAAGCTCGTGTAGTAGGGGCGCCCGGAGATCGGGAACGTCGACAGGGGCACGCCGAGCACCCGGCTGTAGAGGTCGAGCACCCGCTCGGCCACGCGTACCGAGGCGTCGTGGTAGAGCCTGGTCACCGCGGCCAGGCCGGGCTCCTGCGGCGGCCAGACGTTGGGGTGGGCGTACAGCTGCGCGTACTCCTCCGACAGCCCCGCCGCCTTCGCCTCCTCCACGGTGTCGAACTGGCCGATGTTGAAGCGCTCCAGCTCCAGGCGCCCGAAGTCGTCGGGCCACTGCCGCCAGCCCCGGTAGGGGTGCCCGGTCGGGCTGGCGAGCTTCGCCTTCTCCTCCCTGGGCAGGGCGAGGACGCGGCCGATCCGGTCGTGGAAGTCGTCGATCAGCTCGGCGGGTACGCCGTGGTTGACGACCTGGATGATGCCGACCTGCTCGGCCGCCGCGCGCACCGAGGCGATCAGCTCCTCGGGGGCGTCGTCGCTCAGGGCGAGTTCGAGGTCGATGACGGGGATCTGGGCGGTCATGCGTTTCTCCCTTGGATCGTGTCGAGCGCTTCGCGCAGCACCGCGGCCTGCTCGGCCGGGCCTGTCGCGGTGACGAGCCGGGCCGACGGGGCCCGGCGCAGGAGCTCGCCCGCGGAGGCGTCGCTCAGCCGGGCACCGGTGGCGGGACGTACGAGCAGGATGGGCACCTCGTACCCGGAGAGGACCTCCAGCTGCTCCCAGAGGGTCTCGTCGCCGAGGTGCGCCGCCGCCTCGGCGGGCAGGTTCCCCAGGTGGTGGCGCCAGGTCCAGGTCCCGTCGGACTCCTCGACGAGCTCGTAGCGGACGTCGGCGACCAGCTCCTCCTCGGCGGCGTCCGGCCTCGCCTCCCTGAGCCGGTCGAGCGCCTCCTCCCTGGAGGCGTGGCGGGCCGGCGCGACGCCCGGTTCCGCCGGGGCGCCGGGGAGGGTGTCCAGCAGCACCAGGGCCCGTACCAGGTCGGGCGAGCGGGCGGTGAGCGCGATCGCGGTCAGCGCGCCGAGCCCGGCGCCGGCCACGACCTTCGAGGCGGGGGCGAAGGACCGGATGGCCTCGCTCACCGCGGGGGCGAGCCTGCGCGGGGAGTAGACGCCGTTCCCGCGCCAGCCCGACCGGCCGTGGCCCGGCAGGTCCAGGGCGAGGGCCGGGCGGCCGAGCGCGAGCAGCGGCCGGTCCCAGGAGCGGGCGCTGCGGCGGGCCTCGTGCAGCAGGACGATCTCGGCCGGGCCGGTGTCCCAGGTGACGCCGCTGACGTGGCCGCCGCTGACCACGGTGACCCAGCGGCGCTGGATGCGGTGCGGATCGGGGCCGGTCAGGCCGAGACTCTCGGCGATCTCGGGCAGCAGGGCGAATTCCTGTTCGGGTACCGCGAGTTTCGATGACATTGGTGCCTCCGTGCGGGCTGGTGGGAAAAGCGGGGCGTGTTCTAGGGCGATCCGTCCTCCTTGTCTCGGGTGTCTTGGGTGTCTCGGCTGTCTTGGGCGTCGCGGGTGTCATGGGTGTGCCGGGCGTGTTGGGTGGCCGGGGTGTGTTGGGCGTCCCCGGGGGCTTTGGCGTCCCGGGTGGGCGGGTCGTGCCGGGTGCCTCGGTCGCCGGGAGCCGTCACCGGGACGGCGGTTCGCGGGAGGTCGCCCGTGTCCGGCAGGTCGCCCGTGTCGAGGTGGCAGCGGACCGTGTGGCCGTCGCCGGTGTGCGCCACCGGAGGGTCCACCGAGTCGCAGAGCCCCTCGATCCGCAGCGGGCAGCGAGCCGCGAACCCGCACCCGGTCGCGCCCTCCCGTACATTGACGCCTTCCCATACGTTGACGCCCTTCCGTTCGTTGGCGTCCTTCCGTTTGGTGACGCCGTCCCGTCCGGCCGCGCGCTCCCACCGGATCCGGCTCGCCCACCCGCTCGGGCGCGCTCGCGCGGGCTCGCTCTCTCGTGTGATCCCGCCCGCTCGCGCGGACCCCACCCGCTCTTCCGCCGATTCCTTTACCGGCTCTTCCGCCGGTTCTCCCGCCGGGAGGCGGATGCTCTCCGGGTCGTCCAGCCGGGCCCGCGAGGCGGCGACCAGCGAGGCGGTGTACGGGTGGTGCGGACCGGCGAGCACCCGCGAGGCGGGCCCCTCCTCGACGATCCGGCCGCGGTACATGACCGCGATCCGATCGGCCAGGTAGCCGACGACCGCGAGGTCGTGCGAGATGAACAGGTACGACGTCCCGGTCAGCCGCTGCTGTTCCGACAGCAGCCGCAGCACGCCCGCCTGGACGCTCACGTCGAGGGCCGAGACCGGCTCGTCGCACACCACCAGCTCGGGGTCCCCGGCGAAGGCGCGGGCGATCGCGGCCCGCTGCTTCTGGCCTCCGGAGAGCCGGTCGGGACGGGCGTCCAGCAGGTGGTCGTCCAGGCTGGCCCGCGCGGCCAGCTCGGCGGCGGTGCGGGAGCCGCCCAGCCCGCGGACCGCCCTGGTCAGGATCGCGCGGACCGTGTGGCTGGGGTTCAGCGACGTCTCGGGGTTCTGGAAGACCATCTGGACGCGGCGGCGGTCGCGCGCGTCGCGCCGTCCCACGGTCGCGGCCAGTTCCCGCCCGTGCAGCGCGATCGTCCCCGTTCCCCGCGGTCCGAGCCCGGCGACGGCGCGGGCCAGGGTCGTCTTGCCGCTGCCCGATTCGCCGACCAGGCCGAGAACCTCGGCGCGGCCGATGGTCAGGTCGACCCCGTCGACGACGATGGTCCGGCCGTACTTCCTGGTCAGGCCGCGTACCTCCAGCAGCGGCACCCCGCTCGGGGCGTCCGTACCGTCGGCCGGGCCGGTCGGCTCCAAGGGCGAACCGGTCGAACCGCTAGAACCAGTCGAATCGCTTGAATCGAGCGGCTCTGCGAAGGGCGCACCGGGTGCGTCGGATGGCTCCTCGAAAGGCGAGCCGGGTGTCGCGAGCAGCCGGTCGGTGTGGTGGCAGCGGGCCCGCCGTCCGCCCGGGGCGGGCTCCAGCGCGGGCGTCCTCTTCCGGCAGAGGTCGTCGGCGAGGGCGCAGCGGGGCGCGAACGCGCACCCGCCGACCTCCTCACCGGGAACCGGGGGCCGGCCGGGGATGGCCGCGAGCTCCCGCGCGTGGCGGGAGACGCCCAGCCGGGGGACGCTCGCCAGCAGCGCCGAGGTGTAGGGGTGCCGCGGGCTCGCCATCACCTCCGCCGCGGGGCCCTCCTCGACCATGCGACCCGCGTACAGGACGCCGACGCGTTCGCACAGGCGCCCGACCAGAGCCAGGTCGTGGCTGATCAGCACCACGGCCGCGTCCGTCTCCGCGCGCAGCGCCCAGAGGAGGTCGAGGATCTCGTGCTGCACCGTCGCGTCCAGGCCGGTCGTCGGCTCGTCGAGGACGAGCAGCCGTGGGCGGGTGGCCAGCGCGGCGGCGATCACGACGCGCTGCTGCTGGCCGCCGGATAGCTGGTGCGGGTAGCGCCGCGCGATCGCGGCCGGGTCGGGCAGCCGTACCCTGGCCAGCAGTGCGACCGCCTCCCGCCGCGCCTCGGCCCGGCCGCGTCCCTGCAGCCTGAGGACCTCGGCGAGTTGCGCGCCGATCCGCATCGTCGGGTCGAGCGAGCTGCCCGCCTCCTGGTGCACGACGGCGAGCGAGGTGGTCCGCCAGCGCCGCAGTTCAGCGGGGGAGAGGGCCGGCACCTCGACGCCGTCCACGGTCACCCCGCCGCCGGTGATCGAACCGCCCGGCGGCAGGTGGCGGCCCAGGGCGCGGCTCAGCGTGGTCTTGCCGCACCCCGACTCGCCCACGATCCCGTACGTCTCGCCCGGGGCGACGTCGAAGGAGACGTTCGTCACCGCCGGGACCTCGCCGCGCGCCGTGCGGTACGAGACCGACAGCCCCGTCACCCGCAGTCCCCGGCCCGCCGGTCCGCCTTCGCCGGATTCGCCGGAGCCACCGGATCGGGACCCGGGACCGTGTGAGTTCTCCTCGGACCAGGCCCCGGGACCGTGCGGGTTCTCCCCTTGCCCGGGACGGCGCGGTCGCGTGAGGTCGACGTCCCGGGTCACGGGCTCCCGCGGCGCGGGGAGACGAGGTCCTCCGGTCGCTCTCCCCGTCATGACGCCTCCCATCTGCCGCGCAGCGAGTCGGCGACGAGCGCGATCCCCACCACCAGCGAGGCGATGGCCAGCGCGGGGGCGAGTATGGTCCAGGGCGCGAGCTGGAGCCAGACGCGGTTGTCCGAGACCGAGGCGCCCCAGTCGGGGGAGCCCGGCGGCTGGCCGAGCCCCAGGAACGACAGCGTGGCGGCGGCGAAGATCGCGTCGCCGAACCGGGAGGTCGCCTCCACCAGCACGGTCGTGCCGACGTTGGGGAAGATCTCCCGCCGCATCAGCGACCAGGGGCGTTCCCCGCGCAGCCTGGCCGCCTCGACGTACGCTTTCTCCCGCTCGACCAGCGTCGCCGCGCGGACGCTGCGGGCCACGATGGGCACGAACGACCCCGCGACGACCAGCACCATGACGGTTACCGAACGGCCCGCCAGCGCCACGAACAGCACCGCGGCGATGATCGCGGGGAAGACCACGACCGCGTCGAGCAGCCGCATGACGATCTCGTCGACGAGGCCGCCGAACGTCCCCGCCACCAGGCCGACCGCGGTGCCCGCCACGACGGCGAGCGCGGTCGCGAGCGGCGCGACCTGCAGCACCGGGCGGGCTCCCGCGAGCATCCTGGAGAAGGTGTCGCGGCCGAACTGGTCGGTGCCCAGCCAGTGTTCGGGGCCCGGGGGCAGGAAGCGGCTCAGCGGGTCGTGCCGCAGCGGGTCGTAGGGGACCAGCTGCGGCCAGAACGCGGCGACGACCGCCCAGGCCAGCACGAGCGCGCCGCCCGCGACGAGGGCCACGCGGAAGTCACGCCCGGCCACCCGCCGCCGCACCCCGCCCGCGCCCGCGGTGACGGCGCTCATGTGGACTCCCTTCGTAAGCCCGTTCACGCGGCGGCCCCCCCGAGCCGGACCCGGGGGTCGAGCAGGCGGTAGGCCAGGTCGGCCGCGAGGATGATCGACATGTAGAGGACGCCGAGCACCATCGCGGTGGCCTGCAGGGTCGGCAGGTCCTTGTCGATCGCCGACTGCAGCAGCAGGGCGCCGATGCCCGGGTAGTTGAACAGCAGCTCGACGGCGACCAGCCCGCCGAGCAGGAACTGCAGCTGCACGCCGAGCGCGCTGGTCGCCGGCACCGTGGAGTTGCGCAGCACGTGCCGCCGCACCACCTGGGCCCGGCCGAGACCGCGCAGCTCCGCGGCCCTGACGTACGGGCTCTCCACGGCCGCCACGGTGCTCGCGCGCACGTGGCGGGCGACGTAGCCGGTGCACAGCAGGACGAGGGAGATCACCGGCAGCGCCAGGTGGCCGAGCCGGGTGAGGATCGTCGCGCCGTCCGGCGCCTGGGCCGAGGCGGGGAACCAGCGCAGCCGCACCGCGAAGACGACCAGCAGCACCACCCCCGTCACGAACTCCGGTATGGCGCCCAGGGCGAGCCCGGTGACGCTGATGACCCGGTCGACGGGGCGGTCGTGGTTGACCCCGGCGACCAGGCCGAGCGTCACCGCGACCGGGACCAGCAGGGCGAACGCCAGCCCGCCCAGAATGAGGGAGTCGGCGAGGCGCCCGAGCACGAGGTCGCGGACCGGCACCCCGAGCGTGTGGGAGTCGCCCCACTCGCCGGTGAAGAACCCCGACAGCCAGCCGGTGTAGCGCTCGGCGAGCGGCCGGTCGAGCCCCAGCTGCTCGCGGAGCCGCGCCACGGCCTCCTCGCCCGCCTCACGGCCCAGGATCGTGCGGGCCACGTCGCCGGGGACCAGCTCGGTGGCGGCGAAGACCAGCAGGGACACCGCGAGCAGGGTGAGCGGGATCGCCGCCAGCCGCCGGAGCAGGAATCGCCTCATGCCGCTCACACCGCCCTAAAGCCGCGAGACCGAGCTGAAGTCGACATAGCTCGATGGATGGGCCGCCACGCCGGTGAAGCGCTCGCCGGCGTACGCCCGGACGGTGCCGCTCCAGACCGCGATGATCACCGGGACGTCCTCGTGGAGCGCCTTCGCGATGATCGCGGCCTGGGTCCTGCGCTCCTCGTCGGTCGTCGCCGAGTCGTAGGCGTCGGTGGCGGCGTCCAGCGCGGGGTTGGCGTACTTCGAGCCGTTCCACACGCCGCCGCTCTTGACCATCGGGATGACGAACTGGCTGGGCACCGCGCGCCCGGCCCAGCCCACCAGGTTGGCCGGGGTGAACAGCCAGGGGGTGTCCTTCTCCTGGTCGCCGCCGTAGAAGTCGCCGGACGTGCGCTGGTCGAGCTCCACCTCGATGCCGACCTGCTTGAGCTGGTCCTGCACGGTGAGGGCGTAGTCCTTGCTCGGCGGGTCGTACGTCAGCGCGAAGGAGAGCTTCTCCACCCCGGCCGCGGCGAGCAGCGACGCGACCTTCGCCGGGTCCTTGGCCCGCTGCGGCACGTCCGGCGGCGCGGCCGGGAACAGCGCGGCGAACAGGTGGTCGTTGCCCAGCGCGCCGATGCCGTCGTAGACGCCCGCGTTCACCCCCGGCCGGTCCAGGGCGTACGCGATCGCCTGGCGCACCTCTTTCCTGTCGAAGGGCGCCTGGTCCACCCGCAGGGTGAAGGCGGTGAGGCCGGTGCCCTGGACCTGGTCGACGACGATGCCGCCGAGCCCCTTGAGCGGCCCGACCAGCGCGGGGCGGCTGAGGATCTGGGTGTCGATCTCGCCGCTCTGCAGCGCGAGGAGGTCCGCCTGGTCGTCGGCGTAGAAGGTGATCCGCACACCGTCCAGGTACGGCTTGCCCGGCTCCCAGTACCTGGGGTTGCGCTTGAACACCGCGCCGCTGGAGGCGTCGTACGACTCCAGCAGGAACGGGCCGGTGCCGACCGGCTTGGCGGTGAAGTCGCCCGCGTAGTCCGCCTTGAGGATCACCGCGTTGTAGTTTCCGGCCGAGACCAGGTACGGGAAGTCGGAGAAGGCCCGTTCCAGGGTGAAGACGACCGTCGAGTCGCCCCGGACGCCGATCCCGCCCTCGGCCAGCACCGAGTCGAACGCCGCCGCGGCGGCGGACTTGCTCTTCGGGTCGAGCAGCCGGTCGAAGGTGGCCTTGACCGCCTTCGCGTCCAGCGGCGTGCCGTCGGAGAAGGTGACGCCCTCGCGCAGGGAGAAGACCCAGCGCCTGCCGCCCTCCTCGGACTCCCACTTCTCGGCCAGGCGGGGTACGAGCTTGAAGTCCCTGTCCAGCCAGATCAGATAGTCGGCCACCAGCTGGACGATCGCGATCGCGGAGCCGTCGTACATGGTGACGGGGTCGACGGCGGTCGGCGGCGGGGGAGAGCCGGCGCGCAGGACGCCGCCGGTCTTCGGGGTGCCCGGCGGGGAGGCGGGAACCGTCCGGGAGCCGCCGCCCGCGCTCGCCGTGTCGCCCGCGCCGCCCGTGCTGCCCGCGCAGGCGGCGAGCAGCCCGGTCAGCGCGGCGCCTCCGGCCGCGCCGAGGAAGACGCGCCGTGACAGGCCGGGGAGGCGGGACAGGCCGGGAAGTCGGGACAGCGCCTCGCCGCCCGGGCCGCCCGGGCCGCCCGGGCCGCCCGGGCCGCCGGGGGTACTCCGGGGGGCACTGTGGGGGGATTCCTGCATGGGAGGGTCTCCTCGCGGTCGCGGCTGGTGAGGATCCGCGCGGCCCGGCGGCGTCCCGCGGCGGCTCGAATATATCCATACTATTCAGGTAGGAATACTGGGCTGTCAAGAGCGCGCGGCCCATCGGGACCGGATGGCATGGCCTTTCCAGGTCCTTGCCGGGCCTTCTCCTCCGTTCCCGGCCTTTCACCCCGTTCCCTGCCTTTACCGGAACGTCCTCACCCGTCGACGGCCCGGACGGGGCGGAGCGCGATCGCCGGGTCGGGCGCCCATCCCGGACGCCGAAGCGGCGACGGCGCCGCGATCCGCGCCACCCGCGCCGACTTCCTGCGACGGTCAGGGAGGCGAGTTCGCCGGTCCCGAGGCCAGGTCCGGGCAAACTAGGACCGAACCGTCAGACGGGAGACGCCGACGCATGAGTACGCCACCATCGCCGCGAGCGGAGCGGGCCGACGGACCGTCCGTCCGGATCGGCGCCCTCGTCCCGCTGACCCGGCCCGGATGGGTCGAGGCGGGCCGGCACCTGCTCGCCGGGCTCGAACTGGCCGTTCGCGAGGTCAACGAGACCGGCGGGATCGCCGGGAGCCCCCTCGAACTGGTGGTCCGGGACACCGCGGCCGACCCGGGGAGGGCCGTGGCGGCCGTGGACGAGCTGGCCCGGCTGGGCGTGGCCGCCCTGGCGGGGGAGTACCACAGCGTCGTCGCCCGCGCCGCCGCCACCAGGGCCGACGCCCTCGGCCTGCCGTTCCTCTGCTCGTCGGCGGTTCTCGACGCGCTCACCGAACAGCCGGCGCAAGGGGTCGCGCGTCTCGCCCCGGCGCAGTCCCACGGCTGGCGGATCTACGCGGACTTCCTCCTCGGCGCGGGCCACGGCCGGATCGCCGTGGCGGCCGAGCCGAGTGTCTACTGGTCGTCCGGGACCCGCGTCCTGCGGGACCACCTCGCCTCACGCGGCGGCACCGTCACCGAACTCGACGTGCGCGCGCTCACCCCCGCGGCCCTGTGCGACGAGCTCGCCGGTGGCCGCGAGACGGCCCTCCTGCTCCTGGCCGGTCACCCGGAACCGGCGGTGCCGATCGTCAGGGCCGTCCGCCGCGACCGGCGCCTCGCCGGGATCGTGATCGGTGCTCCGGCCGGGCAGCCGGAGTTCGCCGGATGGGCGGCCCTGCTGGGCGCCGACGGCGCCGCGATCCCGTTCCTGCGCTATCTGCCCGAGCGTCTCGGCCCGCTCGGCGCGCGGGTCGGGACGGCCCTTCGCGAGCGGCTGGCCGAGGCGCCCTCCTTCGTCGCCTTCGAGGGCTACGACACGGTCACCGTCCTCGCCGAGGTGCTGCGTGCCCACGGCACGGACCGGGCGGGCATCGCCGCATCCTGGCCGCGCGTCGTGGTCGAAGGCACCCGCGGGCTGATCCGGTTCTCCCGAACGCCGGGCATCGGCGTCTGGCAGTGGGCTTGGCCGCCGGTCCAGATCGCCGATCGGGATCCTGCGGAACCCGATCGCTTCCGGATTCTTCACACCGGCTGAGAGAGCACGGGCGGTCGCGGTCGGGTTTCACGTCGCCGACGACTCGCGAGGGGCGAAGGGGCGAAGGGTCGAACGGGCAAAGGGGCGAACGGGCGAACTCATCTCCCCGCCACTTTCATTTTGTATCAGATTCGCGCGCCTCATGAGACGCCGGAAAGTACTTCATACTGCCCGTTGCGAACCGGCCCGACGAACGATGGAGCGACGGAATTGCGCTACGTACTGGGTTTCGAGGAGATCAATTCAACGGATGTCGCGGACGTCGGCGGAAAGGGGGCGCACCTGGGCGAGCTCGCGCGAATCAACGACATTCGCGTGCCGGACGGCTTCTGCGTCACGACGGACGCCTTCCAGCGGGTCGTGGCCGAGATGCCCGCGGTCACGGCTCAGCTCGACCTGCTGTCGCGCGTGAAACCGGACGACCGCGCGGAGATCCGCGCCCTGAGCGCCGATGTCCGCCGCGTCGTCGAGGGCGTCGAGATTCCCGATGATCTCGCGGCGGCGATCGGCGAATCGCTCGCCCGGCTCGGGGAGTGGGCCGCTTACGCGGTGCGCTCCAGCGCGACGGCCGAGGACCTGCCGACCGCGTCCTTCGCCGGTCAGCAGGACTCGTACCTGAACATCGCGGGCCTGCCGGAGATCCTCCGGCACGTCCGGAGGTGCTGGGCGTCGCTGTTCACCGAGCGGGCGGTGACCTACCGGAGCCACAACGGCTTCGACCACCGCAAGGTACGGATGGCCGTCGTCGTGCAGCGGATGGTGTTCCCCGAGGCGGCCGGGATCCTCTTCACCGCGGACCCCGTGACCTCGAACAGGAGGATCGCCACTGTGGAGGCAGGCTGGGGGCTCGGCGAGGCGCTCGTCTCCGGCCTGGTCGCCGGGGACGTCTACACGGTGCGCGACGACCAGGTCCTCACCACGGCGGTCGCCACCAAGCCGCGCTCCGTCCAGGCGGCGCCGGGAGGCGGCACCCGGGACGCGCCGGTCGAACCGGGGCGGCAGACGCGGCCGGCCCTGACGGACGCGCAGGTCGTGCGCCTGGTGCGGCTGGGCCGGCGCGTCGAGGCGCACTTCGGCAGGCCGCAGGACATCGAGTGGTGCCTGGCCGGCGACGACTTCCACATCGTCCAGAGCCGCCCGATCACCACCCTGTTCCCCGTCCCCGAGACCGGCGACCAGGAGAACCACCTCTACGTCTCCGTCGGTCACCAGCAGATGATGACCGACGCGATGAGGCCGCTGGGACTCTCCATGTGGCAGCTGACGACCCCGCGGCCGATGCACGAGGCGGGCGGGCGGCTGTTCGTCGACGTGGCCCCCGTCCTGGCGACGCCCGCGGGCCGCGGGTACCTCCTCGGGACCCTGGGGAAGTCCGACCCGCTGATCCGGGACGCGCTGCAGAGCGTCCTCGACCGCGGCGACTTCATCCGCCCGCTTCCGGACGAGGACGCCGCCGCCGCGCCCGCCGGTGACCCGCCCGCCCCGATCGAGACCGATCCGGCCGTCGTCACCGAGCTGATCCGGCAGAACCAGGAGTCCGTCGCCACCCTGCGGAGCGAGATCCGGACCCTGTCCGGGCCAGCCCTGCTCGACTTCGTCCTGGCCGACCTCGCGGAGCTGAAGCGCCTCCTGTTCTCCCCGCGGAGCCACCAGGTGATCATGGCGGGGATGGAGGCGGCCTGGTGGCTCAACGACCACCTGGAGGAGTGGCTGGGGGAGAAGAACGCGGCCGACGCGCTCACGCAGTCCGTCCCCCACAACGTCACGTCGGAGATGGGACTGGCACTCCTCGGCGTCGCGGACACGATCCGGCCGTACGCGGACGTCGTGGCGTTCCTGCAGCGCGTCGCGGACGAGGGCCGGGAGGGCGACGGCTTCCTGGACGAGCTGGCCGGTCCGTCCGGCCCGGTCGGCGGGCGGGAGGCGCGTGACGCCATCCGTGGCTATCTCGACGAGTACGGCATGCGCTGCGCGGGCGAGATCGACATCACCAGGACGCGCTGGAGCGAGCGCCCCGCCACGCTCGTGCCCGCCATCCTCGGCAACGTCAGGAACTTCGAGCCGGGCGCCGGTGAACGACGTTTCGAACAGGGGCGCCTGGAGTCACGGCGGAAGGAGCGGGAGATCCTGCCGCGACTGCGCGCCCTGCCCGACGGGGAACGCAAGGCCGAGGAGACCAAGCGGATGATCGACCGCGTCCGCGCCTTCGCCGGATACCGGGAGTATCCCAAGTACGGCATGGTCAGCCGCTACTTCGCCTACAAGCGGGCGTTGCTGGGGGAGGCCGATCGCCTCGTCCGCTCCGGCGTCCTGCGCGAGAGGGAGGACATCTTCTTCCTCCGGTTCGAGGAGCTGCGGGAGGTCGTGCGCACCGGCACCGCGGACGCCGGGCTCATCCTGGAAAGGCGGGAGGCGTTCCGGTCGTACGAGGCGCTCACACCGCCCCGGGTCCTCACCTCGGACGGCGAGGCCGTCACCGGCCGGTACCACCGTGACGACGCCCCGCCCGGCGCGCTGGCCGGTCTCCCCGTCTCGGCCGGGACCGTCGAGGGCCGTGCCCGCGTCGTCATGGACATGGCGCACGCCGACCTCGAGGCGGGCGACATCCTGGTCACCGCCTTCACCGACCCCAGCTGGACCCCCCTGTTCGTCACCGTCGCCGGACTGGTGACGGAGGTGGGCGGCCTCATGACGCACGGGGCGGTGATCGCGCGGGAGTACGGCCTGCCCGCCGTCGTGGGGGTGGAGGGGGCCACCCGGCTGATCCGGGACGGGCAGCGGATCCGCGTCCACGGGACCGACGGATACGTCCAGATCCTCGACTGAACCGCCGCCCCGTACCCGGGACTCCAGTGCCCGTCCCCGGCCGAACCGCCGCCCTGTACCCGGGACTCCACCGCTCGTCCCCGGCCGAACCGCCGCCCCGGATCCAGGACTCCCGTGCCCGTTTTTGTCTGAACCGCCGCCCCGTACCCGGGACTCCAGTGCCCGTCCCCGGCCGAACCACCGCCTCGTACCCGGGCCCCCGGCACCCGAGACCCCGGGGAGCGGGCGGGCCGAGCGTGAGCGGCCCCCGTGGGGCGGACGGTGTGCGCTACGGGCCGGTGACGGTGCCGGAACCCCACGCCCAGGCGGCGATGCCGACCCGGTTGGCCACCGCGAGCTTGCGCTGGACGTTGGCGACGTGGGTCTTCACCGTGCCGGAGCCGATGAACAGCTCGGCGGCGATCTCGGCGTTGGTACGGCCGTGGGCGACCAGCCGGGCGACCTCGAGCTCCCGCTCCGTCAGCGGCTCGGCGAGCGCGGAGGGCGCGGAAGGCGCGGCGGGCGTCCGGAGGTGGGCCAGCAGGCGGACGGTGACCTGCGGGCTGATCAGCGTGTCACCGGCCATGGCCGCCCGGACGGCCTCGACGAGCAGGGCGGGGCCCGACCGCTTGAGCAGGAAGCCGCAGGCGCCGTTGCGCAGCGCGGTGTGCACGTACTCGTCGAGGTCGAAGGTCGTCACGACGACCACCCGCGTCTGCCCGGCCAGTAACCGGGTGACCTCCAGCCCGTCGAGCCTCGGCATGCGGATGTCGGCGAGCACCACGTCGGGCCGCAGGTGGCGGGCCAGCTCGACGGCGCTGTGGCCGTCCGCGGCCTCTCCCACCACCGTCATGTCGGGCTGGGAGTCGAGGATGAGCCGGAAGCCGATCCGCACGTCCTCCTGGTCGTCGGCGATCAGGATCCGGGTGGTCATGCCGGTCCTCCTCGGCTCGCGGCCGGACGGCCCACGCGTGGTCCGGAGTGCCGGAACCGCCATGACGGGTGGGCGGGCACGAGCGCCTCGACCCGCCAGCCGCCCGGCTCGGGTCCGGCCGACAGCGAGCCGCCGAGCACCTCGGCCCGCTCGGTGAGCCCGACCAGGCCGAAGCCCCCGCGGCGGGCCGCCTGCGAGTGACCGCCGCCGTCGTCGTCGACGCGTACGCGGACCGACTCTCCCGCCCGGGTGACGGTGATCGCGACGCGGGTCGCCTCGGGGGCGTGGCGGCGCACGTTGGTGAGCGCCTCCGTCACGACCCGGTAGACGGTGGCGGAGGTCTCCTGGGAGAGCCGCCGCTCCAGCCCGGGATCGACCGAGAGGTCCACCCGCACCGACGGGGAGTAGTCGTCGGCGAGCCGCGCCAGGCCGTCGACCCCGGGCAGCGGTCCCGTCGCGTCAGGTCCGGCCCTGTCGGCTCCGTCGGCCTCGTCGGCTTCGTGGAGCATCTGGACGGTCCGGTCCATGGCGGCCAGAGCCCGCTGGCCCGCCTCCTCGATACGCCGCAGCGCGTCGGCCACCTGCGGCGGGAGCTCCCCGGGCACGAGCCGGGCGGCCTGCGCCTGCACGAGCATCCCGCTCACGTCGTGGGCGACGAAGTCGTGCAGGTCGCGGGCGAGCACGAGCCGCTGCGTCCGCCTGGCCCCGGCCACCGCGCGGCGCCGGCCGTTGTCCAGCACGCGTACGTAGAGGCCGGCCCCCGCCGCCGCGACCGCGAGGAGGGACCAGCTCGCGCAGGCCACGAGGGTGAACGTGATCTCGCCGGGCCAGAGCGCGCGCACGAGCATCAGCGCGACCGCGCCCCCCGCCAGCCCGGCCGAGGCGACGGCCTGGGGGGCCGGTGCGCGCCTGGCGGCCATGAACGTCAGCACGAGCAGGGGAGGCACCTCGGCCAGCGCCCAGGGGACGGTGCCGCCGTGCCATCCGGCCAGCGGGTGCGCGACGGTGATCGCGATCGAGATCGCCCCGCCCGCCGCGGCGGGCCACGCGGGCGGCACGCGCGGCACGAACGCCACGATCATCATGGCGAGTGCCACGAACGCGGCGACCTGGTCCATGGATCGACTCTACGGGGACACCCGGCCCCGTCGGATCCGCCGAAAGGAAGAGGAGGCACAACGCCAACCGGGTGGAATCCGCCGAACGGCAGAGGGCGCTCGATACCCGGTCGCCGCGGATCCGCCGAAAGGAAGAGGAAATACGACGCTCATCGGGCGGAATCCATCGAACGGCAGAGGGCGCGCGATCCCCGGCCCCGGCGAATCCGCCGAAAGGAAGAGAGGGCGCGGCACTCGCCGGGTGGAATCCGCCGAACGGCAGATGGGCACGGCGCGCCCGTCGCCCGACGCTTGAGGCATGGAAACGATCACGGAAAGAACAACCACGGACCACCGGAAGGCGACCCCCCGATGGCCCCGCTGGGCGGCGTACGCGGCGGGCGCGTGGTCGCTGGTCTACGGCGGCCTCGGGCTCTACTGGGCGCGGGGCGGCGCGGGCTTCCCCTTCGGGGAGGGGGACATCCCCGACGCCAGGGCGGAGTCGTTGCTGGGTGGCGCGACGGCCTCGGCGACCGCGCCGGTCATCGCGGCGCTCGGGCTGGCGGGCGCGGTGCTCGCGCTGGTCATGGCCCGGGTACGGCCGCGCGGCGCGCCCCGCGTCGCGGTGCTCGCGATGGCGTGGGCCGTCGCGGCGACGCTCGTCGTTCTCGTCCCCGACGCCCGGATCATGATCGCGGTCGGATACGCTCCGATCGTCCTGGCCGGGCTGCCGTTCGGCTGGCCGGACGTCGACTACTTCGAGGTCGCGCTGCCCTGGCCGGTGCTGAACATGATCATCTGCCTGGCCGGAGGGCTGCTGTGGGCGGGCGCGGCACTGGCCTTCCAGCGGCGTACCGCCGATTCCTGCGGCGGCTGCGGCCGTTCCGCGGGCGGGAGCGCCACCTGGACGACCCCCGCCTCGGCGGCCAGATGGGGACGCTGGGCGGCCTACACGGCCTTCGTCGTCCCGCTCTTCTACGCCGTGGTCCGCTGGGCGTGGGCGCTGAACATCCCCCTGCTGGCCCCGGCGGAGGGGCTGTCCTGGCTGCACGAAACGGGCCTGGTGTGGGCGGGGGCGGCGCTGGCGACGATCGCGGCGACCGGCGGTGTGCTCACGCTCGGGCTGGTGCACCGCTGGGGCGAGGTCTGGCCCCGCTGGGTGATCGGGCTGGCGGGCAGGCGCGTGCCGCCCGCCCTTCCGGTGGTCCTCGCCTCGGTGGTCACGGCCGTACTGCTGTCGGCGGGTGCGCAGGCCGCGCGCACCGCGGACTGGACCGATCCGGCCTCCGTGCTGAGCAGCCCGATGGCGTACTGGCCGATCTGGGCCGTGGCCCTCGGCGTGGCGACGCTGGCGTACCACCTGCGCAGGCGGGGCCGCTGCCGCCACTGCGGGCTGATCTGACCGGCCCGGCCAGAGGACGGCCTGATCAGACCGGCTCGGGCAAGGGACGGCTTGATCTGACCGCCTCCGGCAGCGGACGGCTGGATCTGAACGGCTCCGACAGGGGACGGCTTGATCTGACCGGCTCGGGCAAGGGACGGCTTGATCTGACCGCCTCCGGCAGCGGACGGCTGGATCTGAACGGCTCCAGCAGGGGACGGCCGGGACGCGGCGGAAACGGGGCGAGCCGGTGACCGTACCCGGCCCGTCACCGGCGCCGTACGACCACGACCACGGCCGCGGCCGCGCGGGCCGGTGTCACGGGGCCGGCGCGGCGGCGTCGCAGGGCTCGGGGGCCCGCGACGACGACGGCGGAGGCGTGGCGGGTGACCTGCGCGAGAGCAGGTATCCCGCCAGCGCGGTGAGCAGGCCGGTCAGGCCGGCCGCCGCGAAGCCGCCCGCCGGCACGGACGCGTCGATCGCCACCCCCACGACCGGGGCGCCGAGCGCGAACCCCGCGCTCGCCGCCGAGGACTGCAGGCCGGTCGCCTCACCCCGCACACCGGCAGGCGCCAGCCTGCTCACCGCGTCGGAGACCGTGGAAAGGGTCGGCGCGGTGAGCAGCCCGGCACCGATCACGGCGACGCACAGCCAGGGCCAGTCCTGGGCGAGCCCGGCCGGGACCGTCACCAGCCCGAGCAGGCCGAGCAGCAGCCAGGTGGGCATCGACCAGGGCAGCGACCCGTACACCAGGCCGCCCACGACGGACGTCACCCCGAACACGGCGACGACCACGGCCGCCCACGAGACCTGACCGGCCTCCCGGAGGGTGGCGACGATGGCCAGGTCGACGCCGCTGAGCAGCATCGCGACACCGAACCCCATCGTCAGGACGGCGAGCATGCGCGCTCCCAGCCACTCCCGGCGCCGGGGCCGGGGCCGGCCCGCCGCCGCCCCGTCCGCCTCGTCCTCGGTCCGCATCGGCGGGTCGAGCAGGGCGATCCCCGCCCCGCCGACGACGATCGCGGCGCCCACCCCCCACGCCACCACGCCGGGGGACAGCGTCGCCGCGCCCAGGATCACCACCGCCGGGCCCACGATGTACGACAGCTCGCCCACCACCGACTCCAGCGCGAACGCCGCCCGCCGCTGCCCCGCCGCCGTCATCGCGGCGATCGCCTGCCTGGTGACCGACTGGACCGGCACCATCAGCAGGCCGGCGGCGAAGGAGGCGCCCAGCAGGATCACGTACGGCAGCGCGGGCAGGCTCAGCCAGAACACGAACTGCGGCACGATCGTGGCCAGCAGCACGGTACGCAGGCCCCGCCGGTCGATCATCCGGCCCAGCAGCGGCCCGCCCAGCGCGACACCGGCGGTGAGCGCCGCCACCACGCCTCCCGCCGCCGCGTAGCTCATGTCGAGGGTGATGACGACGTACATCGTCACCGCCATCGCGTCCGCCGTGATCGCGGCACGGGCGAGCAGCGAGACGCCCAGCAGCGGGGTCATCCCCGGCACCGCGAGCACCTGTCGAAATCCCGTCACCGGTTCAACGCTAGATCACCGGAAAGGCCATAGGAAGCCGTCAATTCGTTGGACCAGGCATGATGAACGCTTATGGCCCGTGATCTCGACACCGCCCTGCTGCGGTCGTTCGTCACCGCCGTGCGGGCGGGCAGCATCAGCCGCGCGGCGGCGGCGCTCGGCCGCACCCAGCCCGCGCTCAGCCAGCAGTTGCGCAGGCTCGAAAGGGCCGTCGGCAGCCCGCTGCTGCACCGGGCGCCGTCCGGCGTCTCGCCGACCCGGGCGGGTGAGGAACTGCTGCCCTACGCCGAGCGCATCCTCGCGCTGTCGGCGCAGGCGCTCGCCGAGACGGGACGCGCGCTCACCGGGCACTGCGGGGTGGGACTCCTCGAGGACCTCGCCGCCTCCCGCCTCTCCCAGGCGCTCGCCGACCTCGCGCGGCTGCACCCCGGCGCGACGCTGGAGGTGCTCAGCCTCTCCAGCGCGGCGATGCGGGAGGCCTACGACACGGGCCGGGTCCAGCTCGTGCTCGACGAGGTCCCGGACCTTCCCTGGCCACCGCGCTGGACGGTGCGCCTGCCGCTGGTCTGGGCGGTCGGCCGGGGGGTCGCCGCCGACGCCGATCCGCTGCCGGTGGTGCTGTTCTCGAACACGTGCGCCTGGCGGACGTCGGTGCTGGAGGCGATGGAGGCGATGGAGGGCACGGGGCGCCGCTGGCGGGTGGCGTTCGAGAGCAACAGCCTCGCCGGGGTGCTCGCCGCGCTACGGGCCGGGCTCGGGGTCGCGGCGCTCCTGCCCGCCAACCTCGAACCGGCGATGGCCTGCCACGACGCGGCCGCGCTGCCCGCCCTGCCGGACGTCGAGCTCGGCCTCGCGCGCCACCCAGGCACCGAGGGCGACGCGCTCGTCGACGCCGTGGAGACCGCCCTGCGACGGATGATCTGAGCCCCTCCCGGTCAGACGGCGAGATCGCCTAGAGGAGATCGACACCGATCGACACCGATCGACACCGCCGCGCCGAGGAGAACCGGCACCCGGGCGACCCGCACCCGGGCGACCCGCACCCGGACGACCCGCACCCGGACGACCCGCATCCGGGCGACCCATCGGCCGGCGTTCTCATCGGAGACGCCGGTGTCCACGGCCGTCCGGGCGGCAAGACCACCTGGGGCCCGCCCGCTCAGGCGGCGCTGCGACGCCTCACCGCGACCGGCGGCGGCCGCGTGCCTTGAGGGGGGTGAGGGGCAGCTCGGGAGCGGGCAGCGGGGCGGCTCCCGTGCCGGGCACCGTGCCGAACGCCTCGCCCTCCATCCACTCCCGCCGGAACCCGGCGATCTCCTCGTGGCTCCGGCCGACGAAGTTCCACCACATCACGATCCGCTCCTCGAACGGCTCGCCGCCGAGGAGCAGCAGCCGTCCGGCGCCCTCGGCGCTCAGGGCGAGCTCCGAGCGCCCGCTGCCCAGGTAGAGCAGCGGCCCGGGGGAGAGGTCCGTCCCGCCGGTCCGTACGGTGCCGGATAGGGCCAGCGCGGCGTACTCGAAGCCGGGGCGCAGCGGGATCGAGGTCCCGGCGCCCGCCTCCAGCGTCACCTCGGCCCCGACCAGCGGGGTGTGGACCGTCGCGGGGGAGGTGACGCCGCCCAGCTCGCCCATGATGACCGTCACCGTCACCCCGGGAGAGGTCAGCGTGGGCAGCGCCGGGTGGTGCTCGAAGGCGGGGGCGACGCCGCGGGCGGCGGAGGGGAGCGCCACCCACAGCTGGACCCCGTGCAGCACGGCCCCGGCGGGCGACTCCTCCGCGTGGGAGACGGCCCGCCCGGCGGTCATCAGGTTGAGCTGGCCCGGCCTGACCGGCTGCTCGCTGCCGACGCTGTCGCGGTGCAGGATCTCGCCCTCCACGAGCCAGCTGACGGTCTGCAGGCCGGTGTGCGGGTGCGGGGGTACGTGCATCCTCGCCCGCTCGGGGCCGTAGTGGTCGACGAAGCACCAGGCGCCGACCATCCTGACGTCCCGGTTCGGCAGGGTCCTGGTGACCTTCATCGCCCGGGGGCCGCCCAGCACCACGTCCCGGCCGGTCAGCAGCTCGTTCACCGGCTCCGCGGCCACGTCCGCGAGGCCGCCGCAGGCCGACTCGCGCGGATCCGTCTCCAGGTTGCTCATCCCGCGAATGTACGTCGCGCCCCGTCCGTACCGGGCATCGGGTGGCATCGGGTGGCATCGTCCCCCGGGAAGGGGATCACGTGCGTGGCCGGCGGCCGGTTCCGGTATCTTTCGTCCACCCCGCCGGGCACCCACGGACCAGGCGGGACGGACACCGTGTGAAGTGAGAGGCCGAATGACCACCGAGACACCTCCGAGCGGATCCCGCAAGAGCCGCTGGAGCGCGCAGACGTGGTTCAACGTCGTGTTGCTCGCCATGACCCTCCTGCTGGGGGTGTCGGCGATCGTCGGCGCCACGGTCCTGCAGAACGCGGCGTCCGCCTCCAACCGGCTGATCGACCACATCTCGGCGGGCAGGCTCCAGGCCGAGCGCCTGCAGACGACCCTGCTGAACCAGGAGACCGGGGTGCGGGGCTTCGTCATCACCGGCAAGGAGGAGTTCCTGCAGCCGTACGCGAACGGGCGGCGCGACGAGGTCGCCGTCTCGGCGCAGATCGGGCGGCTGGCGCCGGGCGCGGCACCCCTGCGGGCACTCAACGAGGTGTCACGGCTGGCCGCCGAGTGGCGGACCCGCTACGCGGAGCCGATGATCGCCAGTGTCAGGGACGAGGGCCCGGAGAGCGTGAGCGCCGGGCAGGCCGAGGAGAGCAAGCGCTCCTTCGACGCGGTCAGGAAGGGGCTCGACGCCCAGAACGCCGCCTGGGCCCACGCGAGGGAGGTCGCCCGCGCGGACCTGGGGGCCGCCCGCACGGTGCGGGACGCCACCTTCTTCGGCATCCTGGCCGCCTTCCTGGTCACCATCGTCACGGTGGCGTTGCTGCTGAGGGTCGCGGTGTTCGGCCCCCTGGCCCGGCTGCGCGAGGCCTCCCGCAGGGTCACCATGGGAGACTTCGCGCACCACGTCGACACCGGCGGCCCGGCCGACCTCGCCGAGCTCGCCGACGACATGGAGGCGATGCGCCGGCGCATCGTCACCGAGCTGGAGGAGGCCCGCGGCTCCCGGCTGCGGATCGCCGCCCAGGCCGAGGAGCTGAAACGCTCCAACGCGGAGCTGGAGCAGTTCGCCTACGTGGCCTCGCACGACCTGCAGGAACCGCTGCGGAAGATCGCCTCGTTCTGCCAGATGCTCCAGCAGCGGTACGCCTCCCAGCTCGACGACAGGGCCAACACCTACATCGACTTCGCCGTCGACGGCGCCAAGCGCATGCAGGTGCTCATCAACGAGCTGCTCACCTTCTCCCGGGTCGGGCGGATCAGCAGGGAACCCGTCGAGATGGACCTGAACGACGTGGTCGACAGGGCCCTGGCCAACCTCGCCGCGGCGGTGGAGGAGTCCGGGGCCGAGATCGAGGTCGGTGACCTGCCCGCCGTCGTCGGGGACCGGACCCAGTTCGTGATGCTCTGGCAGAACCTGATCGGCAACTCCCTCAAGTTCCGCGACCCCGGCCGCGTGCCCCGGATCGGGATCGAGTCCGAGCGGCTCGGCGGGGAGGTGCGGATGACCGTGACCGACAACGGCATCGGCATCTCCCCCAACTTCGCCGACAAGATTTTCATCATCTTCCAGCGGCTGCACCAGCGGGACGCCTACGAGGGCACCGGGATCGGCCTGGCGCTCTGCAGGAAGATCGTGGAGCAGCACGGCGGCACGATCCGGCTGGACACCGAGTACGCCGAGGGGGCCCGCTTCGTCATCACGCTGCCCGCCGAGATCGTCGTGCCGGAGCGGGAGGGCGGGGCGGAGGGCGAGGCCGAGGGTGAGACGGAGGGCGAGGCCGGACGGGAGGGCTCCGCGGAGATCGCGGCCGGGACCGTGCCGTGACCGGACGGGAGGACCTCGCGGAGATCGCGGTTGGGACCGTGCCGTGACACGCGGACGGTACGCGCGGTATCCGAATGCCGTTACCGTTTACCGGATGGAGGAGATCGACCGCCGTATCGTCACATTGCTGGCCAGGGATGGCCGGATGAGCTTCACCGATCTCGCCAGGGAGACCGGGCTCTCGGTGTCGGCGGTGCACCAGCGGGTGCGCCGGCTGGAGAAGCGCGGCGTGCTGCGGGGGTATGCCGCCCTGGTCGACTACGACGCCATCGGGCTCTCGCTCACCGCGTTCGTCTCCATCAAGCCGATCGACCCGGCCGCCGCCGACGACGCCCCCGAGCGGCTCGCCCACCTGAGCGCCGTCGAGGCCTGCCACAGCGTGGCCGGGGACGAGAGCTACATCCTCAAGGTCCGGGTGGCCTCGCCGATCGCGCTGGAGGAGCTGCTGAACCAGATCCGCACCGCCGCCAACGTCTCCACCCGCACGACGGTCGTGCTCAGCACGCCGTACGAGCACCGCACCCCGGAGCCGCCGGGCGAGGACGGCGGGAAGCCCGAGGAGCGCGGCTGAGCGCCTGAGGGACCGCTCCAGGGCCCGCGGGGGCCCGGCGGGGTGCCGCTCAGCCCTCACCTCGTCGGGAGGCCGTTCCCGGCTTGCCGGGAATGAGGTGATTGATCCAAGCTGGACGGATGTCTCCCAGAAAGATCATCATCGACTGCGACCCGGGGATCGACGACGCGCTGGCGCTCGTCCTCGCCCACGGGAGCCCCGAGCTGGAGATCCTGGGGATCACCACGGTCGGCGGCAACGTCGGGCTGGCCAGGACCACCGACAACGCGCTGCGGCTGCGCGAGTTCCTGGGGTTCGGCGGCGTGCCGGTGGTCGCGGGCAGCGCGGGCGCCCTGCTGCGCCCCCGGGTGGACGCGGCCGGGGTGCACGGGGACTCGGGCCTGGGGGAGGCGCTGCTGCCCCCGGCGTCGCTCCCGCCGGCCGCCGGGCACGCCGCCGACTTCATCATCGAGACGCTCCGGGCCGATCCGGGCGAGGTGACCCTGGTCGCCATCGGCCCGCTGACCAACGTGGCGCTCGCCGTGCTCAGGGAGCCCGCGATCGTCGGCTGGGCGCGGGGGCTCACGATCCTCGGCGGCTCCTACACGCGGGGCAACTTCTCCCCCGCGGCCGAGTTCAACATCGCCGCCGACCCGGAGGCCGCCGCGATCGTCTTCGGCGCGGGCTGGACGGTGACCATGATCGGCCTCGACGTGAGCCGCGGCGCCGTGACCACGCGGGCGGTGGCGGAGCGCATGGAGGGGATGGGCAGGCTCGGCGCCGACCTGCTCCTGCCGTGCGTGCGGTTCTACGGCATGATCACCGCCGAGGGCGGGCCCGCGATCCACGACGCCTGCGCGATCGCCCACCTGATCGACCCGTCGCTGATCACCCTCGAACCGGCGATCGTGGACGTCGAGACGGCGGGCCGCTTCACCGCCGGGATGACCGTGACCGACTTCGCCCTCCGGGGCCGCGCACCCAACGCGCTGGTCGGCACCTCCCTGGACGTGGGCCGCTTCTGGGACCTCCTGCTCACCGTCTACGCCCGGGTCGCGGAGTCGATCGAGCCCTGAGGCCGCCCGGCCTCCCAGGGGACGACCCTGCGAGGAACCCCGGCGCTGACCGGGCCCCGGCGCCGGTGCCGCCCGGCCTCCTAGGGGATGATCCTGCGGCGGCGAAGGTCGCCGAGGATGTCCAGGAACATCGCCTCGGTGTCGACGTACTCGTGGAAGCCGAAGCGCCGGGCCTTGGAACCGTCGGCGAAGAAGTCGTAGTCCCAGGAGAACACGGCGTCGCCGAAGGCCCAGGAGGACACGTCCCCGTACGGGTGCGGCTCCAGCCCGTACCTCTCGGTCATGGAGTCCCAGAGCGGTCCCTTGTCGGCCATGACGACGTCGAGCGACATCGGCAGGGGAGGGGCCACCTCCAGGCCGAAGAAGCGGGCGATCCTCGGCCACATGTCGTTCCAGCGGAAGAGGTCGCCGTTGTTGACGTTGAACGCCTGGTCGGCGCAGCGCTCGTCGGTCGCCGCCCAGACGGTCGCCCTGGCCAGCAGCCCCGCGTCGGTCATCTCCAGCAGCGTGTCGTAGGCCCCCGGCCTGCCGGGGAAGCGCAGCGGCAGGCCCAGCTCCTTCGAGATCGCGCCGTACACCGCGATCACCATGGCGAGGTTCATCGGGTTGCCGAGGGCGAAGCCGCAGACCACGGACGGGCGGATCGCCGTCCACGTCCACCCCGCCCCCTCGCGGCGCTCCTCCAGGAAGTCCTGCTGGGCGACGTTGAACTCCGGCGGCATGTGGTGCGGGTCGCTCTCGCGGGCCGGGGTCTTGAAGGGGCCCAGGTGCGCGCCGTAGACCTTGTACCCCTGCATGAGGCTGACGTGCCGCAGGCCCGGCGCCACCGGCTCGACCGCGTCGACGACGTTGACGAGCATGGCGAGGTTGGGCGGGACGAGCTCGGCCCAGGTCGGCCGGTCCTGGTAGGCGGCGTAGAAGACGTGGGTCACGCCGGTGAGCTCGCCGAGTTTCCCGGCGCGGTCGTCCCGGTCGAGCAGGTCGACCGAGACGTGGCGGACCCGCCCCGCGCTCTCCCCGCCGCGGCGCGACAGGCCGATCACGTCCCAGTCGCCGAGCGCCGTGAGGTGGTCGACCAGGTTGCGGCCGATCACCCCCTGGGCGCCGACGACGAGGGCGACCTTGGGGTGAGTGCTCATCGTTCTTCTCTCGATCGGTGCGGATGGGCCGCGCGCGGTCACGCTCCCGTGCCGGGGGACGCCGGTGCCGTGCGGTCCGATTCTGTGCGGCTCCCCTCCCATGAGTCCAAGGCTTGTTTCTTGTCGCTGCCATAAGCGTCGTTCATGGCAGGTGTCGCGTCCGGCGCGCGCTCCACATGACCCCAGGTCATGATTTATGGGGTTCTGATAATTTTTGTGCATGTTGAGCCTGCGACAGCTCGAATACCTGGTGACCATCGTCGACCAGGGCTCCTTCACGCGGGCCGCCGAGATCCTCCACGTCACGCAGCCGGCGCTGTCGCACCAGATCCGGGCGCTGGAGCGGTCGGCCGGCGCCTCCCTGCTCGAACGGCTGCCCAGGGCCGTCCACCTCACGGCGGCCGGGCGCGCGATGCTGCCGCACGCGCGGGCCGCCCTGGCCGACGCGGGCCGCGCCCTGTCGGCCGTACGCCAGACGACCGGGCTGGCCGGGGGAGAGCTGCGGCTGGCGACGGTCTACTCGGTCAGCATGGGCGTGCTGCCCGCCGCGCTGCGCGCCTGGAGCGGTCTCCATCCCGGGGTCGACGTCAGGCTCTTCGAGCACCGCCACGCCGACGAGCTGGCGGAGGCGATGGCGAGCGGGCAGGCCGACCTCGCCATCGGTCCCCGGCCCGCGTCCTGGGCGGGGCCGGTGCGCACGCTCGGCACCGAGGAGTTCGTCGTGGCCGTCCCCTCCGGCGATCCCCTCGCGTCCGGCGGGATGTCCTCGGTGGACCTGGGCGACCTGCGCGACCGCCGCTGGGTCCACTACGCCCCCGGCAACGGCCTGGCCGACATCCTGGACCGCGCCTGCGCGGAGGCCGGGTTCCAGCCCAGGATCGCGGTCCGTACCGAGCAGACGGCGTCGGCCCCGACCCTCGCGGCCGCCGGCCTCGGGCCCGCGCTCATCCCCGCCAACATCGTGCCCGGGGGGTACGAGGGCCGCATCCTGCGGCCGAGGCCCGCCGTGACCCGCGTCCTCACCGCCTACGCGCGCACCGGGTTCGACGCCCTCGGCGGGGCCTTCCTCGCGCTGCTCGCCGAGAGCGCGGCGGTCACGCTCCTTCCCCCGCCGGACGCCCGTCCGGCTTCCTGAGCGTCCCGGCCCCCACACGCCGCGGCCCGCGTCCGTGGGACGCGGGCCGTGTGCGGTGCGAGGTCACCCCGTCATGCCGTGACCAGGGTCACGTCAGGGCGTGGAAGTGGGACAGGAGCCGGGCCCTCGCCTCCTCGGTGGCGCCGAGGGACTCCAGCCCCAGGAGGGCGGCGCCCATGATGGGCGCGACGTCGGCGACGATCAGCTTGGCCTGCGGCGCGCTCTCGGCGAAGCCCCGTTCCAGCAGCTCGCTCATGAGCGGGTCGCGGGCGGTGAGCACGCCGCCGCCCAGGACCACCTCCATCGGGACGGAGAGCAGGTCCAGGCGGCGCATCGCGACCACCGCGAGCACGACGACCTCCTCGGCCATCCGCGCCACCAGCGAGCGGGCCACCGCGTCCCCCTGGGCCGCGACCGCCATCAGCACTGGCACCAGCTCGTTCAGCCTGCCGTAGGGCAGCCCGCCGAAGTGGATGGCGAGGGCCACCTCCTCGACCGTACGGGCGCCGAAGTGCTCGCGGACCGCGGCGACCAGCGTGCTCGCCGGCCCCCGGCCGTCCTCGGCGCGCACCGCGTGCCAGAGCGTCTCCTCGCCGAGGCCGAGGCCGCCGCCCCAGTCGCCGGTGAGCCGTCCCAGCGCCGGGTATCTCGCCACCTCCCCCGTGGGGGAGACCGCCACCGCGTTGATCCCCGCGCCGCACACCACGGCGACCCCCGCGGGCCCGGAGGCCCCCGCGCGCAGCAGGGCGAAGGTGTCGTTGCCGACGGTCACCGTCCTGCCGTACCCCCGGGAGAGGATCTCCGCGCGGAGCGCCTCCTCCTCCACCGGCAGGTCCGCGCCCGCCACATAGGCGGCCACGTGGTCGGCGTACGGCGCGACCGCGCCGGGGCCGAGCGCGGAGCGCGCGGTGTCGCCGATCACGTCGATCGCGACGCCCACCCCCGTGGTCTGGGGCTGGAAGGCGCCGCCGCGCCCGGTGGCGAGGACCGAGCCGTCCTCGGCCACCAGCGCGATGTCGGTCTTGCTGTTGCCGCCGTCGACCGCCAGGACCGTTCTCACGCGGTCGCCCAGGACAGGTGCCCGCGGTTGGCCTCGACCAGGCGCCTGGCCAGGTCGCCGGAGAGCGAGGCCTGGCCGATCAGCGGGTGCGCCAGCAGCGCGTCGGCGACGCGCTCCTCGCCGCCGTGCAGCGCGGCCTCGATCGCGAGCGTCTCGTACGCGGTGACGTGGGCGATGAGCCCGGCGAAGAGGGGCTCCACCGGGGCGACGGGCAGCGCGGACGCGCCCGCCGAGGTGATCGTGGCCGGGACCTCGATGACCGCCTCGTCGGGCAGGAACGGCAGCGTGCCGTCGTTGCGCAGGTTGACCACCTGGGTGTCGCCGCGGTCGCCGGCGAGCGAGGCGATCAGCGCCACCGCCGCCTCGGAGTAGAAGGCCCCGCCGCGCTTCTCCAGCAGCTCGGGCTTGGTGTCCACCGCGGGGTCGGCGTACAGCTCCAGCAGGGTCTTCTCCATCGCCGCGACCTCGGCCGCGCGCGAGGGCTTGGTCCGCTGCTCCTCCACCACCAGGTCGTGCTCGTAGAAGTAGCGCAGGTAGTAGGAGGGCACCACGCCCAGGTGGCGGATGAGCGCGGCGGGCAGGCCGACGTCCTGGCCGATCTCCTCGGCGTGGCTCTCCAGCAGCTTCGGCAGCACGTCCACCCCGTCCAGGTGGACGGCCCGCTCCCAGGTGAGATGGTTCAGGCCGACGTGGCCCAGCGAGATCCGCTCCGGGGCGACGCCCAGGTTCGCGGCGAAGCGGCGCTGGAAGCCGATGGCCACGTTGCACAGGCCGATGGCCCGGTGCCCGGCCTCCAGCAGCGCCCTGGTGACGATGCCGACCGGGTTGGTGAAGTCGACGATCCAGGCGTCCGGCGCGAGCCTCCTGACCTTCTCGGCGATGTCCAGCACCACCGGCACCGTCCGCAGCGCCTTGGCCAGCCCGCCCGCGCCGGTCGTCTCCTGACCGACGCAGCCGCACTCCAGCGGCAGCGTCTCGTCCACGTTGCGCGCCGCCTGGCCGCCGACGCGCAGCTGCAGCAGGACCGCGCGCGCCCCCGCGACGCCCTCCTCGACCGAGGTGGTCGCGAGGACCGTGGCCGGGTGCCCGGCCCGCGCCAGCATCCGGCGCGCCATCCCCGCCACCAGCTCCAGCCGGTGGACGTCCGGGTCGACCAGCGCGATCTCGGTCAGCGGCAGCTCGTCGCGCAGCCGCGCGAACCCGTCGATCAGCTCCGGCGTGTACGTCGAGCCGCCCCCGACAACGGCGAGTTTCACCCTTTTACTCCTGTCAGCGTGACGCCCTCGATGAAAACCCTCTGGGCGAAGAAGAACACGATGATCACCGGGGCCATGACGAGCAGCGTCGCCGCCATGGTGAGGTTCCACTGCACGCTGTGCAGTGCCCGGAAGGACGCCAGCCCGAGGGAGAGCGTCCAGTTGGCCTCGTTTGTCTGGGCGTAGAGCAGCGGACCATAGTAATCGTTCCAGCAGTAGAAGAACTGGAACAGACCCACCGCCGCTATCGCCGGACGCGCCATCGGCAGGATCACCTTGACGAGCGTCCGGAAGTCCGAGCAACCGTCGACCTTGGCGGCCTCGGTGTACTCCCTGGGAATGGTGACCAGGAACTGCCGCAGCAGGAAGATGGAGAAGGCGTCGCCGAACAGCATCGGCAGGATCAGCGGCCACAGCGTGCCGGTGAGGTCCAGGCGCGCCCAGATGAGATAGACGGGCACCGCGACGACCTGGGGCGGCAGCATCATCATCGTGATGACCGCGAGGAAGGCGAGCTTGCGCCCCCGGAAGCGGAAGCGGGCCATCGCGTACGCCACCGGGATCGACGACAGCAGCATGAACGCGGTGCCGAGCCCGGCGTACAGGAACGTGTTGCCCACCCAGGCCAGCAGGTGTGACTTGGCGAACACGTCGGCGAAGTTGGACCAGTTCCAGGTGCGGGGCCACAGGTCGCCGGTGAGCGCCTGGTCGTTGGTCATGACGGCCGTCAGCGCCACGAACACCAGCGGGCCGACGAACATCAGCGACAGCGCGACGGCGAGGGCGTGGGTGGCGATCCAGTACAGGACCGCCCGGCCGCGCGGGCCGCGGGCGGGGGCCCTCGCGGGCCGTGCGGCCGCCGTGGCCGGGGTGGCCGGGGTGGTGAGGGCGGTCACCGGTCCCCTCCTTCGTCGAACGCGCGGAACCTGCGGAGCAGGATGAGGGTGAAGACCGTGGAGAACGCGAACAGCAGCAGGGCCAGCACGCAGGCGTACCCCATGCTGAAGTCGCGGAAGCCGACATGGAACAGCCACTGGGCCAGCGTCAGCGTCGACAGCTCGGGATAGCCGGGCACGAAGGCGGTGCCGGGGGAGTCGGTGACCCCCGCCGCGACCCGGGAGGCGATCATCGCCTGGGTGAAGTACTGCAGGGCGTAGATGACGCCGGTGACCGTCGAGAACATCAGCACCGGCGAGATCGTCGGCAGCGTGATGCTCCTGAACTGCCGCCACGCGCCCGCCCCGTCGATGGCCGCGGCCTCGTACAGGTGCTTGGGCACGTCCAGCAGGGCCGCGAGGAAGATCATCATGGTGTTGCCGATGCCCCACATGGCCAGCATGGTCAGGCCGGGCTTGGACCAGTCCTTGTCGCCGAACCAGTCGGGCGCGGCGATCCCGACGAACTCCAGGAACTGGTTGAGCGGTCCCGAGGGGTTCAGCAGGAACACGAAGGAGACCGTTCCGGCCACCACCGGGATCAGCGACGGCAGGTAGAACACCGTGCGGAAGAAGCCGACGCCCGACTTGAGCCGGGTGAGCAGCCACGCCACGCCCAGCCCGAAGAGCACCTGCGCGGGGACCATGAGGGCCACCAGCCACAGCGTGTTCTTGATGGAGACCCAGGCCCGGTCGTCCACCAGGAAGTAGCGGTAGTTGTCCAGGCCGACGAACTCCAGCGTGAACAGGTCGTAGCGGTAGAAGGAGAAGTAGACCGTCGCCGCGAGGGGGTAGGCGAAGAAGACCGCGAACCCCACCAGCCAGGGCGACATCCAGAGGAGGGCCTTGAGGCCCTCGCCGCGCCGCCACCGGGGCGGCGCGGCGTGGACGGTGCTCATCGAGGATCAGCCCCCGGAGAGCTTCAGCTTGTCGTCGAAACGCTTGTCGACCGCGGCGAGCCCGGCGTCGAGGTCGGTGACGGAGCCCTTCTCCCACCTGACCATGAACTCCTGCAGCGAGTCCTGGTTGAAGGTGCTGTTGACGCTCGCCGGGATCGTGATCGTCTTCGGGTGGGCGAAGATGTCGAGGAAGGTCTGGAAGTTCGCGTCCTTCACCAGGTCGGGCGACTCCAGCGACGCCTTGGTCGTCGGCACGTTGCGCAGCGCGTTGGAGAGCGTGACCAGCGCGGAGGTGTCGGTGGTCAGGTATTTGACCAGCTCCCAGGCGGCCTGCGGGTTCTTGGCGCCCTTGGGCACCCCGATCACGGTGCCCGCGGTGAAGCCGCCGCCGTACAGGTCGGGCTTGGCGTCGGAGACCGGGAGCGGCGCGGTGCCGTAGTCGACGTCCTTGGCCTCGTTGGCGAGCATGGCGTTGCGCCACTCGCCGTCCAGGACCATGGCGATCTTGCCCTTGTAGAAGGGGTGGTCGGCCGACCACTCCTGGCCCAGGCTCTTGCGGAACTTCTCCAGCTTGTCGTAGCCGAACCAGTCGACGAGCTCCTTCTGCCAGCGCAGCAGCTCCTTCCACGCCGGGTCGGAGCCGACCGCCGAGGTGCCGTCCGGCTTGTACCAGGTCGCGCCGACCATCGGGGCCAGGTGCGAGGCGGTGTTCTCGTAGTACTGGAAGCTCGGCATGAACCCGGCGACCTTGATGGTCCCGTCGGCGTCGCGGACGGTGAGCTTCTTGGTCAGCGCGGTCAGCTCGGAGAGCGTCCTGGGCGGCTGCTCGCCCTTCATCAGGGCCTTGTTGTAGTAGAGCCCGTACGCGTCGGCGAGCAGCGGCATCACGCACCGCCTGCCCTCGTACTCGGTGTAGGAGCGCGAGACCTCAGGCAGCACGGACAGGTCGATGCCGTCCTGCTTGATCACCTGGGTGAGGTCCTGGAACGTTCCGCTGCGGCACCACTGGGCCACGTTGTCGGTGGTGAACGAGGAGGCGACGTCCGGCGCCTTGCCGCCGCGCACCGCCTGGGTGATCTGGTCGTCCTGCACGCCCTTGACCAGCTTGACGGTGATCTGGGGGAACTTCGTGCGGAAGCCCGCGATGGCGTCCTCGAACGCCTTCACCTCGGCGGGCGCGGAGAACCCGTGCCACAGTTCGATGGTGGAGGCCGGCAGCGCGGCGGAGGCGGAGCCCGAGGGCCTGGGCTGGGAGCCCAGCGCGGGCGCGCTCTCGGTGCCCGCGGTGCAGGCGGTCAGGGTGGCGGCCGTCAGGGTGGCCAGGGCGAAGGTGAGAAAGCGTCGGTGCACGACGGCTGCCTCCTGGGGACGGTGGATCTGGCGGGGGTCCGTACGGGGCTTGCGTGGTGGGCGGCGGGGGATCAGGAGGGGACGGTGGAGCTGAAGACCTCGTCGCGGGCGGTCGCGAGGGCGAGGTCGAGGGCGCCGGCGAGGACGGGATTGCCCTCGACGGTCGACAGCAGCAGCGGGGGCCTGGGGATGGTGAGCGCGTGCAGCTCGTGCTCGACGAGCTCGCGCAGGGTGTCGCCGCCGGCGAGGAGGGTGCCGCCGGTCAGCACGATGATCTCGGGGTCGACGACGGAGGTGATCGCGGCCAGCCCCACGGCGAGCCGGGAGGCGATGTCGCGCAGCCCGGCGCGGGCGTCGTCGGCGCGCCTGCCGGTGGACGCCGAGGCCTGCACGGCGTTCAGCACCGCCTGCGCGGGCGCGGTGCCGCGCACGCCGTACGACCGCAGGATCTTGAGCACCGCGGGGCCGCCGGTGAGGGCCTGGTAGCCGTGGTTGGCGTAGCGGCCGGTGTCCCTGGCGGTCGGCGCGCCGGGGGTGGGCATGTAGCCGACCTCTCCGGCGCCGCCGGTGGCGCCCCGGTGCAGCCGCCCGCCGAGGACCAGCGCGGCGCCGAGGCCCTCGTCGGCCCAGAGCAGCACGAAGTCGCGATGGCCGCGGCCCACGCCGTGCGCCTGCTCGGCCTGGGCGACGAGGTTGACGTTGTTCTCCACGTCGACCGGCACGCCGAGGCCGTCGCCGAGGGTGCGGACGAGGTCCGGGATGTGCCAGCCGGGCATGTCCTTGCTGGTGGCGTACGCCATCTTGCCGGTGCCGGGGTCTATCGTGCCCTGAACGCCGATGACCACGCGCCGCAGCGCCGGGGGCGCGCCCGCGCCCTCCAGCGCGGCCCTGACCCGCTCCAGCGCGTCGCCGCCGGAGCGGCCGGGGCTGGGCAGGTGGTGCTCACCGACCACGGCGCCGGTGATGTCGGCGACCCTGACGTCGATGCCCGCGCGGGTGACGTCGAGCGCGGCGACGTGCGCGGCGGCGGGGTTGAGCCGGTAGACCTCGGCGGTGCGGCCGGGCAGCCCCTCGCGGATGCCGTCGAGCACGACCAGGCCCGCCTCCTGCAGGCGGATGAGAAGCTGGGAGGCGGTGGGTTTGGACAGGCCGGTGAGGGCGCCGATCTCGGGGCGGGTCAGCGGGCCGCGCTCCAGCAGCGCCTGCAGGGCGGCGCGGTCGTTGATCGCGCGTAGCAGGCTGGGGGTGCCGGGCGTCGGCTGAGCCACTGGTCCTCCGTGCGTCTTACATCCACCGATGAAGCAGAGTTAGGAAACTTTCCTAACTTCGAGTGAATGTAAGGAACCCGGCGGATTCTCGTCAAGCAGGCAGGGAACGCCGCAATCAAGCTGTGATGCCGGAGGGGCGGGTAAACTTCTCGACGGACCTGCTAGGGTGATGGTTTGTCATAACAACCAGCGCAATGGCCCGGAGTATCCCATTACTAGCAACGATAATGGAGCGACGGCAACCCGTCAAATCGAGCTGACCCGGGAGCAGGAGTACGTTTCCTGCCTTTATGCCCGGCTCGATCTGCTGCGCGAGCGCACCCAGCGGCAGCTGGACGGCGTCCTCGCGCAGGGCGGGAGTGGCGGCACGCACCAGAACCGCTCCGAGCGCGACAGCTTCGCCGGGATGTACGCCGAACGCCTGGGCCGCCTGTGGGCGGTCGAGAACGGCCTGTGCTTCGGCCGGCTCGACAACGCCGACGACACCTCGCTCTACATAGGCCGCATCGGCCTGGCCGACGACGACCAGCGCCGGATGCTGATCGACTGGCGGGCGCCGGTGGCGCAGCCCTTCTACGGCGCCACCCCGGCCGCCTCGATGGGCGTCACCCGCCGCCGCCACCTGCAGACCAAGGGCCGCACGGTGATCGGGATCGACGACGATCTCCTGGACCTCGACAGCCTCACCGAGGAGGACGTGGCCACCCTCAACGGGGAGGCCGCGCTGCTGGCCTCCCTGGGGGCGAGGCGCACCGGCCGGATGCGCGACATCGTCGCCACCATCCAGTCCGAGCAGGACCGCATCATCCGCTCCGACCTCAACGGGGTGCTGGTCGTGCAGGGCGGTCCCGGCACCGGCAAGACCGTGGTCGCGCTGCACCGCGCCGCGTACCTCCTCTACACCCACCGGGAGAAACTGGCCCGCAGGGGCGTGCTCATCCTCGGGCCGAACCTCACCTTCCTGCGCTACATCGAGCAGGTGCTGCCCTCCCTGGGCGAGACCGACGTGCTGCTGTCGACCGTCTCCGAGCTGTACCCGGGGGTCGTCCCCGGCCGCAGGGAGCGTCCCGAGGTGGCCGGTCTCAAGGGCGACGCCCGGATGGCCCAGGTCGTCGCGCGGGCCGTGCGCGAGCGGCAGCGGGTGCCGCGCAAGCCGATCGACATCAAGCTCGACCGCTACACCCTCCGGCTGGAGGGCAGCGTCCTGGAGGCCGCCCGCAACCGGGCGGCCCGCTCCAAGAGGGCGCACAACGAGGCCCGCGCGGTCTTCGTCCGCCACCTGCTCAACGCGCTCGCCCGGCAGGCCGCGAGGCAGCTCGGCAAGGGGATGATCGACGACGACGAGCTCGCCGACATCCGCGAGGACCTCCGCACCGAGCGGCCCGTCAAGGCCGCCCTGAACCGGCTGTGGCCCTACGTCACCCCGCAGCAGCTCCTGATCGGGCTGTTCACCTCCCGCGAGCGCCTCGACCACGCCGCCGCCGAGTTCGGCGAGGCCGAGCGCGAGCTGATGCTGCGCGAGCCGCCCCGCAAGGGCGAGAACTGGTGGGCCGAGTCCGACGTGCCGCTCCTGGACGAGGCCGCCGAGCTGCTCGGCGACATCGACCCCGCGGTGCTGCGGGCCGGGGCCTGGATGGCCGAGGAGGAGCAGGCGGCCCAGCGCGCCGCCGCGCTCGACGAGCGGCAGCACCAGCTCGCGTACGCCAAGGAGGTCCTGGAGCTCACCGGCCTGTCCGACATCATGGACGCCGAGAGGTTCGCCGCCCGCCACCTCGGCGACGACGTCTTCCTGACCACCGCCGAGCGCGCGGCGGCCGACCGCACCTGGGCCTTCGGCCACGTCATCGTCGACGAGGCGCAGGAGCTGTCGCCGATGGACTGGCGGATGCTGATGCGCCGCTGCCCGACGCGGTCGATGACGATCGTCGGCGACCTGGCCCAGACCGGCTCGTCGGCCGGGGCGCGCTCCTGGGGCCGCGTCCTCGACCCGTACGTGTCGGGACGCTGGCGCGAGGAGACCCTCAGCGTCAACTACCGCACCCCGGCCGAGCTGATGGTCGTGGCCGCCGACGTGCTCACCCTGGTCGACCCGGCGCTGACCGCCCCGACCTCGGTGAGGGAGACGGGGACGCACCCGTGGGCGGCCTCGCCGACGGCCTCCCTCGGCGAGATCGTCAAGGCCGAGGTCGTCGAGGGCGGGCGGCTCGTCGTGATCGTCCCAGAGTCGCGCGCCGGGGAGTTCGGGGAGGTCGTGGTCCGCTCCGTCGAGGGCGCGGTGGCCGGGCCGGGGTCGGCCGCCCTGGACGCGCAGGTGGCGGTGCTCACCGTCGCCGAGGCCAAGGGGCTGGAGTTCGACGCGGTCGTCGTGGTCGAACCGGAGCTGATCCTGGACGAGTCCCCGCGCGGGGCGAGCGACCTTTACGTGGCGTTGACCCGCGCCACCCAGCGGCTTGGCGTCGTGCACGACGGTCCGCTTCCCGGCGCGCTCGCTCGACTTGAGGGACATCGGATCACATGAGACCATTGACGGCTCTCGTCGATCATGTCCCAGCTGCGAAAACTTGATGTTTCCGCAGTTAGTGACACGGTTGACATCTGCGCTGGGCTCGGTAGTTTGCTGCCCAGTCCAGCACGGGACTGGCCGGTCGGCCGCCATTCGACATCGCCGTCTCCTGCGCCCGTGACGGGGGATGACCCCGTCCGTACAGCCAGGCGCAGGACCGGCAGTCCGTCGAGGCGGGGCACTCCTTCCGGGCGGGGGGTTGGACCCAGGAGGGGTCCGGGCACCCAGTAGACAACGGCAATCCGCGCTCGCCGCCGACGGGACGGAACCGGTCCGAAGGGTCGTCCGGGCCCTCTTCCCGCTCCCGTGCGAGCGCCGCAAGCGTCGGGGCGGCCCGGGTGTCCTTCGACACCCGGGCCGCCCCGTTGCCGTTTACGGGGGTTTTGTCGGATTTCAAATGCTTTATTGTTGCTCCTGGTTAATGTGGTGTGGAGCTTTTGGGGGCGTGCCCGCCGGGCGGTAGCGTTCCGGCTAGGAATATCGGCCGTGAACACCGGCTGGGAAGACCAGGTGCCACCCGCCCGCCCGACATCCCAAGGAGCCCCGCCCGTGGTGCAGGACAAGACGGCCGCCCCGGTGCCGGAGAGATCCGCGGCGGACGACCCCGCGGACGGCTCGGTGACAGGTCCCGCGCGAGCTCCGGAGGCCGGTCCTGCGAACGCCTCGGCCGCCGGTCCCGCACGGGATTCGACGGCCGGTCCGGTGAACGGTGCGGCGGCCGGTCCGCCGGAAGGTTCGGCGGACGGTCCTGTACGGGATTCGACGGCCGGTTCGACGGCCGGTCCGTCGGAAGGTTCGGCGGACGGCCCGGTGGCCGGTTCCGTGCGGCGTCCGGTGGCCGGGCCCGCCGACGGCCCGCCCGGCGCGGAGGTCCCGTCCCCGGGGTCGCGCCTGGCGCTGCCCGCCCGCGTCGCGGGCGCGGTGGCCGGGGGACTGCTGATGTTCCTCGCCTTCCCGCCGCTCGGGCTGTGGTTCCTCGCGCCGCCCGGCATGGCCCTGGCGGTCCTGGCGGTCCGCGGTACCCGCCCGCGCCGAGGCGCCTGGCTCGGCCTCCTGGTGGGGTTCGCCCTGCTGCTGCCCGCCCTGCGCTGGGTGAACCCGATCGGCCTTGACGCCTGGGTGGGCCTGGTCGCCATGGAGAGCGTCTTCTACGCCGTCTGGGGGGCGGGAGTCGCCCTGGTGACCCGGTTGCCTCTGTGGCCGTTGTGGAGCGCCGCGCTCTGGGTGGCGGCCGAGTGGGCGCGGGGGCGGTTCCCCTTCGGCGGGTTCCCCTGGGCGCGGGTGGCCTTCAGCCAGGGGGAGTCGATCTTCACCCCGTACGCGGCGCTCGGCGGGGCGCCGCTGGTGAGCTTCGCGGTGGCCCTGTGCGGCGGCCTGCTCGCCCTGGCCGCGACGCGCTCCCTCCCGGCGTCAGGCTCCCTCCCGGCGTCCGCCCGGTTCCCGGCCTCCCGCTCGACCTCCCGCTCGACCGCGGCTTCGGATCCGCCCGCGCCTTCGGGCCCGCCCGAGGCTTCAGGCCCGCCCGCGTCCTCGGGGCCGGGGACGCCGCCGGTGTCCTCGGGCCCGGCCGCGCCGCCCGGTCCCCGCCCCCTCCGGGGCGGGCGCTGGGGGCGGGCGCTGGCCCTGCCGCTCGCCGGGGCGCTGGCCGTACCGGCCGCGACCCTCGCCGTTCCCCGGTACGGCGACGAGGGCAGGAGCGTGACCGTCGGCGTCATCCAGGGCAACGTCCCCGGCCGGGGCATGCACCCGCTGGGCGACGAGCCCGCCGTGGTCCTCGGCAACCACACCCGGATGCTCCACCAGATGGCGCGAGACGTCAGGGAGGGCAGGACGCCCCGCCCCGACCTGATCGTGCTGCCGGAGAACTCCACCGACATCGACCCGCTGAGCGACGCGTTCGCCCGGGGCGAGATCGACGCGGCGGTCAAGGACGTCGGGGTCCCCGTCCTGGTCGGCGCCGTGGTCAGGATCGGAGAGAGGAACCGGGCGACCCGCAGCATCGTCTGGGACCCGGTCACCGGCCCCGGCGCCTACTACGACAAGCAGCAGCTGGTCCCCTTCGGGGAGTTCACCCCGCTCAAGGACCTCGTGCTCGCCCTGTTCGAGCGGGCCTCCCTGGTCGGCAGGCAGTCGGTGGCGGGCACCCGCGACGGCGACCTCAAGCTGGGCCCGGTGACCGTCGGCGCGATCAACTGCTACGAGGTGGCCTTCGACGGCATCGTGGGCGACACCGCCAGGACCGGTGCCACGCCGCTGGTGGTGCAGACCAACAACGCCACCTACGCCATGACCAACCTGCCGCCGCAGCAGCTCGCCATGTCGCAGCTGCGGGCCGTGGAGCACAACCGGGCGGTGATCACTTCCGCGATCACCGGCATCTCGGCGTACGTGACCCCGGACGGCTCGATCGCCTGGCGTACCGGTGAGCTGGTACAGGCCATGAACGTCCTGACCGTTCCGGTCAGGACCGCGCGGACCGTCGCCACCCGCGTGGGCGCGCTGCCCGAATGGGCCCTGATACTTGTGGGTGCCGGTGCGGTGGCCGCCGCCTGGCGCCGCCGGACGCCCCGCGCGGGGCACTCCGCGAACCGGGAGGATGATCAGCAGGTGGGAGACGCGTGATGGAGCGGATGCTTGGTCGGGTGCTCGTCATCGTCCCGACGTACAACGAGCGGGAGAACCTGCCACTTATCACCCGGCGGCTGCGCGAGGCCGTGCCCGAGGCCCACCTCCTGATCGCCGACGACGACAGCCCCGACGGCACGGGGGCGATCGCCGACGAGCTGGCGGACGCCGACGACCACGTCCACGTGCTGCACCGCCCGGCCAAGCAGGGGCTGGGCGCCGCCTACATCGCGGGCTTCCGCTGGGGCCTGGAGGAGGGCTTCGGCGTCCTCGTGGAGATGGACGCCGACGGTTCACACCAGCCGGAGGAGCTGCCCAAGCTGCTGGCCGCGCTGGCGAAGGGGGCCGACCTGGCGATCGGGTCCCGGTGGGTGCCCGGCGGCAAGGTCGTCAACTGGCCGGCCTCGCGGGAGTTCCTGTCGCGCGGCGCCAACATCTACACCAGGCTCGTGCTCGGCCTCCCGGTCCGCGACGCCACCGCCGGTTTCCGCGCCTACCGCGCCTCGGCCCTGGAGAAGCTCGACCTGGACGACGTCGAGTCGCGGGGCTACTGCTTCCAGGTGGACCTGACCCTGCGTACGGCCATCGGCGGGATGCGCGTCAAGGAGGTGCCCATCACCTTCGTGGAGCGCACCGTGGGGGCCAGCAAGATGAGCCGGGGCATCGTGTTCGAGGCCCTGTGGCGGATCACCGTGTGGGGCGTCACCGGCCTGCCCGCCCGCTTACGCCGCCGCCGCGACCGCCGGCGCTGACCTCCACGGCTTTGCGGCTCCACGGTTCCTCGGCTCCGCGGCCTCGCGGCTTCGCGGCTTCGCGGTCAGCGCACGAGGCGCCTGACGCCGGAGACGAACCGGGCGATCCTCCCTCGCGGTGGTGTCAGCCACCCGGCGATGTCCGCGACGACGGCCGGGTCGACGTGCTGGGGCGACTCGTAGCCCGCGGGCGTGGACGGGCCCGTGCCGGAGAAGAACATGTGGTCGTCGGCGTCGTACACGCGGATCGTGACCTCCGGCCGACGGGCCAGGCCCGCCCGCCACCGCGACAGGTCGTCCTCGACGGTCACCTGGTAGTCGCGGCCGCCCTGGAGGATGAGCATCGGCTTGTCCAGCGCGGCCGCGGTCGCCACGGGGTCGTAGCCGCGCAGGTCCAGCCAGTACGCCCCCGAATAGCCGAACGGCAGGTTCGCGGCGGGAGTGGCGGCCGACAGATGGGGGCTGTCGACGAGCGCGGCCTGTCGCGTGATCGCCTCGACGGCGGCCTGGGCGGCTGGGCCGGGGTCGGCCGCGGCCAGATGGCGGACGACCCGCACGGCGGCGTGGTGCATGGGCTGGGCGTCACCGGCCAGGAGCACCAGGCCGGCCACGGACGGCTCGGCGACGGCGACCCGCGGGGCGGCCTTGCCGCCCATGCTGTGGCCCGCGACGTGCACCCTCCCGGCGTCGACGTCCGGGTGGCGCTGGAGGAGATGGACGGCGGCGACGGCGTGCGGGACGTACTCCTCGCCCATCGTGAAGCCGGGCGTCGCGGCCACCCGGCCGGCGTGGGCGCGGGTCACCTTGTCGAAACGCAGCACCGCCACGCCACGGCCCGCCAGCCCCCAGGCCAGGTCCTTGAGCGGCTTGTTGGGGCCTGTGGTGCCGTCCCGGTCGAACGGCCCGCCGCCGCCGAGCAGCACCACGCCGGGCCACGGGCCGCGCCCGCGCGGCAGGCTCAACGTCCCGGGCACGGCCAGCGCGCCGGAGCCCACGGTGACCTCGTGCTCGTCGAACCTCTCACGGCGGGCGTACGGCGGCGGCGTCCACTGCCCGGTGATCGCGGGCGCGAGCGTCAGGCCCTGCAGCAGGCCGGTCTCGTCGACCGACATGACCACCGTCAGCCCGCCGCGTTCGTACGTCACCGGGACGCTCACCTTGACCAGCCCAGCTTTCCCCGACGCGGCCACCCACTCCTCGGGGGCCGGTTCGCCGACCGGCGTCCCGACCTCGGAGATCGCCCCGATCCTGGAGTGCTGGCTCTCCCAGCCGATCCGCAGCGTCTCGGCGGACGCCACCGCCCGCAGCGGCGGGGCGAACAGCTTCTCGACGTCCGCGAAGCGTCCGTTCCGCGCCATCTCGACAACCTCTGTGGCGATCTTCAGTGGATCGACGCCCATCGCCGCCCCCTACCTTTCTCAGCTTTTGAGAAAGGTAGCACGGTGTGCGATCGTAGGGGGATGGACCCGTTGGAGCTTCTGGGACACCCGATACGGCTGCGCATCGTGCACGCGATGCGCGGCCGGACACTGACCACCTCCCAGCTGTGCGCCCGGATCCCCGAGGTCTCGAAGGCCACCGTCTACCGGCACATCGACCTGCTCGCCGCCGGGGGCGTCCTCCAGGTCACCGACGAGCGTCGGGTGCGCGGTGCCGTGGAGCGTCACTACCGGCTGCGGCAGGATCGGGCGACGATCGACGCCGCCACGGCCGAGTCGCTGACCCCGGACGACCACCGGCGCGGATTCGCCGTGGCGATGACCGCGCTGCTCGCCGAGTTCAACGCCTACCTGGACCGGGACCACGCCGACCCGGCGGCGGACCTCGTGGGCTACCGCCAGCACGCCGTCTGGCTCAGCCGGGACGAGCTCCTGGAGATGATCGGCCAGATGCGCCAGGCGATCGCGCCCCGGCTGGCGAACCCGCCCGCGCCGGACCGGGCCCAGTACCTGCTCAGCCCGATCCTGTTCCCGGTCGACGAACCACCCGCCGGCCCGCAGGCCGGTTGAGACACCGCAGGCCCGCACGATTCTGCGGTCCCGTGCGCGCGGGCCGTCCGGTCGCGCCCGCGTACCCGAAGACGCAGTTCGTTCCGCGGTCCCGCGCGCGGGCCGTCCGGGATGCTCCCGCGAGGCCGCCGGACCCCCTCGGGGATGCGATCCTGAGAGTCCGCTGAGGACGCCGTCCACGCTGAGCGAACACGGAACGCGCCGTCGCTTCGGGACGTTGTTCATGTCGTACGGCTGTCGCACGAGTTGAGGCGAAAATGCGCATTCTGCTGTTCCTGACCTTCCTCGTGGTGCCGGTCCTCGAGATATGGGTCCTCATCCAGGTCGGCCAGGTCATCGGCGGGTGGCCGACGGTGGCCCTCCTGCTCGCCGACAGCCTGCTCGGCGCCTGGATCGTGCGCCGCGAGGGCCGCCGGGCCTGGCGCAACCTCCAGGGCGCCCTGCAGAGCGGCCGGATGCCCGACCGCGAGCTCGCCGACGGCGCGCTGGTCCTGGTGGGCGGCACGCTGCTGCTCACGCCGGGGTTCCTCACGGACGTCCTCGGCTTCCTGTGCCTGCTGCCGTTCACCCGGCCGCTGGTCCGCAGGCTCGGATCCTGGTTCTTCGCCCGCCGGGTCCGCACCCTCGTCGCCAGGAACGCCGCGGGCGCCGGGCTCGGCTCGCCGTTCGGCGGCCCCGGCTCGCCCTTCGACGTGCTGCGCGACGCCGGGAGGCCCTCGGGCTCGGGGCCGGTCGTCCACGGCGAGGTCGTCCGCGACGAGCCGGGTGGCGCGGGGGCGCCGGGTGGCGCGGGGGCGCCGGGTGGCGCGGGGGCGCCGGGTGGCGCCGGGGACTCCGGCCGGGGTCTCACCGACCGCTGAGCGCGGCAGGGCGGCGCGGCCACCGGCGTTCCGGTCCTCGGTTCACCGCCGGTTCGCCGATCGCCGGGCGCGGCCAGTGGCCTTCCGGTCCTCGGTTCACCGATCACCGGGTGCGGCTGTGGCGTTCCGGCCCCCGGTTCACCACCGGTTCGCCGATCGACGGGCGCGACCTCCGAGGCCCCCGGCCCCTGGCGCGCCGCGCCTGTCTCACCGGCCGCTGAGCGAGGCCAGGCGGTGCAGCGAGAACCAGAACAGGGCCGCGTTCAGCGGCTTGATCACCTGCCAGCCGAGCCGCCCGGCCGCGCCGAACGGCACGTCGAGATCCTCCTCCCAGACGATCGTGCTGCCGCCGCCCTCGCGGGGCAGCACGCGGAAGATCCCGGTGCCGCGCACCGGCCACCCGGTGTGCCGGACCCCCACGCTCCTCGGCGGGTCCCACTCGGTGATCTCCATGGTGTCGAGGAACCCGGCCGGTCCCACTCCGGTGAAGGCCTCCAGGTGGCTCCCGACGCTGTGGCCGTTCCCGGCGGTGACGCGCGCCCGGGTCAGGATCATCCACTCGCCGTGTCTCCGCCAGTTGGTCAGTACGGCGAACACCCGTTCTGGCGGGACCCGCGTGTCCACCGAGACGCTGATGCTGGAACTGGTCATCCCTGGATCCTTCCCCCGCGGCCGATGGCCGACCCCCGGGCCCCGCCGCGCCCGTGAGATCCTGCCGTGGGCGTTGACAGAAAAACCCTATTTTTCTACCTTTTAAGTCGGAATTTCGGTCGACTCGGGATCGCGAGGGCGTGACGGCGCGGCACGTGCCGCGGCGGGCCCGGGGACGGTCCGCGAGAACGGGGAGAGGGGCGGTTTCACAGATGACCGCGTTCGCGCAGGGAACCGGCCTGATCGAGGTGCGGCCGGTCGGCTGGGACGACACGGCGGCCGTGGCGCTCCGGCGGGCCATGACGGAGGAGATGGACGCCCGCTACGCCGACGTGCTCGCCGTCATCGGCCTCGTGCCCAGCGGCATGAACGTCCAGCCGGAGACCGTCGCCTACACCGGGGTCGCCTACACGGCGGAGGGCGTCGCGGTCGGCCACGTGGCGCTGCGCGGGCTCGGTGACGACGTGGAGCTCAAGCGGATGTTCGTGACCCCGTCCCACCGGGGCACCCGCGTGGCGCGGGCCCTGCTGGCCGCCGCCGAGGACGCGGCCCGCGCGCTGGGCGCGCCCAGGGTCGTCCTGCAGACCGGTCCCCGCCAGCCGGACGCGGTGAGGATGTACGAGCGGGAGGGCTACACCCCCATCCCCGTCTTCGCCCCCTACGACCGGCTCCCCGGCTCCCTCTGCTTCGAGAAGCTCCTCTGACACGGGCCTCCCGACAGGGGGCGTTCCGGGCGATCTCCCGGCTCCCGCCCCGCCCCCGGCTCCCGGTTCCGGACTCCCGGCTCCCGGTTCCGGACTCCCGGCTCCCGGTTCCGGGCTCCCGGTCGCCGGGGCCGGGTCCCCGCCGGTCCCCGGACACGGGTTCGCCGGCCCGGCCGAGGGAACGGCCGGACCGGCGAGGTGCTCGCGGGCGTCTGTCTAGGACGGGGACGCCGCGTGCTCCGGACTGTCGACGTAGATCCGACCGAAGTCGATCGCCGGGGCGAATCCGGCGAAGTTACGCTGGACCTCGGCTCTCTCCGCCGCGTTCGGGTTCGGGTTGGTGCAGCTCGTGCCCGCGCTCGCGCCGGACATCAGGTCCGTGCACCGACCGGTACGCCGGTCGGGCAGGCCCAGGATGTGGCCGATCTCGTGGGCGGCGATCCGCAGCGGGTTGTGTCCCTCCGCGGTCGCCTGCCGCCCCATCCACACGGTTCCGCGTCCCAGGCTGGTGGGCTGCGCACGGGGCCAGCCGTTGTCGGCGATCACCACGAAGTCCGCGGGACTGCCGGCCACCAGTCGTACGTTCGAGACGCTGGAGTTCCAGATCTGAGCCGCCTGGTCCACGGCGGACCGGAACTCCGCGGCCCTGCTCGCGTCGTACCTGAGCACGCGAACCGCCGCTGTACGGGCGTCTGCCGTGTGGGCGGACGCTGCCTGGGCGGGGGTGACCGTCACCAGGAAGGCCAGCCCCAGGATGAGGGCGACGCCGAAGCGAATGATTCTCGACATTTCTAGCGGGCCTCCTCGGCCATCGGGGGGTTGCTCACGGGGAGCAGCTGGTGAGGAGGTGAGATCAGCCGGTGACGAGCGTCAGCCCGTACGCCGAGAGGATCTCGTTGACCGGCTGGTGGTACGTCGTGCCGCCGGAGGTGCAGTTGCCCGAGCCGCCGGAGGTGACACCCTGGGCCTGGCTGCCGGAGATGAACGAGCCGCCGGAGTCGCCGGGCTGGGCGCACGCGCTGGTGCGGGTCAGGCCGCTCACGGTGCCCTGCGGGTAGGTCACGCTGGCGTTGTGCTGCTGGATGGTGCCGCAGCGCCAGCCGGTGGTGGAGCCGGAGCGGCAGATCGAGGAACCGACCGAGGCCTGGGTGGAGCCGCGAACGGTGACGTTGGCGCCGCCGGAGCCGCGGACGTAGGGGGTCACGGTGTGGCCGGGGGTGGAGACCCAGGCGTAGTCGTTGCCGGGGAACGACGAGCCGTAGAAGGAGCCGGACGGGTTGGTGGTGGCGTTGCCCGCCCTGCCGCAGTGACCGGCGGTCACGAAGCCGGGGGCGGAGCCACGGCGCGCGGAGAAGCCGATGCTGCAGCGGCTGCCGCCGATGTAGTAGGCGTTGCCGCCGATGATGTTGATGAAGGCCTGGGGCTTCTCGGTGGAGAGCACCACCTTCACGACGCTCTTGTCGGCGCCCGCGGCGGCGGCGAGGGCCTCGCCCGCGGCCTGGGTACCGGCGAGGACCACGACGCTGTTGGTCGCGACGTCGACGTACCAGAGGGACGCTCCGGCCTTCGCCTCCGCCGACGCCCCGTCGAGCTTGGCCTTGACGGCGTCGAGGTCGGCGAGGGACTTGCCGACGATCACGGGCTGCGCGCCCTTGGCCCTGATGGCGCCCGCGGCGGCGGCGTCGGTGGTCGCCACGGAGAGCTGAGAGGCGTCTCCGTTGAGCCAGGCGCCGCCGTACTTGGCGCCGAGCTCCTGGGTCAGGGCGGCCTCGGAGGCGGCCGCGCGGTGCTCGTTGGCCAGGCGCTGGACGGCCTGCTCGGCGGTGAGGCCGAGGTCGCGCTGGAGGGCCTCGAGCATGGCTGGCTGAGGCTGGGGGGCAGGGGGGGCGGATGCTGCGACGGCGGGCGCCACGGTGGCGACCAGGTACAGGGCCACGGTAGCGGCGCCGGCCAGGAGGGTACCTCGACGTAACATGAACACTCCTTGTGAGGGGTGATGTCAAGGTATTCGGGAGAGGCTCGTGGAGGGATCTCCCAAAGAATCCCTATCGCGATGTTATGGGGGGTCTTGATGGTTTTCCTGGCCTATGGCGGACGGGGTGCGGCAGCCCGGACGAGCACCGCGGACGCCTCCCTCCCGAGGCGTCGATGAGACCGAAACGGCCGAGGAGTATGGCCGAAACGGCGGGCGGTTGATCGCCGATCGCGTGCTTTCCCCCCTCGCGCGGCCGGGGGGAACTCTGGAAGACTGGTCGTCGCGCCCTTGGCGCACGGGTGCCGATTCCTGACAGCGATCAAACGGAGCGCGTCGATGACTTGTTCTGGACATCCAGAACTCGCGAGGACGGGTCGCCGCACCGCACGTGCGGCCGGTCACGGGGAAGGCACCCTCGCGAGGTCCGCTCCTCGCCTCTCCCGGACGCGCCCCGCGCGGGCCGCCGTCCCGGCCCCCCACCGTCCGGCCGTCACGGCCCGGACGTCACAGAAGGACACGTGTCATGACTGACGAAGCCGCCGCCGCCGACGAGAGCGAGGAGACGGCGACGCTGCCGCGCCGCGTCGACGCGCTCCGGTGCCCGCACACCGAGCCCGGCGAGCGCCGCTGCGTCCTGCCGCCCGGCCACGAGCTGGACCACGTCTACCCGCACAAGAAGGCCCCCGCGCTGTGCGCGGGTGAGTGACGGACGGGCCGGTCACGGGTCCGACGACGGGGTGTTCCCCGCGTTGTGCGCGAGTGACGGGCGGGCCGGTCGCAGGTCTGACGACGGGGTGTTCCCCGCGTTGTGCGCGAGTGACGGGCGGGCCGGTCGCAGGTCTGACGACCGGGTGTTCCTCGCGCTGTGTGTGAGTGAGTGACGGGCCGCCCCGCCGCCCACCGGGGGTCCCGCCCCGCCTCGGTGACGTCCCTGGCCTCGCGGACGAGAACAGGCCTGTCCGCGCGGGGGAGACGCCCCAGCTGTCCCCTCGGGGTGAGTTTCCTTCGGGGCGGGTCCCCTCAGATGACGCCGATCACCTCGGCGGCCGTCACGGCCGCGCGGACGGCCTGCGCCGGGTCACCCTCGTGGTAGAGCCGCTCGCTCGTCTCGATGTTGTCGAGGAACTCCTGGTAGCGGAGGGCGTACGCGAGATGCTGCAGCGGTTCCGCCAGGACCAGCGCGCGGGCCGGGTCGCAGCCGGGGACGCTCGCCGCCCACGTCGCGCACCAGGCATCCGCGGCGGCCTCCCAGTGGCCTGCGGGCAGGAAGTCGCGGGGCCGCAGCCCGTCGAGGGCGGGGTGGCCGTAGTGGCTGTCGGCCAGGTCCAGCACGACGGTGCCGCGCGGCCCCGACACCCAGTTGCCTGGATGGAAGTCGCCGTGCACCAGCGTGCACGGCAGGCCGCAGGACTCCAGCGCGGCGATCAGCGACGGCAGGCGGCCGGCCAGCCGGTGGGCCAGGCGCAGCTCTCCGGCGTCCAGGTCGCGGCCCGCCTCGCCGTCGAGCAGCCCGCCCACCAGGGTGGTCATGGTCGCGGGGGTGCGGTCGGGCAGCCCCTCGGGCCGCCCGCCCCCGCGCGCGGCGAGAGCCGCCTGTGCCTTCGCCAGCCGGCTCACCGCCCCGGCGACGACCTCCCGCGGCGCGCCGTGACAGTCGCCGCCGGGCACGTGCTCCAGGAGCACCCGCCGGTTCGGGGTGTCGGCCGCCACCACCGCGGGCACCAGGCCGGGATCCTCCGCCGCGAGCATCCCGATCGCGCGGGCCTCGTCGGCGGCGAAACCGGGAGTGATCTTCAACCAGACCGGTCCCGGGCTGGTGGGGATGCGGAACAGCCCCGCCAGGTTCCACGTCTTCACCTGTCGCGCGGGCCCCTCGGCGGGCCTGCCCGCCTCGCGCAGCGCGGTCCGGGCCCAGCCGAGCGCCGCGCGCACCCCCGAGGCCTTCGCCCACTCCGCCCGGTGCGCCACGGGGCCCGTCAGGTCTCCGGGCGCGGACGGCTTCCCGGCCGCGCCCGGATCAGGCTTCCCGGCCGCGCCCGGATCACCGGGCCGCAGGGAGGCCAGGCCCATCGTCGGCCGGTCGAGGGCCTCGACGTGGTAGGTCGTGTGGCCCTCGCGGGGGCCGCGGCCCCGCTCCTCGGCGTCGACCAGGCGCAGCACCACCACGGGCGTGCCGAGCACTCCCTCCAGGTGAGCCGCGACCGATCCGACCTCGGCCCACCAGGGATCGGCCACCGGGAACGGTCCGACCGTCCCCAGCCACTCGTCGCCGGCCGTCACGAGGGCGCTCACCGTGCGGCCCGGCGCTTCGCTCACGAGGGCGCTCACCGTGCGGCCCGATGCCTCGCTCACGGGGGCGCTCACGTGCGGCCCGATGCTTCACTCACGCGGGCAGTGTGCCGCCGGGGAGCCTTCCGGCGCCACGGGTTTTCCCGGGCCGGTACGCCGGCGCCTCCCTGAGCCGGAGCACCCGGGTCTCCCCGGGCCGGAGCGCCCAGTCTCCCCGGGCCGGAGCGCCGGGGTTCCCCGGTTCGAAGCGCCAGGACCTCCCCGGGCCAAGGGGGCCGGGGCCCCTCGGACCTCCCGGGACCTTCCGGGACCTCCCGGGACATCTCCGAGCCGGAAGGTGCTCGCTCGGCGGCCTGTCGACGCCCGGTCAAGGCCCGGTCAAGGCCGTTCGGGGCCTCCTCGGCGTCCCTCCAGCGTCCCCCCAGGGCCCCTTCGGCGTTGCTTCAGTGCCCGGGGCCGTGATCGTCGAACAGGGAGGGCTCGCGCTGCCGGCTCGGCTGTGCGTGGGGTTCCATCGGCCCGGCGGGCTGGTGGCCGTCGCCCGGCCGGTCGTCACCCGCGCGGGAGCGCCGCAGCTGCGACCGGAGCTCCGCGTCCTCGCGCATCTCCTGCTCCGAGGGGGACAGGAAGATGGCCAGGAGCAGCCCGAGGGTGAGCAGGCTGATCCCGACGAGCAGGGGCAGCATGAAGTCCATGCCCTGGGCCCCGCTCGTCGGCGAGACGGTGTCGTGGACGCCGACGTCCATGGCGAACATGCCGGTGTAGTGCATCCCATTGACCGCGAGTCCCATCAGCAGGGCGGCGCCGGTGGTGGCGAGCGCCCCGCGTACGCGCACGCTGAACCAGAGCGCCACCGTCGCCGCGACCACGGCGATGAGCACCGACACCCCGACCAGGAGAGGGTCGTAGCTCACGTGCGCGGACATGTTCATGGCCGCCATGCCCAAATAGTGCATCCCCGCCACGCCCAGGCCGGTCAGCAGCCCGCCCCCGAGGAGCGCGCCGGTGCTGTTCTCCCTGCGCGAGACCAGGAAAAGCCCGGCGCCGACCACGACGACCGCGAGCACCGCGGACGCGACGGTCAGCGGCACGTCGTAGCGGATCGACGTGCCCCGCACGTCGAAGCCCATCATCGCGATGAAGTGCATCACCCAGATGCCGGTCCCGCCGATGGACAGGGCCGCGCCGACGAGCCAGAGCAGGGGCGAGCCCCCCTCCTCCGTCCCGCGTGCCCGCGCGGCGAGCAGCAGCCCCAGCAGACAGCCGATACTCGACATGATGTACGAGGCCGCCGGTGTGACGAACCCGTAGGCGAAATGGTCGATGGCAGGCATGGCGTACTCCTGGCGGACGGGGGAGAGTTGGAACGTGCCAGGTCGTGGTCAGGCCTGGCGGCACGCGGGGTCGGTCGTGGGGTGGCCCGAGCCGCGATTGGCTGACCGACCAATCACTGCGAGGGGTGCTCACCTTACAGTTCCCCGGTTCCGAATGGCCATAATGGGGTGATTAAGAATGCCTAAAACGATCACGCGGTGACTGTTCCGCTCACGTGAAGTGAACATTCCAGGAGAGGAGGGGGCCCGATGATCAGGCTCACCGGCCAAGGAAGAAAGACGCCACCGCCTCCGATATGGCCGGAGGACCGCTACGAGGTCGTCTGCGAGCGTGACGACCCGCACGGGAGCACTCGCGACCACTATCACTTCCCCCGGCACGCCGTGCACTCGGCTCATGACCTTGAGACGGCGGGGCTCGCCAGGAGGGTGCGCGTGGTCAGGCTGTCCGACGGGGTGGTGATCTACGACCGCGTCAACGGCGTCGACCTGCCCGCCGACGAATGGTGACCCGCCGGGCCCCGCGACGGGGTGCGGGGGAGCCGGATCAATCCCCCGGGCAGGGGTAAAGGTTCTGGGTGGACGCCGGATACGCTGTCCGTGCCGGCCGCCCGATGGTGCCATGAGTATCGAGGAGTGGTCGTGGACGGATCTGTGCCATCTGTACCGCGAACGGACGGAAACCGCGGGAACGGTGAGACGGGGCCTTACGAGGGGCGCGCGAGAATGCTCGCGGGCCTGGCCGAGGCCAGCCACATGAGCGCGGTGGAGGACCTGCCGGGCCTCGTCGTGCGGTACGGCGCCCATGCCGGGCTGAGCGACGTGCTGATCTACCTCGCCGACCTGCAGCAGGACGTACTGCGCCCGCTGACCGCCGATGACACCGGTGAGGAGACGGAGAAGGGCGAGCTGCGGATCGACGGGACGCTGGCGGGCCGGGCCTTCCAGGAGGTGCGCGTCCTGTCCAGGCTCCCCTCGGAGGACGAACCGGGCCACTGGTGGGTGCCGCTGCTCGACGGCACCGAACGCCTCGGGGTGCTGCGCGTCGGCGTCCGGCCGGGGGCGGACGAGGACCGGGCCCAGGAGGACATGCGGCATCTCGCGTCCATGACCTCGCTGCTGCTGGTGAGCAAGCGCTCACAGAGCGACTCCTACGCCCGGCTGGTACGGACCCGGCCGATGAACGTCGCCGCCGAGATGCAGTGGAACCTGCTGCCGTCGCTCACCTTCGCCAACGAGGAGGTGGTGATCGGCGCCGCGCTCGAACCGGCCTACGCGCTCGGCGGCGACGCCTTCGACTACGCGCTGGCCGGAGACTCCGTCCACCTGGCGGTCTTCGACGCGATGGGCCACGACGCGTCCGCGGGGCTGACCTCGAACCTCGCGGTGGCCGCCTGCCGCAACCGCCGCCGCCAGGGCGCCGACCTCGTCGAGGTCAGCGAGGGGATCGAGGAGGTGCTGATCGAGGAGTTCGGCCTGGGCAACCGCTTCGCCACGGCGATCCTCGCCAACCTGGACACGCGCACCGGCGTGTTCACCTGGGTCAACCGCGGGCACCACCCCCCGGTGGTGATCAGGAGGGGGCGCTGGGTCGCCACCCTGCAGTGCCCGCCCGCCCACCCGATGGGGCTCGGCCTGGGGCTCACCGTGACCCTGTGCAGGGAGCAGCTGGAGCCCGGCGACCGCGTGCTCCTCTACACCGACGGCATGACCGAGGCCCGCAACCGGCTGGGCCAGGAGTTCGGCCTGGAGCGTTTCGTCGACTTCATCATCCGCCGCAACGCCGACGGCCTTCCCGTACCGGAAACCCTGCGCCGCCTGGTCCGCAGCGTGCTGGAGTATCACGACGGGAGGCTGCAGGACGACGCGACCGTCCTGCTGGTGGAGTGGCGCGGCGGCGCCCAGAAGAAGCTGCGCCTCTGAGCCGGGGCCGCTGATCCTGAGCCTCAAGAGCCCCCGGGGTCAGCGGGCGAACAGGTCGGGGGAGTAGGGGCTCTCGCCGTCCCGGATCGCCGAGAGCATCCGGCCCGCGTACGCCCGCACGGCCTCGTGCAGGCCGTGGCCGAAGCTCACGCGGGCCACCCCGAGGTCCGCCAGCTCGCCGAGCGACGGCGTGCCGGGGCGGAACAGGATGTTGATCGGCCCCTCTATCCTCTCGACCAGCGCGCGGATGGCCCCCGCCTCGTCCGCGAGGATCGGATAGACGCAGTCGGCGCCCGCCTCCAGGTAGCGGCGGCCCCGCCGCACCGCCTCGGCCAGCCGCTCCTCGGCGCTCCCCGTGCCGTGGAGGTAGGTGTCGACCCGGGCGTTGATCACCAGGTCCACGCCCGCGCCGGTCGCGGCGGCCCTGACGGCGCCGAGGAGGGCGGCCTGCTCCTCGACGTCGGCCATCGCCCCGGTACGGGGGTCGGAGTCCTCCAGGTTGCAGCCGGACGCCCCCGCCGCGACGAGCCGCTCGACCAGCTCCGCGGGCTCCAGCCCGTAGCCGCGCTCCATGTCGGCGGTGACGGGCAGGGCGACCGAACGGCTGATCCTGGCGATCGCGGCCAGCATCTCCTCGACCGGCGTCTCCTCGCCGTCGTCGTACCCGAGCACCGGGGCGACCGCGGCGCTGCCGGTGGCGACCACCGGGAAGCCCGCCGCCTCGACGGCGCGGGCCGACGCGGCGTCCCAGACGTTGGGCAGGACCAGCGGACGGCCGGGTGTGTGCAGCGCCCGCAGCGCCGAGGCTTTCCCCTGGGCCGTCGGAGAGGTGGTGCCGCCGGTGTTCTCGCTGGTGGAAGTGGTCATGGGAGCGACCCTAGGGGGCGAGCGGACCGACCTTAAGAGCCAATTCCGCGCCAATCGATTGGGCCACTTCCCCGGTTCCCGCCACCGGGGGAGGAACCGGACGATCTTCCGCGGCGAGGCGGTCCTCCGGGGGCATGGAGGAGCCCGAACGAGGAGGTTCCGGAGGGGAAGGTCCTGGAATCTCAGGGGGCCCTGGAAATGGGGCCCTGGAAAACGGGGCCCCGGAAGGTGGAGATCCCGGGGGGAGGGAGGCTCCGGGAAGAGGATCTCCGAAGCGGCGCCTCGGGAGCGGTGCCCCGGGAGCGGGGAGGTCTCGGAAGTGGTGCCTCGGGAGCGGGGAACGGAAGACCCCCGGCCCTGGTGGGGGCCGAGGGTCTCCGACTGTCCGAACTCTCCGAATCGGTCAGGCGCTCTTGCGGCGCTGGGCGCGTAGAATCGCCAGGCGCTCGTTGAGCACCTCCTCCAGGTCCTCGATCGTGCGGCGCTCCAGCAGCATGTCCCAGTGCGTCCGTGGGGGCTTGGCCTTCTTTGCCTCCGGCAGCTCGCCGTCCACCCGGAGGGCGGTCGCGCCGCACATGCGGCACTCCCAGGTCGCCGGGATCTCGGCTTCAGCGGCAAGCGGAACGTCGAATCGATGACCCTTCGGGCAGGTGTAGGACACCTCCTGGCGCGGGGCCAGATCGGTGTTGCGGTCGTTCTCGTAGCTGGTCGCCCCGAGTCTGGTGCCGCGTAGCGCACGCTCGCCCATGTCTGAATGCCTCCTGAGGGCCCCGTCGTGAGGGGTTTGTCTCCCACGGCGTACAACGCTTGATACCGTGTGTGGATTCCCACAGACAGGGTGATCCAATCGCACGTTCTTGACCCGGTCTGCGAAGGGCCCCTTTTTCGGGGCGTTCTCAGAGGCGTTCCGGCACCCGGTTCCCGGCCGCTCTGATGGCCTTGGGCAGGTCGATGAGGGCGAGCAGCACGAAACCGAGCACGAAGAAGATCACCAAAGAGATGATTCCCAGGCGATAGCTGTCGGTCATCTGGAGCGCCAGGCCGAGGGTGAACGAGCCGAGGAACGTCGATCCCTTGTCGCTGATCTCGTACAGGCTGTAGTACTCCGCCTCCTTGCCCTTCGGGATCACGTGGGAGAACAGCGACCGCGACAGGGCCTGCGTCCCGCCCATCACGATCGCGATGGCGAACCCCAGCGCGAAGAAGGGCAGGGCCGCGCCCTTGGGCAGGAAGTACGCCACGGCCACCACCGCGATCCAGGCGATCAGCGCGACCATCACGACCCGCTTGGCCCCGTACGAGGAGGCGAGCCGGCCGAGCAGCAGCGCCCCGAAGAAGGCCACGAACTGCACCATCAGGATCGCCGCGATCCGTACGGTCTGGTCCAGCCCGAGCTCCTTGTCGGCGTAGGTGGCCGAGAAGGAGATGACGGTCTGCACGCCGTCGTTGTAGATGAGATAGGCGACCAGGAAGCCCAGGGTCAGCGGATAGCGCCGCAGCTCCCTGATCGTGCGGCCCAGCTGGCGGAAGCTGCCCGTCACGGCCTGGCTCGCGCTCTCCGCGCCCGAGGGGAGCGCCCGCCGGTTGCGCAGCCGCAGCAGCGGGATGATCGTGAACCCGCCCCACCACAGGCCCGCGGACGACAGGGCGATGCGCACGGCGTCGCCCTCGGTGATGCCCAGGCCGTCGTGGCCGAGGAAGAGCGCCAGGTGGACGGCGAGCAGCAGGCCGCCGCCGAGATAGCCGAAACCCCACCCCCTGGCGGAGACCTTGTCACGCTCGTCCGCCGTGGAGATCTCCGGCAGGAACGAGTTGTAGATCACGAACGCGGCGGCGAAGGCGACGCTGGACACCAGGAAGAGCGCGCCGCCCAGCAGATAGCGCCCGTCGGCGACGAACCAGAAGCAGACGGTCGCGCCCGCCCCGATGTAGGCGAAGAGGCCGAGCAGCTCCTTCTTGCGGCCGGTGTGGTCGGCCAGCGCGCCCACCATGGGCATCAGGATGATCTGCAGGATGGCCGCGAAGCCCACCACGAAGGAGTAGTAGGCGCTGGGCCGCACGTCGAACCCGATCACGTCCACGTACGGGCGCCCCTGGGCGGCGGTCTCCGCGATCGTCGTCAGGTACGGGCCGAGGAAGACCGTCAGGATGGTGGTCGGGAAGGCGGAGTTCGCCCAGTCGTAGAAGTACCAGCCGCGTTGCTCGCGGAGCCGGGACTGGGGGGAGTCCTCGACGGCCTGTTCGGAGGTCATGAGCGGTCCTCGGTCTGTCGGGAGGCGGGGGATGGGGGCGGGGGTCGGGGAAGAGAGGGGAAGAGGAGAGGCGCGCCCGGGTGGTCTCTACGCGGCGAGACGGCCCGGGTACCACTGGCCACGGGCCTCCAGCACCTCGCGCAGCCCCGAGATGTTGTCGGTCATCAGGCCGTCCACGCCGAGGTCGAGCAGGCGTTCCATCACCCCGGTGTGGTTGACGGTCCACACGTGGATCTGCATGCCGAGCGCGTGCGCCGTGCGGATCAGGGCGGGCGTGGTGATCCGCAGGCCGCGGAAGCCCACCGGCACCTGCGCGCACGGCACCCCGGCGCGGGCCAGGCGGGCGAGCAGGCGGCCGTACCCGGAGGTGGTGGCGGCGGCGCGCAGGGTCGCCACGCCGCGCGGGCCCAGCGAGGAGCACACCTCGCGGCCGATCGCGGCGCGGGCCCTGGCGAGCCGTTCCTCGGAGAAGGAGGTGAGGCAGATCCGGTCGTGGGCGGCGGTCCGGCCGATCGCCCTGGCGAGCGGCGCGATGGCCGCAGACTCCTTGACGTCGATGTTGAAGCGCGCCTCGGGCCACGAGCCCAGCAGGTCCTCCATCAGCGGGATCTCGTCCACGCCGCCGATCCGCGCCTCGCGCACCGTACGGTACGGCAGTTCGGCGATCCGGCCCCTGCGGTCGGTCACCCGGTCCAGGGTGTGGTCGTGGAAGGCGAGCAGCACCCCGTCGGCGGTGGCGTGCGCGTCGGTCTCCAGGTAGGTGTAACCGAGCGCGACGGCCCGCTCGAAGGCGGCGAAGGTGTTCTCCCTGCCCTCGGCGGCTCCACCCCGGTGGGCGAAGGGCAGCGGGCCGGGATGGTCGAGGAAGGGGTAACGGCGTCGCACGTGCAGGAGTATGCCCCCTGCGGGCCGGACGCGTCATCGCGGGCAGGTGAACGTTTGGATCACAAGGCGCGGAACGGGACACGCTGACGGCCCTGGCACGGCGACGGCCCTGACGCGGTGACGGTCCCGGCACGGTGATGGCCTTCGTACGGCGACGGCCGTGGCATGGCGACGGCCCTGGCGTGGTGATGACCTCTGTACGGCGACGGCCTCGGCGCGGTGACGGCTTCCGTACGGCGACGGTCCCGGCGCGGTGACGGCTCCGGTAGGGCGACGGTCCCGGTACGGCGACGGTCCCGGTGCGGCCGGACCCTGGGCAGGGCTTTGCCCTGACCTGCCCGTCGCCGTGAATGAACCTGCCCATCGCCGTGGATGATGAGAAATACCTGGTTATCCACGGCGGACCTCGCCGTTCCGCCTGATTTCCGGTCTCCGGGGGCGCGGCGACGCCGAGGCGGAGGTCCGTGAGAACGGGGGCCGCGCATGAGCAAGGGAAGCACGTCCGGACGCCTGGCGAGCGTGAGCGGGTTCACCGACGACCGCCTCGGCGCGGCGGGGTTCCTCAAGCGGAACATGCGGAAGATCTTTCCCGACCACTGGACGTTCCTGCTGGGCGAGATCCCCCTCTACTCGTTCGTCATCCTGCTGCTGACCGGCACGTTCCTGACGTTCTTCTTCAAGCCCGGCATGGAGGAGATCGCCTACAACGGCTCCTACGCGCCGCTCAAGGGCGTCATGATGTCCGAGGCGTACGCCTCCTCGCTGGACCTCAGCTTCGACGTGCGCGGCGGCCTGCTGATGCGGCAGATGCACCACTGGGCCGCCCTGATGTTCATCGGCGGCATGATGGTCCACATGCTCCGGGTGTTCTTCAACGGCGCCTACCGCAAGCCCCGCGAGCTGAACTGGCTGATCGGCGTCGCCCTGCTGGCCCTCGCCCTGTTCGAGGGGCTGACCGGCTACTCCCTGCTCGACGACCTGCTCTCCGGCGCCGGTCTGCGGATCACCGCCGGGGTGGCGCAGTCGCTGCCGGTGGTCGGCACCTGGCTCACCTTCTTCCTCATCGGCGGCGAGTATCCCGGCGACGAGGTCATCGGGCGTTTCTACTCGATACACATCCTGCTCCTCCCGGGCATCCTGCTCGCGCTCATCACTGCCCACCTGATCCTGACGTGGGTGCTGAAGCACACGCAGATGCCGGGCAAGGGCCGCACCAACGACAACGTGGTGGGCGCGCCCACCTACCCGTCCTTCATGGCCAAGTCGGGCGCCTACTTCATGTTCACCTTCGGGATCGTCGCGCTGCTGGGCACCTTCGCCCAGATCAACCCCGTCTGGCTGTACGGCCCGTACAAGCCCTCCGACATCTCGGCGGCCTCCCAACCCGACTTCTACCTGGCGTTCCTGGACGGCTCGCTGCGCCTGATGCCCTCCTGGGAGATCAACTTCCTGGGCTTCACGCTGCCGATGAGCGTGATCGTCCCCGCTCTGGCCCCGCTGGGGCTCATCCTGCTGGGCCTGGTCCTGTACCCGTTCGCCGAACAGTGGATCACCGGGGACCGGCGCGAGCACAACCTCTCGGACCGTCCCCGCAACAACCCGCACCGCACCGCGATCGGCGTGTCGGCGGTCGCGTTCTACGGCATCCTGTGGCTGATGGCCGCCACCGACGTGATCGCCGCGTTCTTCCGTCTCTCGATCAACCAGATCATCCACATCGGCCGGGGCATGGTCTTCCTCGGCCCGGCCCTGGCGTACTTCGTCGCCTACCGGATCTGCCTGGGCCTGCAGCGCCGCGACGCCGACGCGCTCGGTCACGGCGTGGAGACCGGCGTGATCAAGCGCCGGCCCACCGGGGAGTACATCGAGGTCCACGTCCCGCCCATGGAGTCCATCGAGGCCCAGGTGCGGGGCAAGGAGCCGGTCCCGATCATCGCGGGGACGGCCGGGGACGGCGACGGGGACGGCGTCCCAGAGCACGACGGGAAGCACCACCCGATCCGCAGGCTCCGCGCCATGATGAGCAGGGCGTACGGCGGGGACAAGGTCCCGCTCGACGGAGACCGGGAGCCCGGCGACCACAACGGCCACGGCGACCACCGTGGACGCGCGGGCGGTGGCGAGCACAACGGCCATGACGGACGCGACGGACGCGACGGGCGCGAGGGGGCTGACAGTGCCGGGCGCGCGGCCGTCGGGCCGGGGACGGACGAGAACAGGCCGCCGTGACCGGCAGCGGCCGTCTGGCCCCGGCTGTGACTCCCCGGGTCCTCACCGCCCGCTCATTCCTCGGCCGGTCGTCACCGACCGGCCCTCCCGGCGGGTCGTCATCGACCAGCCCTGACCGACCAGCCCTGACCGACCAGCCCTGACCGATCGGCCCTGACCGATCGGCCTTCACCGACCGGCCCTCACCGGCCGACCCTCACCAACCGACCCTCACCGACCGACCCTCACCGACCGACCCTCACCGGCCGTCACTCCTCGGGCGGCACCTTGCCCGACCACTCCTGGCGGCGGGCCTCGGCCACCGCGATCGCCGCCGCCACCGCGACGTTGAACGAGCCGACCCGGCCGACCTGCGGGATGTAGCAGACGCCGTCGGCGGCCTCCAGCAGCGCGGGGGAGCACCCGTGGTCCTCGCTGCCCACCACCAGGCACACGTCCCCGCCCAGCTTGGCCTCGGACAGCGGCACGGCGTCCCCGGTCAGCTCCACCGCGACCACCGCGAACCCGTCCTCCTTGGCGGCCCGTACGGCCTCCAGGACGGGGACCGGCTCCTCCCAGGCCACCAGCCTGTCGGTGCCCAGCGCGGTCTTCTGCGCCTTGGGGTTGGTCGGCGGGGTGGCGTTGCCCGCCAGCCAGATCCGCTCCACGCCGAAGGCGGCGGCCGTGCGGAAGATGGAACCGATGTTGAACGGGCCGGTCACCGACTCCAGGATCAGGGCCAGCCGCCCCTCGGTGTTCCTGCGCCAGGTGCGGTTGAGGCGCTTGACATCGGTCGGGCGCAGCTGCCTGCGCGGGTTCGCCGTCATCGGTCGTTCACCGTTCCTCGTCGTTCCTCGTTCGTGCCGCGTGCATCGTCGTTCCTCGTTCGTGCGTCGTGCGCGTCGCGTGTCTCGCCCGGTTCCCGGTGGGCCGCGCCTCGCCCGCCACCGCACCCCCGGTCGTGCCCGCCCGTTCGTCCACCCACCGCGCCCCCGGTCGCGCTGTTCGTCCACGCCCGCCCTGTCGGCCCGCTCGTGCCCGCCCCAGCCGTGCCGGTGCGCGGCTCGCGGGGGAGCGGGCGCTCACCGCGGCTCCGCCTCCGGGCGCGCCGCCACCCGGAGGATCCGGTACGAGGAGCGGGAGGCCACGCGCTCGGCGGGCCAGCCGCGCTCGTTCAGCCAGCGTTGCAGGGAGTCGGAGCCAAGGTGCTTCTGGACCACCAGGTGGGCGACGCCGTCCGGGGTGAGGCGCGACAGCCAGCGGGTCAGCATCTCGTGCATCGCGGCCTTGCCGATGCGGATCGCCGGATTGGACCAGATGGCCGAGAACCGCACCTCCGGCGGGACCTCGTCGACATGCATCGACCTTACTTTGTCAAGGGAGGCGGCCCTGGCGTTTCTCGCGCACAGCTCGACCGACCTGCGGTTGACGTCCACCGCCCAGACCGTCGCCTCCGGGGCGCGCGAGGCCATCGTGAGCGCGATCGGCCCGTAGCCGCAGCCCAGGTCGAGCAGGTCGCCGCCCCGAGGCGGAGGGGGGACGCTCTCCAGCAGGATCCGGGTGCCCTGGTCGACGCGCTCGGCGGAGAACACCCCGCTGTCGGTCTCCAGTTTCAGATGGAGGTCGGGGAGCACGAGCGTGACCGAGCCGGGACGGCCCGCGGTCTCCGGGCGCTCCTCGAAGTAATGTGCCACGTCGTAGAACGTTACCAACGGCCGGGACCGGCTCAGGGCGGCCGTGATCCCGGCCGCGCCCCTGCCCCCCCAGCCGTGAGCCTGCCCCCCCGGCCGTGACCCTGCCACCGGTCGTGACCCCGGCCGCGCCCTCGGCCCTACCCCCGGCACCCCCGGCACCCCCGGCGGCGACTCCGGTGTGACCCTGGCCGGGACCTGGCCTGCGGAGCCGCTGAGACCCCATGAGCCTCCATGAGCCCCCGTGAGGTGAGCCTGCGGAAAGGCCCGGAAGGCCGCGAGGGAAGGTCAGGGGATCCGCGAGCCCAGCAGCAGGGCCGCCCCGGCGGTCACCAGCCCGGTCAGGATCGCCGCCACCACGAACCACTGGGTGATCTCCTGGTTGACCGTCCGGTAGCCCAGGGAGGTGCCGATCTGCTCGTACACCTGCTTCAGCTCACTGCCCGACTCCGCCTCGTAGGCCCGGCCGCCCGTACCCTCCGACAGGGTCTGCAGGGTGGCCTTGTTCACCGGTACGTTCACGTCGCGGCCGTCGATCGAGACCGTTCCCTCCTGGGTGCCGTAGGCGATCGTGGAGACCGGGACCCGCACGTTCTTGGCCGCGTCGATCGCCTCGGCCACCGAACGTCCCGAGGTGTTGTCGCCGTCGGACAGCAGCACGATCGCGGCCGGGGGCGGGTCGGTCACCGCCTGCTGGTCGAAGGAGCGCAGCGACTCCAGGGAGCTGAACACCGCCTCGCCGATCGCGGTGCCCGCCCGGGTGCCGAGGGTGCCGAGGGAGGTGCCGACCGCCTGGTGGTCGGTGGTGGGCGAGACCACGACCGAGGCGGAACGGGCGAAGGCGACCAGCCCGACGTTGAACCGTTCCGGCAGGTCCGTGACGAACTTCTGGGCGGCCTCCTTCGCCGCGGTGATCCGGTTGGGCTGGACGTCGTCGGCCTCCATCGAGAGCGAGACGTCCAGCGCGATGATGATCGTCGCCCGGTCGCGGGGGATGCGCACCGAGTCGGCGGGACGGGCCGCGCCCACGATCAGCAGGCTCATCATGACGAGGAACAGCGCCGGGGCCACGTGCCGCCGCCAGCCGGGCCCGGCGGGGGCCACCAGCGTCAGCAGGGGCAGGTTGGTGAAGCGCAGCGCGTAGCGGCGCCGGGCGAACTGGGCGGCCACGTAGCCCGCCACGAGCAGCGCCAGCGCGGCGAACAGCCACAGCCAGACCGGAGAGAGGAAGGTCACCGTGTCGCTCCCGACCTCGGGGGCCGATGGGTCAGGTGTGCCATGCGGCGCTGCCGCAGTACGAACTGGGCGATGTCGAACACCCAGTCGCGATCGGTGCGCAACACCAGGTGGGCCACCCCGCAGCGGCGCAACGCCACCTGGTTGGTCATCCGCTGCGCGGCGGCGGCCTCCGCGTACGCCAGGCGGACCCTGGGCGTGAGCTGGATCTCGCGGCTCCGCCCCGTCTCCGGGTCGGTCATGCTGACCAGCCCCACCGGCGGCAGCTCCAGCTCGCGGGGGTCGATCACCTCGACGGCCAGCACCTGGTGGTGGGCGGCCAGCCTGCGGATCGGCCGCTCCCAAGGCAGCTCCAGGCCGGGATCGAGGGTGGGCTCGGGGTCGAGGAAGTCGGAGACGATCACCCGCAGGCCGCGCCGCCGGCGCGCCGAGGCGAGGATCTCGATCGCCTCGGCCAGGTCGGGGGCACCGGCGACGGCGCGGCCCCTGGGGGCGTCCATCAGCGAGTGCAGCAGGCCGTACAGCGCCGGGCGGCCGTTCCTGGCGGGCATCCGGTGGACGTACTCGTCGTGCAGGACGTAGGTGCCGAAGCGGTTGCCGATCCGGCCCGACAGGAAGCCGATCGCGCCGACGGCGGCCACGACCAGGTCGCGCTTCTCCATGCCGGCGGTGCCGAAGTCCATGCTGGGCGACAGGTCCGCGAGGGCCCAGGTCTCCAGCTCCCGGTCGGCGATCAGGTCGCGCACGTGCGGGACGGTCGTGCGGGCGGTCACCGACCAGTCCATCCGCCGGATGTCGTCCTCGCCGGGCACGTAGACCCGGCTGTCGCCGAACTCGCTCCCGGGACCGGGAAGCAGCCCCTGGTACGCGCCCTGCAGCAGCCCGTCCAGGCGCCGGACGATCGTGAGCTCCAGTCGCCGCAACGCCTGCTCGGCCGTACTCAGGTCAGGATCGCCGGTGCCTTCGAGGCCGGTCACCGGGGGCCCTGGTTCCAGACGACCAGCGGCGGCGGCACGGCGGCGAGGATCTGGCGGACCACGTCCTCGGGGTCGATCCCGTCGGCGATCGCGTCGAAGGTGAGCATCAGCCGGTGGGACATCACGTCCACCGCCACGTCGCGCACGTCGTCGGGGAGCAGGTAGTCGCGGCCGCGCAGCAGCGCCAGGCCGCGTCCCGCCGCGACCAGGCCGAGGGTGGCCCGGGGGCTCACGCCGATCTCGATGTTCTCCTGTAGCTCGGCCAGGCCGTACTCGGCGGGGGAGCGGGTGGCCATCACGAGCCTGACCACGTAGTCGGCGACGAGCTGGTGGACCGAGACCTGGTCGGCCATGGCCTGCAGCGCGGCCAGCCGCGCGGGGTCGAGCACCGGCCTGGGGGTCGGCGGGGTCACGCTCATCCGGTGCAGGATCTCCAGCTCCTCGTGGGCGCTGGGATGGGTGACGCGGACCTTGAACAGGAACCGGTCGCGCTGGACCTCGGGCAGGGGGTAGACGCCCTCTGACTCGATCGGGTTCTGGGTGGCCAGCACGATGAACGGCCTCGGCAGCGGGTGGGTCTCCCCGGCCAGGGTCACCTGCCGCTCGGCCATGACCTCCAGCAGCGCCGACTGCACCTTGGCCGGGGCCCTGTTGATCTCGTCGGCGAGCAGGAAGTTGACGAACACCGGGCCGAGCTCGACGTCGAAGGCCTCGCGGGAGGGGTGGTACACCCGGGTCCCCACGATGTCGCTCGGGACCAGGTCCGGGGTGAACTGGATGCGGGCGAACTCGCCGCCGACCACCGTAGCCAGGGTCGAGGCCGCCAGGGTCTTGGCCACCCCCGGCACCCCCTCCAGCAGGCAGTGGCCCCTGGCCAGGAGCGCCACGAGCAACCGCTCCACCATGTGCTCCTGCCCGACGATGACCCGCCGGACCTCGGCCAGGGCGTCGCGCAGCAATCCGGTGTCGGTCTCGCTCGGCAGTTCTTCGGCGACGGTCATGTCGGTATTCCATCAAATGAAAAGGCGGCTCGCACGACGGGCCCGCTCCGTATTTCCTGACAGTGCCCGCCGCGTGCCCGCCGCGTGCCCGCCGCGTGGACGTGACATGCCTGCCGCGTGCCCGCGGGGCGTCCCCGGGGGGTTCCCGCGTGTTCGCGGGGCGCCCGCCCGCGTGCCCGCCGCATGTCCGTGCCGTCCGTGATGTGCGTGACATGCCTGCCGCGTCCCCCGGGGGCTTCCCGCGCGTTCGCGGGGCGCCCGCCCGCGTGTCCGTGACGTCCGTGACGTCCGTGACGTCCGTGACGTCCGTGACGTCCGTGACGTCCGTGACGTCCGTGACGTCCGTGACGTGCCCGAGAGGTGTCCATCGTGTACCCCGGTTACCCACAGGGTGTTCCCGGTGCTCGCGGGGCCACTCCGGTCGTGCTCGCGGGGCAGCCCCCGTGTATTCGCGGGGCCGGTCCCCGGCTCACCCGTGAGGCCGGTCCCCGGGCGCCCGCAGGGCGCGGTGTGATCGGCGGGGTGTGCTTTCATGTCAGACGTGGCCACTCCACTCCAGTACGGTGACCCGCCCCAGCTGGGCCCCTTCCTCGTGCAGGCCCGCCTGCGCGTGGGACCCGCCGGGCTGGTCTACCTCGGGCTGGCGCCCGACGGCCGGGCCGTCTCGGTCGCGGTGCTGACCAAGGGGGCGGCGCTCGACCCGGCGGCCCGCGACCGCTTCGTCACCGGGGTCCGCGACGCGACGGCGAGCCGTACCGGCGTGCGGGGCTGGATGGCGTGGGCGACACGCGCGCGCACCGCCGTGGCCGACACGGTCCCGCAGGTGCTGGCGATGGACGGCGGGAGCGCCCCGTGGGTTGCCACGCCGTACGAGCCCGACAGGGCCGGGGCGGAGCGGTTCCTGGAGCCGGTGCTGGTCAGTGGCATGCTGATCGGCGAGCAGCACGGCCCCGACTTCGCGCCGCACTGGGTGGGCGACCGTTCGCCCGCGCTGCCCGCGCCGCCCAAGGGCGCGCCGCCGCCGACCGAGACCCGCAGGTCCGTGATCATCGCCGGGGTCGTGCTGACCGTGCTGCTCGTGCTGCTGGCGGCGATGGTCTGGTTCCTGCTGCGCAAGGAGGACGACTTCGAGCCGTTGCCGAAGCCGTTGCCGCCCACCGTGTTCGTGCCGACCCCGCCGCCGGTCCCGGCGACCCCCGAGCCCGGCCAGCCCACCCCGTCGCCGTCGCCGAGCCAGAGCGGGACCGGCACGCCCGGCCCCGAGGAGGGCGACGAGAACGAGGGCGAGCCCATCTAGAGCCCCGTCCGAGGGCTCCGTTCGAGGGCCCCGTCTGAGAGTCGCGTCCGAGGGCGCCGTCCCGACCGGCCCGAGGTAGGCCGGCCCGGCGGGCTCGAAGTGAGCCTGCCGGGTGTCCGAATGAAGCGATGACAAGCGATTCCGTGGATTTTTCCTGCCCGGCTACTCGTTTACGAGTACTCCTGTTTGACTAGATCCACCTACTCGTGTTTGAGTAGTCGCATGAGTAGTACACGACTGTTCATCCTGGGGGCGCTGGCCCGCCGGGGGCCGATGCACGGTCACCAGATCCGGCAGAGCGCGCAGACGGACCGGACCGAGCTGTGGACCGACATCAAGGTCGGGTCCCTGTACGGGGCGCTGCACCGGATGGAGGCCGAAGGGGTGATCGAGACGGTGCGCACCGAGCAGCAGGGCAACCTCCCGGCGCGGACCGTCTACGCGATCACCGAGGACGGCGGGCTGGAGCTGGAGTCGCTGCGCGAGGCGGCCCTGCGCGACACCCGCCTGCGGCCTGATCCGGTGGACCTCGCCCTCCAGCTCAGCTCCGACATGGGCGAGGGAGAGCTGCGGGCCGTCATCGAGGACCGGCACCGCAAGCTCACCGCCGAGCTCCAGACCTGGCAGCGGCTGAGAGAGGTGGCCACCCCCCACCTCCGCGGCCTCGAACCGCTCGGCTTCGACCACACCCTCGTCCGCCTGCGGGCGGAGATCACCTGGCACGAGACGCTGCTCGGGGAACTGCCCCGGCTCCTCGGCGCCCCCGGAGGACCTCCCGGGAAACCCTCAGGCGACGCCGAAGGCCACGAGGGCGACGGCAAAGGCGACGAAGGCGAAGGAGCCTGACATGCCCGCGAAACCACTCGACGTCCTCGTCGTCGGAGGCGGTATAGGAGGCCTGGCGCTGGCCCAGGCGCTCCTGCCCTCCGGGGCGAACGTCCAGGTCTACGAGCGCGAGCACGACGCCGCCGACTGGGTGCGGGGCTACCGCATCCACCTGAACCAGGTCGGCAGCCGGGCGTTGCACCGGTGCCTGCCGGGCCCGCTGTGGGAGGCGTTCCTCGCCACCTCCGGCCACCCCGGCCCCGGCTTCGGCTTCCACACCCATCGGCTGCGGGAGCTCGTGTTCGTGGAGGAGAGCGTGATGACCGGCGGGGCCGCCGACCCCTCGGACGGCCAGTACGCGGTCAGCCGCACCACCCTGCGCAGGCTCCTGCTGGCCGGGCTGGAGGGCGTCGTCCACCACGGCAGGACTTTCCAGCGTTACGAGGTGAGGCCGGACGGCAGGATCGTCGCCTTCTTCGCCGACGGCACCTCGGCCACCGGGGACGTGCTGGTCGGCGCGGACGGCGCCAACTCTCGCGTACGCGGCCAGTATCTGCCGCGGGCCCGCCGCGCCGACACCGGCGCGCTCGCGATCGGCGCCCGGCTGCCGCTGGACGACCGGGTCCGCGGGTGGCTGCCCGGAAACCTCGCCGACGGGCTCAACCTCATCCTGCCGCCGAGCGGGAGCGCCATGTTCACCGCGGCCTTCAACGGCAGGCGCAGGGCGGAGAGCCTCCTCGCCCGGAGGACGGGGCCCGATCCCGCCCGCGAGACCGGGTCCGCCGCCGGGGCCGATCCCGCCTGTGAGACCGGGTCCGCCGGAGCTGATCCCGCCCGCGAGACTCGGTCCGCCGCCGGAGGGACCGGCCGCGCTACACGGGAAGGGGACCCCGCCGACCCGGGGACCGGCCTCGCCGCCTTCGGGCTCGACCTGAGGTCCCTGGCCGACGATCTCCAGGACTACGTGCTGTGGGCCTTCGTCGCCCCCCGCGGGACCTATCCGGCCGGGGCCGCGGACCTCGACGGCGACGGGCTCAAGGAGCTGGCCGGGACGATGACCTCCGGCTGGCACCCCGCCCTGCGCCGCCTGGTCGCCGAGGCCGACCCGGCCAGTGTCCAGCTGATGCCGTTCAAGACCTCCGTCCCCGTCGGCCGGTGGCCCGCGACGCCGGTGACGCTGCTCGGGGACGCCATCCACAGCATGACGCCCGCGATGGGCTTCGGCGCCAACACGGCGCTGCGCGACGCCGTCCTGCTGGCGAGCAGGCTGACGGCGTTCCAGCGGGGCCGGGGCACCCTGACGGGGGCCATCGGCGACTACGAGACCCGGATGCGCGGGTACGGCTTCGGCGCCGTCCGCACCTCCGCGAGGTTCGCGGAGTTCATGATCTCCGGTAGTCCTCTCGTCCGGCGCGGCGCGATGTCCTGGTTCCGCCTGTGCGCCGCCCTGCCGCCGGTCAAGCGGATGAGCTTCGGCCGCCTGTGGACCGGCGACGCGCCGGGGGAGACGGCACCGGCCGGGGAGACCGCGGCGCGTCCCTGAACGCGGCCGATCCCGGGATCCTCACCCCATCCCGTGAGGCGGGCGCGTCGTGTTCTCCGTCCTCTCTCCCCGGGCATTTGGCCGCCGCCCTCATGAGAGGGGTCTCGCGGGGTAGACGGCCGGTCGTGAGCGAACTCCGGCAGAGCGACCCCGCCGAGCCCGGCATCCTGCGACGGCGCAGGGGCAGGGGATTCAGCTATCACTACTCCGGCGGCACGCAGGTGCGCGACCGCCGTGTCCTCAAACGGATCAGGGCGCTGGCCCTGCCGCCCGCGTGGACCGACGTGTGGATCTGCCGGTCGGGGGACGGGCACATCCAGGCGACCGGCACCGACGCCGCGGGACGCCGCCAGTACCGCTACCACGACGTCTGGCGCGTGGAGCAGGACCGGGCGAAGTTCGACCGGGTACGGCGCATGGCCGAGCGGCTGCCGATGTTCAGGGAGCGGGTGGCCGAGCACCTGGGACAGCGCGGGCTGACGCGCGAGCGGGTGCTGGCCACCGCGGCGCGGATGCTCGACATCGGGTTCTTCCGGGTGGGCGGGGAGTCGTACGAGTCCTTCGGGCTGGCCACGCTCCGGATGGAGCACGTCACCTGCTCGGCGGGGCGCGTCACCTGCTCCTACCCGGCCAAGGGGGGCAAGCCCAGGGAGCTGGAGATCGTCGACGCGGACGTGTGCAAGGTGATCACCGCGCTGCACGACGCCGCGGACGAGGGGGAGCTGCTGCGCTACCGGAACGGTTCCGGCTGGGTGGACGTGCGCAGCGACGACATCAACGCCTACCTGCGCGAGACGCTCGAGACCGAGGCGTCCGCCAAGGACTTCAGGACCTGGCACGCGACGGTCCTGGCCGCCGTGGGACTGGCCGTCTCCTCCCGGGCCCGGTCCAGGACCGGCAGGAGGAGGGCGGTCACCCGGGTGGTCGCCGAGGTGGCTGGCTACCTGGGCAACACCCCGGCCGTCGCGCGCGCCTCCTACATCGACCCGCGCGTCATCGACGCGTACGACAGGGGCAGGACCGTCGCGCGGGCGCTCGACCGGCTGGGCGCCGACACAGGGTTCGGGCAGCCGGCCACGCACGGCACCGTGGAACGGGCCGTCATCTCCCTGCTGGGCGGGAGCCGGGGGCATGATCGGTGACGGGGTGGGAATGTCCGCGGTCGAGGTTGTGACCTGCGAAGAGGAGAGGTGATCACGCCATGCCGGCACGCGAGGAGATCCCGACCACCCTGCGGCGTTCGCCGAAGAAGGCGCAGGAGACGTGGATCAAGGCTCACGACTCCGCGGTGGAGACCTACGGGGAGGGGGAGCGGGCGCACCGCACGGCGTTCGCCGCGCTGAAGCACTCCTTCGAGAAGGTCGGCGACCACTGGGAGCCGAAGGGTCACAAGGGGCCGTCCGACGACCGCGCCGCCCGGGGCGGGCTCAGGGGCGGCAGGAGCGCCGAGGGGGTGGACGCCAACGCCTCCAAGCGGCACCTGTACGACGTGGCCAGGCGCCTGGACGTCAAGGGGCGGTCCACGATGTCGAAGGAGGAGCTGGTCGAGGCCATCGGGAAGGCGAACCGGCGGGCCACGGCGAAGGCCCGCTGAGGCCCGCTGAGGTCCGCTGGAGCTCCTGAGGCTCCTCTGAGGCCCGGGTGGGGGCTCGGCCGACGAACGAGCCCCACCCAGGGCGCGGGCTCGCCGAGGTCCCGAGTAACGGGTGGCTCGCCCGGGGGCGGCTGTCCGCTCTCGGGTGAGGTATCGCCGCGTTTAAATTGCTGTCCCTTTTGCGTAGATTCCCTTCCTTATCGCTATAAAGCGGCTTATGTCGGATAAGGAGGCTCGTGTGCCGATGTGTGGATCGGTGCGCCGGAAGCGACCGCAGCAGGGAAGGAAGCGTCGCCATGACGGATGTGTCGAGCATGGGACCCCAGCCGGGCGATGACCGTCCGGTCCTGACCAACCGTCAGGGGCACCAGGTCTACGACAACCAGAACCAGCGCACGGTCGGCGCGAGGGGTCCGGCCACGCTGGAGAACTACCAGTTCCTGGAGAAGATCAGCCACTTCGACCGCGAACGCATCCCCGAGCGGGTGGTCCACGCCCGGGGGGTGACCAGCTACGGCCACTTCGAGGCCTACGGCAAGCTGGGTGACGAGCCGATCGGCCGCTACACGCGGGCGAAGCTCTTCCAGGAGGCCGGGAAGCGGACCGACGTGGCCGTGCGGTTCTCCACGGTGATCGGCGGCAGGGACTCCTCGGAGGCCGCCCGCGACCCGCGCGGGTTCGCGGTGAAGTTCTACACCGAGGACGGCAACTGGGACCTCGTCGGCAACAATCTGGCGGTCTTCTTCATCAGGGACGCCATCAAGTTCCCCGACGTGATCCACTCGCTCAAGCCGGACCCGGTGACGTTCAGGCAGGAGCCCGGCCGGATCTTCGACTTCATGTCGCAGACGCCGGAGAGCATGCACATGATCGTCAACCTGTTCAGCCCGCGCGGCATCCCCGCCGACTACCGGCACATGCAGGGATTCGGCGTTACTACCGCATCATCCTAAGGGTAGATCGTTCTTTGCGTCAAACATACCTTGACCTGGGAAGACGTCACTCTGTGCAACGGTCGTGACAAGTCTCAGGGGCTGCGCAAAGTGCCCATAGAGGGGTCGCAACGGACCCTCGTGCCCATGGCTGCCCATGGAGATCCCCAACTCTCAGTGATCGTTTACATGAGATTGGCAGCGATCCATAAGTCTGGTAGCTTCTGGTTTGTCGCCAAGAGGGGCAACGCGAAGCCGGGTCTACAAGATCGGTAAGTGAAGATCTCCAGGTGGCGGGGGTTGTCAGGCGAACATGAGTCTGGTAGCTTTTAAGAGAAGGCGGCGCCGGGAGCTGGTAAAACAGCCCGGAACCGCCCGAGATTGACAGCCAGACAAGAGTCTGGTAGCTTCAAAATACGCACCGCCACCGACCAGCCCGCAAGGCCGGAAAGTAGAGCGGATACGCACTCGGCACGAATTGACAGCATTAACGTGGGCACCGTCGCCAGAAGAACGGTCCGGGATCAGTAGCTAAGCTCGTAAGGCGAACCGCTGAAATCTCGTGAGGTGGAAAGATGCAAAGACGGCTGTCATGGCCGCGCCCCAGTCATTGCATGACCACAAAGGTTCTGTGAATCTAAACCGAAAACCGTGGGCCTGCTTATGCGGGCAGTACTGGCTCTGGGTTGGAACCTGACTATGTGGATTCGATAGTAATTGAGCGTACGGCCTCATGACCGTACGTTCGGATCACCGTCGAAACACCAACAATTCAATAGAATTTCACATAATCCAATAACAGGGACCGATACCACCATGTTAAACATACGAGTTGAAACCGTATGTGCCCACTTCTACCACTACTACACGCATTCGTAGTCCCCCGAAGAGAGGTAGCCCATTGGTATAAGCGACCTACTAAGGAATCGAAATGGCAAACAGGCAGATTGATCCTCTGGAACTCAGGCGAATGGTCGAGTCCGGGACGAACTACAGCGAGATTGCCCAGCATTTCGGCGTTTCGGTCGGTGGTGTACAGCAAGCCGTCGAGCGGATCGGCCTACAGCGGAGGAATCTCCGGCACGACAAGTTCATTCCCTGGAAGATGGCCAAGGAGCACAACCAGTCCGGCCCCACCACCTCCCTGCGCCAACTGAGCCGGGTCGCACAAGGACAGCCAGTCCCCCTTGCGAAAATGAACTCCGCGCTCCGCTGGGCCACCCGTTTACACGATGCCCACCTGGACATCGACTACAACGAGGAGACCGGCTTCTTCGAGAAGCCCGCCGACGAGGCCAGCTGGCACATCAAGATGGTCCTCGACGACGTAGACCGTGCTCTCAATCAATAGACTTCCCCCCTCGCGTGCGGGAATAGCGGCCCCATCTCACTGGGGCCGCTTTTTTTATCCTCACGAACATAAGATTGGTAACACTATGCTCGGACCCGACAACCTCAATGACCTCGACACCCCCGAGCCCATCCTGTCCCTGCCCGGTCTCTCGGTGGACCTCTCCAGAGGCGAGCAGGGGACGTACTACGAGATCACTGCCGAGCGCGAAGCCTTCAACACGGTCGCCGACATCATCGCCGCACTCCTGCTCCTGCCGCAGGACGCCCTGATGCGCGACGCGTTCAGCTACCCGGACGGCATCTGCATCAACTTCTGGAAGGAGGTTGCCTGACCCATGATCTCAAACAAGAGTGTGGGAGCGATCAAGTGAGTCGCCGAACGTCCGTCTCCCGGATCACGAGCATCGCCCGCTGCGGAACGGCCTTCGAGCTGGAACGCGTGATGCGCCTGCCCTCCCTCCCGGCCGGATGGCTCGCCCAGGGAACCGCCATCCACGAGGCCGCCAACCGCTGGGAACTCTCCGGCCGGACCATGTCCATCCCTGAGGCCCAAGAGGTCTTCAAGCGCACGTGGACGGCCGAGATTGCCAAGGCCGACGCGGTGGAGCCCGACCGCGACAGGTGGCTTGTGGGGGGCCGCAAGAAGGTCTCCACCGACCTGCGTGACCGCTACGACGGCGGCTTCGAACAGGTCGCCAACTACATCACCTACAACCTCGAAGACACCAACCTCCAGCCCTACCTCATGCCGGACGGCTCAGTGGCCGCCGAAGTCGGCTTCGAGATCGAGTTCCAGGGCGTCAACGTCCGGGGCTACATCGACATCATCATGCAAGACACCATCACCGGCGAGCTGATCATCCGCGACATCAAGAGCGGCTCCAAGGTCCCGGCCGTGCCCTTCCAGCTCGTCGTCTACCGAAAAGCCATGCAAGAGATCCTCGGCATCGACGTGAGCTGGGGCGACTTCTTCATGACCCGCGACGGCCACCCCACCCGCGCGATCGACCTCACCACCCTGGACAACGAGTGGATCGAGAAGTGGTTCGTTCGCCAGGTCGAGATCGAGCGGCAGGGCCTGTACCTCCCCAACCCCGGTGACGCCTGCCGCACCTGCGGCGTCGCACCCCACTGCCCAGCCCTGAAATAGGAGGTGAGGAGATCCTTCTTCTTTCTCACGCCAAGCGAAAAGCCAAGGACGCAGGCGCACCCATCCCCACGGTGTGGAAGTCCCTCGAAGCCATCGGCGTCCACGTCCGCCGCTCGCAAGTCGCCATGGTGGTCGCGGCGCCAGGAGTGGGCAAGAGCGCCCTCACGCTGAACCTCGCGATTCGCTCGGGCTGCCGGGGCATCTACATGAGCGCCGACAGCGACGAGGTCACCCAGGCCATCCGCGCAGCAGCGATCATCACCGGCGAACGCGTCCAAGACATCGAGGCCGCCTACAAGGCCGGCAAGGGGGAGAAGTACGACACGGCGCTGCGGGAGTTCACCAGGATCTGGTTCGACTTCGACGCCGCGCCGAGCTTGAGCCACATCGAAGCCGAGGTCACCGCCTACGCCTACATGTACGGCAAGTGGCCTGAGCTGATCGTGCTGGACAACCTCGCCAACGTCTTCGACGAGGACGGCGGAGAGGGCTTCACGAGCCTGGAATCCACTATGAGCTTCCTCGCGGATCTGGCGCGCAAGACCGAGGCCGCGGTGGTCGTTCTTCACCATGTCGTCGGCGATGCCGAGTCCGGAGACCAGCCGCTCAAGCTCAAGGACGTCCGAGGCAAAATCAGCAAGCTCCAGACCCTCATCATCGGTCTGGCCTACACCGACACCTACACCCCGCAAGGCCGGGCGATGGGCGTGTACGTCTTGAAGAACCGCTCAGGCATGGCCTCAGCCTCCGGAGACCTGATGGTCGAGCTGGAGGCGGACCTAGACCGGATGCTCATAACCGACATGGAGGAACAGGTGGCAGGCATGCTGCCCGACGAGGTCTGGGACGACTTCAAGCGGGACTTCTATGAAGCGCTGTGAGCGATGCGAGCGCAACCGCGACGAACGCTTCTACTCCGGACCTCGCGGCCGGATCTGCCTGTCGTGCCAGAAGAGGTCGAGAAGCGACGCCACCCACCGGGCACGCGTCGGCAAGACCTACGGCCTGCTGCCGGGGGAGTACGACACCCTCTTCTCCGCCCAAGGCGGCGTCTGCGCCATCTGCCTGGGCGCTCGCAAGCAACGCCTGAGCGTCGACCACGACCACAAGACCGGCCTGGTGCGCGGACTCGCGTGCCGGATGTGCAACGGACGGCTGCTCACCGCAGCCCGAGACAGGCCCGAGGTTCTGCGGGCCGCTGCTGAGTACCTGGAGAACCCCCCAGCCCTTCGGGTCCTTGGGGAGCGCTACGCCAGCGAGGAAGCCAACACCAACACCCGCCGAAGGAGAAAACGATGAAGCACTACACCTCCACCCCGCCCAAGAACCTCAACCGCCCGGCGCCGCGCGAGCCGAAGCCCGCCAACCTCGCGATGATGCTCGCTTTGGGCAAGGCCCTTTTCGCACGCACCGATACATGAGTTTGGTAGCCATGGACCTTCCCATCACCCCACTGCTCCAGCACTTCGGCGCGAACGTCCCCCACGTGGAGCAAGGAGGGAAATGGCGCTCGATGCGCTGCCCCTTTCCACGATGACTCCCAAGCCTCCGCCAGCGTCCGCTACGAGGCGTTCAACTGCCAAGCCTGCCCCGCCAAGGGCAACGCCTACACCCTGCTACGGAGGGTCCAGCTAGATGAAGGCGATAGTCCCCAGCGCATCCTCCAGGAGGTTTATGGAGCTGACCTCCAGGGCGTATCACGACCAGCTCGACGACGAGGCTTTGGCCTACCTGACGGGCCCGGAGCGGCTGCTGAGCGAGGAGTCCATCGCAAGCCACCGGCTAGGCGTCGTCCGTTCTCCTGAGCCCGGACACGAGCACGTCAGAGGCCACCTGGCCATCCCCTACCTCACGCCTGACGGCGAGTGCGTAGCGATCCGCTTTCGGCGGCTCGGCGACGGCGACGGACCCAAGTACCGCTCGCTCGCTGGTGACATCCCCCGCCTGTACGGCACCGAGGCACTGCAACTGGGCACCCGCAACATCTGCGTGACCGAAGGCGAGTTCGATCGCATCATCGCCAAGCAGTGCGGCCTGCCCGTCGTCGGCATCCCCGGCGCGAAGTCCTGGGAGCCCATCTGGAAGAGGCTCCTGGTCCAGTTCGACTCCGTGTACGCCCTGCACGATGACGACGAGCCCGGCCGCGAGCTGGTGGCCAAGATTGCAGAGGGCCTGGACAACGTCCGCCCCATCCCGATGACCGGGGGCGACGTTACTTCTTACTTCGCTGCCCATGGCAGAGATGGGCTGCGAGCCAAGCTCGGAGCCTGACCCCTTTTTTTTCCACTCAAACAAGAGATTGGTAGCTCATGACCAGCGAAGAACTCGCGAACGAAATCATGGCGGCCGTCGTCGCGGTCCAGGACCGCATCCTGAGCGTCGGCCGAGCCCAGTACGAGGAAGGCGCCAACCAGCAGTTCGAGCGCCAGAGCCTCCAGGAGATCGTCCAGTACGCCCTGGAGGAGGTTGAAGACGGGATCGCCTACAACGTGATGCTCCGCTACAAGCTCACCCGCCTCAAGGCCGCACTCGACCTCGCCTTCCCCGGCACCACAGCCCTCGCCCCGCCAGCTCCGGCTGCGCCCACGACGGGCGCCCACTCCTACCGCCCCACGGGACCGTGATGGCGCCCGAGCACATCGAGCAAGCGGCCGAGGACGTCTGGACCGCCTACGTCGAGCTGACCGTGAACGGCTTCAACCACGACGAGGCGGTCAAACTCGCCGGCCTCGTCCTCATGCACGCAGAGCGAAGGGGCAACAGATGAACCTGTCCGGCGAATGGGAACTCGATCCCACCGAACTGTCCGGGCTGTTTCAGGCCAAGGGCTGGTGCTACCACACCGACGAGGGCCTGATCCTGCCCAGCGCCAAGACCATCGAAGGCATGCTCGCCCGCCTCATCGGCGATGCGCTTTCCACCGGCCGCGACGAGGTCCAGGGCGGCCGGTTCATGGTCTTCAAGGACGAGGAACTGCCCAACAGCTACGACCTCTGGCTGAACGTCGGCTTCATCTGGGATGAGGACAAGCTCACCGAGGAGGAGCGGGAGATCCTCGCCGCAGGCGACGACGAGGACGACGAGGACGACGAGTGAGTCTCCAGACGCGAGCGCGCTACGCGGCGCTGCGCCGACACAGAAGGCGCCAGCAAAACGGCCTGTGGTGCGAGCCGGGGTGCTCATTCCACACCGCAGCCAAGCTCACCGCCGAACACATCTGGGACAAGTCCACGGGCGTCTGGACGTGGATGTACTGCAACAACGTCGATCAACTGGCTCGGGAGGGCTTGTGGGACTAACCAAGCGCATCGTGATCATCAGCGACACGCAGATGCCTTTCGAAGATCGCCGCGCCATGAAGAACGTCATCAGCTTCATCGGCGACTACCAGCCCGACGCGGTGCACCAGATCGGTGACCTCATGGACTACCCGACGCCGAGCAGGTGGTCCCGAGGCACCCGCCACGAGTTCCAGCAGCAGGTCATCCAGCACAGCGAGTACGGCAAGAAGCACTTCTTCGAGCCACTGCGCGCCGTCTACAGCGGCCCGGTGGGCGTCCTCGAAGGAAACCATGATGAGCGCCCGAGGGTGTACCTGGAGCAGACGGCGCCCGCTCTCGCGGAGTTCGCCGACACCTTCCACTTCTCCAAGCTGCTCGACTTCAACGGCTTTGGTGTGGACCTCATCAAGCCGTTCTTCAAGGTGGGACCGGAGACGGTGCTGGTCCACGGACACGAGATCAAGGGCATGTCCCAGATCGCCGGGACCTCCGCCTACAACCACGCCACCAAGGCCGGGGCCAACATTGTCATGGGCCATACTCACCGGCTCGGCGTCCGCCGCCACACCGCCCAGTACATCGGAGGCAAGCCCACCAGGCGGTGGGGCTTCGAAGTCGGGAACTTGATGGACCACCGCAAGACCCAGTACCTGGGGGCCGGGGGAGTGGCCAACTGGCAGAGCGGCTTCGGGCTGCTGTACGTCGGCAAGTACGACGTCTCCCCCGTCGCGGTCGACGTGTGGCCGGATGGCTCGTTCGTTGTGGAAGCCGAACGCTACGGCTCCCTCAAGCGCACCCCCAGCGGCAAGTTCAAAGCCGCGTGATGACCCATGCCCAGATACATGAGATTGGTAGCAGCGTGATCAGCAGCGAGCACACCGACCTGCTCCTAAGGGTGGCGACCAACGTCGGACGCAAGTTCGCCCAGCGATACCCCGCGATGGAAGCCGAGGACGTCTCCTCCGAGATCACCGCCCGAGCCCTGGAGGAGTGGAAGACCTTCGAGAACAAGCTCAACCGGGCCTCCGAGCACGGCCGGACCGAGTACGAGGTCCTCCACCTACTTCTCTCTCAGCGGGCCTCGAAGTACTGCGGCGAGCAGAGCTACGCCTACCAGATGAACAGCGCACAGGCGATCTACACGCCCATGGAGGTCCGGGCGCTGCTGCGCGAGCACTACTACAACCCCGACTCCTGGGTGACCCCTGGCAAGGACACCGAGCACGGCACCGCCGTGCATCACAAGGGCCTGTGGGCCAACCTCGCCGACATCCGCGAGGCACTCAACCGAGTCTCCGACAAGGCCCACGACCACATCCTTGCGGCCTACGGCCCCGAAGACCTGGGACTGCCCGAGCCTGACCGCTGGAGCGTAGACAGGGCCGTGGCTGCGGTCACCCGTGAGCTGAACCGGCATCTGAACAAGGTGAACACCCCACACGAAGGGCCGGGCGGGCGGCGGACCATCTCCAACGCCGATTCCAACTACACCACTCGAAAGCAGGGCTAACCCTTGACCAACTTCACCTTCGGACCGACTGGCGAAGCGGTGTACTCCCGCACCTACAGCCGCACCAAGGCGGACGGCAGCAAGGAGACCTGGCCCGAGACCGTTGACCGGGTGGTCCACGGCAACCTCGACCTCGTCCTCGCCCACGGAGGGTGGAACACCGATGAGTACTTCCGCGAGAGCGTCGAGCTGTCCAAGCTGATGGAGTCCTTCGCCATCCTCCCGGCAGGCCGGCACTTGTGGGCCTCAGGAGTCCGCGGGCGTCAGTACCTGTTCAACTGTCACACCTCGGGCTGGACTCCCAGGTTCAGCGAGCACTTCGAGTTCACGTTCTTGCGCCTCATGGAAGGCGGGGGAGTCGGCAGCAACTACGCCTCGACCTACCTCGACACCTACGGAGAAGTGCAGCATGACCTGACCGTCCACGTCGTGTGCGACCCCGGCCACGCCGACTACGCCGACATGAAGGACGCGGGCCTGCTGAGCGAGGACTACTCCCACGAGTGGGACTGGCCCATGGTCGTCGATGACTCCCGCGAGGGATGGTCGGACGCCCTTTCCGACCTGCTCGACGCCTACATGCGGCCCGGCACCCGGCACACCGACCGCGTCTTCGACGTCTCCAACGTCCGCTGCGCGGGCAGCCGACTGAAGACCTTCGGCGGCACCGCCTCGGGGCCAGCACCTCTGGCCCGGATGCTGCACGAGGTCTCCACCGTGCTCAACCACCGCAAGGGCCAAGCCGTCACACCGCTGGACGCCATGGAGATTGACCACGCCATCGCCCAGTGCGTCGTGGCCGGAGGCAACCGCCGCAGCGCCCGGATGGCGATGCTCCCGTGGGACGACGAGCAGATCTTCAACTTCATCGACGCCAAGGCCAATGGCGGCCACTGGACCACGAACATCTCGGTGGTCATCGACAACGCCTTCGTGGACGCCATCTCGGGGGAGGCTGGCGAGGAGGACAAGGCCCACGCCCAGGCTGTACTCGACCGGATCGCCAAGGGCATGCTCGCCAACGGCGAGCCCGGCGTCTGGAACCGCGACCTGAGCCAGGTGGGCGAGACCGGCGAGGTCTTCGCGACCAACCCCTGCGGCGAGATCGCCTTGGAGGAGTTCGAAAACTGCAACTTGGGCCATGTGAATTTGGCGGCGTTCGCCCCCGACCATGCGGGCGCCGACTTCGACCTCGCCGGGGCGACCAGGGCCGCCCGGCTGATGACCCGCTTCCTCATCCGCGCCACCTTCGGGGACGTCAACGACGCCAACCAGGCGGCGATCCTGGCTAAGAACAGGCGCATCGGAGTGGGGTTGTTCGGAGTCCAGGAGGCGTTCGCCCTGATGGGCGTTCGCTACAGCGACGCCCCCAACGTCAGCTACGTCCGCTACATCCTGCGCACGCTGAAGAAGGCCGTGCGCGACGAGGCCCGCGCCTACGCTTTCGCCCTCCGCATCCCTGAGCCGGTCAAGGTCACAACCATCGCCCCCACCGGCTCGATCGCCAAGCTCCCCGGCACCACCGAGGGCATCCACCCCATCTTCAGTCGCTACTACATCCGCCGAATCCGCTTCTCCAACCTCGACCCCGACCAGCGCAAGCAGGTCTACCGCTACATCCAGCTCGGCTACAACGTCGTGGACGACCCGATGGCGGCCAACACCGTCGTCGTAGAGATCCCCTCCAAGGAGTCCGTCGTGGAGCGGGTGGAGGCCGCAGGCTGGCCCGCCTCCATTGTGGAATCCGCCGATGAGCTGACGCTGAAGCAGCTGCTGTCCGTCCAGGAGCTGGTGCAGGCGGAGTACGCCGACAACGCAGTGTCCTTCACCGCCAACGTCGACCCCCAGCGGTACTCACCGCAGGACATGGCCGACACCATCTGGCACTTCGCCAACAAGCTCAAGGGCTTCACGATCTTCCCTGAGCAGGGATACGCCCTCGCCCCCTACGAGCGGATCACCGAGCAGGACTACCTCGACTGGGTGGCCTTCACCGGCCTGGTCAACATCGAGGACGGCATCGACGAAGAGTGCGCCAACGGCGCATGCCCCATCCGTTAGGAACCAAATAAATTGGAGATCCAGTCAGTCCCGCTAATGATCAACGCAGCGCTGAGCCATATTACGAGCATTAGCCACCAGGGAGTAAGCCTCTTCTTCCGGGGCGAGCGGTAGACGCGGGAGGTAAATCTCGACCGGAACGCCAACTCCATGCGTGGCTCCATGCGTGGCTCCATGCGTGGCGTTCGCGAGGACGGCGAGTCCTTACTGCCCAGCTCATCAAGCTTGCTCTGCTTGCGTGCGTAATGGGCCTGCATGGCGGCGAAAACTACGCCCACCAAGGCAACGACCACGCCTAAGACTTCCATGAATTCAGGCTAACGCCGGTCCTTGATCGACGCTTGAAATATGCCTTCAAACACGAGATTGGTAGCAACATGAGCGCTTTCGACACCGACCCCTGGGCCACCACAGCACCCGCCACCGCCCCGCCTGCCGACGAGGCCCAGACCGCCGCACAGCCCACCAACACCCTCCCCACCACCGCACCGAGCAAGGAGAGCACCATCACCGTCAACAACAACTCTGAGGCCAAGGTCACCACCACCATCAAGTACGGCGCGGGCTTCGACGCCCCCTGGACCGTCTTTCACAGCAACTCCGTGCAGGAGGCCGAAGCCACCCTCAACGAGGCCAAGGCCCTGCTGGAACTGACCGCCAAGGTGGCCAAGTTCGCCAAGGCGCTCGACTCCGGCACCGCCGCCCGCCCGGCCGCCAGCGGCGGGACGGCGGCATCCCGCCCGGCCACCTCCACCCCGCCCGGCCAGCAGGGCAAGAGCTGCGCCCACGGCGAGATGACCTACCGCACCGGCAACGGCACCAAGGGCCCCTGGGCCGGATACTTCTGCCCGCTCCAGAAGGGCGACCCGGACCAGTGCAAGGCCATCTTCGTCCGGAACTGACCCACGCCCACATATAGGAGTCTGGTAGTGCGAACCCACGAGATGCGGCTCGCGGGCCGCACTGTCCATGGCCACGTCGTCGAGTCGGAGGCCGATCTCCCGGCCTTCGCCGACTTCGCCAAACGGCACACCGAGTTCGGCTACGACTCGGAGACCACGAGCCTGGCCGTCTACAAGCCAGGCTTCCGGATTCGCACCGCCCAGTTCAGCGCGGGGGACCAGACCTGGTTCCTCCCCGTTGAGCGGCACCCCCGAATCCAGTGGTACGCCGCAACCACGCTTCGACACGCGAAGCGGCTCTACATCCACAACGCGAGCTTCGACCTCCAGGTGGCTGATCGCCACCTGGGGGTTCCCCTCGGGGAGCTGTTCCCCAAGACCATCGACACCGGGATCATCAGCCGCCTGGTCGACTCCCGCGCCCGCAAGGAAGGCGGCCCCGGGCACACCTTGGAGGAGCTGATCGAGGTCTACGTCGACCCGGTGGCCGCCAAGGACATCAAGGGCAGCGTCGGCCAGCAGTGCAAGGACCTCAAGGTCACCAAGAAGCAGTACTTCGAGTCGGTCTCGCTCGACGACGAGATCTACCAGCTGTACGCGCTCATGGACCCCGTTCTGGCATGGGTCCTGGCCAAGACGCTCACCCCGAAGGTGCCCAGCAGCGCCCACCACCTCATCGGCTACGAGCACGAGATCGCCCGCATCTGCTCCGACATCTCCAAGCGCGGCTACCTGCTGGACCGGACCTACACCACCGAGCTGGCTACCCGCCTCCGACAAGAGGAGGAGTACTGGCTGATGGAGATCGAGCGCGAGGTCGAGAAGCTCGGCTTCATCGACGTCGAGGAGTTCAACCCCGGCTCGACCGACCAGGTCTTCGAAGCGCTCGTCTACATGGGGCACACGGAGTTCCTCCAGACCCCCACCGGCAAGGCCAAGGTCGATGACGACCTTCTGGAGCACCTGGCCGAAGGCGGCATGTACTTCGCTCGGGCGATCAAGGAGTACAAGAAGGCCGGCAAGTGGGCGGGCACCTGGCCGGAGTCCTTCTTGGACAACGCGGACGAGGACGGCCGCTGCCACGCCAACATCAACACGCTCCAGGCCCGCACAGGCCGCATGTCCATCACCGGCATCCCAGCCCAGACCCTCCCGTCCTCGGACTGGATGATCCGCCGCTGCTTCCTCGCCGACGAGGAAGAGGTCTCCGGGTCGATCGACTACCAGGGCCAAGAGCTGCGCATGGCCGCCGCGCTCAGCGGTGACGAGCGCATGCATCGGGCCTTCGCCAACAACGAGGACCTGCATCAGATCACCGCCGACGCCGCAGGCGTGAGCCGAAAGATCGGCAAGATGGCCAACTTCCTGGTGTGTTTCGGCGGGGGCTGGAAGGCCCTCGTGGAGCAGGGCAAGGTCACCCCCGCAGTCGCCAAGCAGACCATCGCCGGATTCAACAAGGCGTACCCCGGCGTCGCCAAGCTCGCCAAGGAGATGACCCGCGAAGCAGGCAAGGCGGGCTACATCACCACGATCACAGGCCGCCGCCTGTATGTGGACTCCGACCGCGCCTACTCGGCGATCAACTACGCCATCCAGTCCGCGTCCCGCGACGTGACGGCCCGAGGGCTGATCAAGTGCGACCGGGCCGGACTTACTTCTTACTTGCGCCTGCCGGTACATGACGAGGTCGTAGCCAGCCTGCCGCGCAAGCAGGCCAAGGAGCTGGCCCTGTCGATCGGCGAGTGCCTCCGCACACAGATCCGAGGCATCGACTTCACCACCGACGTGGCACTCGGCAAGCGCAGCTGGGGCTCACTGCCCGACTACGGCGCCGACTACTAGGAGATCACCTTGAACGTAACCCTCATCGCATCTACCGAGTTCCGCTCCGGCGTCTTCGAGGACGAGACCGGCTTCGTGAGCGAGGTCGCAGCCACCGGGGCGGACGCCCTGGCCGAGGCCGCGGGCCGACAGTGCTACGAAGCTTGGGAGAGGCGAAACCCGGCTACCGCCCACAACCGTGGCTACCTCGCCAACATCATCAACCACCAGCACTTCTCGGTACTGGAGCACTCCTCGGCAACGTTCCTCATCCAAGGCGTCAGCCGAACCCTCCTGGCGGAGCTGACCCGCCACCGCCACCTGTCCTTCTCCGTGCAGTCCCAGCGCTACGTGGATGAGACCTGCCGACAGCCAGTCACCCCGCCCGCCCTGCGCGGCACCCCCTACGAGACCTACCTCGCGAACTTCTCGGTCATCGCCGAGGACTGGTACGTCGCCGTCCGCAACGACCTCGCCCGCAAGGGCGTGCCCCGCAAGAAGGCCAGGGAGGCCGCCCGAGCGTTCCTCCTCAACTCCCAGCCGGTCTCCATGGTCGTCACCGGCAACCTGCGCGCGTGGAGAGAGGTGTTGAGCAAGCGGCTGCACGAGGCCGCCGACGCGGAGATCCAGGAGCTGGCGAACGAGATCCTGACCCGCCTCAAGGACATCGCCCCAGGGTCCTTCCAGGACTTCGAGGGCCTCATCGGCAACGACGTCATTCGTCGTGCCGCTTAACAAGAGTCTGGTAGCTCCCCGAGAGGTAACCCCATGAACCAGTTCAACCGGATCGTCGCCGCCGTCTACGGCGTCCTATTCGCCCTCCTCATCACCTCCGCGCTCATCGCCGCCATCGCCTTCTTCGTGCGGACCTTCATCTGATGGGCCTCCACGTTGTCCAGCGACCCAACGGGGCTCTCGAACTCGACGTCCGCGACCTCGACTTCCTCCCCTTCATCAACCCCACGGTCGAGTACCAGGCGTACGGACGCCAGCTGTTGAACGCCGACATCCCATTCACCAAGCTCACCGTCATCAACCTGGAGAAGCTCATGGCCGACTACCCCCAGCACACCCGCCTGCGCGACGGCAACGCCACCCTCGACGCCGCCTACCGCCTCATCAAGCTCGATGACGAGATCAGCCAGCTCCGCAAGACGAACGACACCCTGCGAGCCTCACTGGCCCAGGCCAGGGCGGCCGACAACGGCCTGAAGACTCGCATCGAGAACCGCGTCGTCAAGGCCAGGAAGCTCCTAACGCGCCTCACCGAGGCCAACGACTACACGGCGATGGCCGTCGTATCCGCGCGCCTGCGCGAGCTGGAGAGCCTCCTGTGAAGATCGAGGACGCCATCTTCCTGTTCATCTCCGTGGCCTGCGTCATCCTCGGCGTCGTCCTCATGGGCCTGGTGATTTTCCTCTGAGCCCGCACGAAAGGCCATCCTGGGATGAGTACTTCCTCGGTATGGCCCGAGCAGCATCCCTCCGTGGGGACTGCTCTCGCCGCCGGGTTGGCGCGGTCCTTGTGCGCCCCGACCACCGAACAGCCGGCACCGGGTACAACGGTGTCCCGCCTGGTGCCCCTGGCTGCCTCTCTGTGCCGTGTGAGCGAGTCGGCAAGGCTCTGCGCGGGGACGATGTCTGCCCTGGCTACAGCGATTGCAGGTCTGTCCACGCCGAAGCCAACGCACTCCTGGATGCCGACAGAGACGACCGGATGGGAGCCACCCTCTACGTCACCGACGAGCCCTGCTCGTCCTGCATGAAGCTAATCCGCGGTGCCGGGGTGGCGCGCGTAGTGACTCCGCAGAGCTTGTAAAAGTGAGAGCCCACCTGCATGCAACAGGAGGGCTCTCCATTCAATGAAGCCCCCCAGTCTTGCTTAGGTCAGCTTGGCGGGCTTCTGTGGCTTCGTTACCACATGCTTCTTAACAGGAAAATTAAGTTGCACGCTTAATCGCCCTGCGATACTTCCACTTCAACGCTATTCATGCTCCGACGAACTTTGATTCCCGTGGGACTGATTTCGATATCTATGTCTGCATCTCCAATCTCGCCGGCCTGCTTTAACAGCAAGCAGGCCCCCAAGATGGCGAGTATGCGATGCAGCACGAAGAGAACGACACCGCCACTGCCAGCCGCCAGGAGCATGCTCCCGACAGTGGCCACCAGGTCTCCTAGTTCCCGGTCTCCCGACTCGACCTAGATGCTCCCATAGGCTGACCAACCTCCTAGATCACCCCGAGAGGGACGATCCCTCTCGTTCAGGCGAGACTACAAGGGCTGCTGTCGCTCCGGGAGAGCAGGATCGCGTTCTGTAGATAACTACCGGAGATGACTAGTCACATACCTGAGATGAACTAGCCCCCGGCCTTCGGGTCGGGGGCTCTTTTTCTATGTTTCTGCCACTATCGGTGGGTTAATCCGGGTCTCGCAGTGCGGGCAGTGGAACGGCTCCAGGATGTCCTCCACCAGCTCGGCCTGGTGGATCAGGAGCCAGTCGTAGATCTGATACAGGAAGTACAAGGACAGGTTGACCTTGTTCGCCATCTCCCGATACACCCCGGCCGCTATTGCCCGCCCTCCCAGGGCGGTCATAACGCTCTCAGAGCCGCGTATGTCGTTCAGCAGCTTGGCGTAAATACGAAGCTCTCTCTGAGCCTCATCACTCACCGGGCTCGGTGCGATATCGCACATCCTGTATTCCTCGCTAGACGTCGGATGATGTGGTGGCTACAACACCGGTCCGTCAGACCATATTTCGTGCACAAACTACCCAAAGCCTCCACAATGCCCAAAAGGCGCAAAGAAACCACAAAGGACGATCTCCAGCAACTTCGAAAAGGGCCTCGAAAGGCCCTCTGGGAACGTGCTTACCCAGCCTATGGAGATCAACCCGCTGTGACCGACTCCACAGCCCGAAGTGCAACCGAACGCTCACCGCAGCGGACAGGCCCCCAACGACAGCGCAGCGTGAGGGTTGCTAGGATCTCCCTCCGGTTGAACAACCGGGCTTCTTACTTCTTTCTAGGGGGTGAACGTGGCTACCAAACTGGTAGTGATCTGCGACTGGCACGAAGGCGACGCCGAAGCCACCCACCACAACGAGTGGACGGGCCTGGACGGCAAGGCCAAGGAGAACGACCTGTGCGACACCCACCAGAAGCCGTTCCTCAAGGCGTGGGAGACCATCGACAAGGGCTCCACCGTCCGCACCACCACACCGGCCGGCACCTCCAACGGCCGAACCCCCCGCAAGAAGCTCCCCAAGGGCCAGCACACCGACAACGCCAAGGCGAGGGCCTGGGCTCAGGCCAACAACATGGAAGTCAGCGGCAGTGGGCGAGTCGGCTTCCACGTTGAGCGGGCCTGGAAGCAGGCCGGAAGCCCGGATCTCCTTGGATCTACCTAAACTTGACTCCCTCTTTACTGGCCGTAACCGCCACGAGACCGTAAAGCCCTAGGTCAAGTGGTACAAATTTCAACATGTCAGGCACTCCTCTTTCACTGGCATCACAGGCCGCCCCCCACCACGGCCCCGCAGATGCGCTCCACCCCCTGGATGACCCCGAAGTGCTGACGCACTCACCTACAGGGGTTCATATCGTCCGGCAGCGGTACGCCGACGGATACGTATACGAGTACGTCGTCCCAAAGGGGACACGTATTCACCCGGAAATGGCCAATAACCTTATGCCGTTTCTGCAAGGCAGAATGCTTTTCAGTTACACGGAAGAGGACCGCAACTACCTCAGCGTCTGGGTGCCGAACGAGGAGTCGCTTGCCTACGATCTCGCCTTCGAAGAGGCGATCTCCCTCCCCGAGTACGCCTACAGCCAGCCCACCGCTGAGCCGGAGGCCCTCTACCAGGCACGCGGCCTGAACGTCACGCGGCAGCGCTACGGGGGAGGGTGGATGTACCAGGTCGAGACCACCTTGGGCATGCCCTGGCCACGTATGGCCGACATCTGCTGCTTCGAGGAGATGGTGGAGGCCCCCATCGTGGCCGTCTACCGGGACGGGAAGTCCATCTACAGCAAGATCTGGGCAGCAGACAGCCCGCCTTCGGGGAGTGTCAGGTAGAGGTCCCTCAAGTAGTGGGTATCTGACCAGGCAGGCCGTGGATACGGCCTGACACACCATCCCGGTTGAGCCGCCCTCGGGGCTAGAGGTCTAGGAAGATCAGCCGCAGGGAGTGATCTTCTTAACTTTTGTCAGTTTTAATTGGTTGATCACAAAGGGTATTTTTCCTGCCCATTTAAACAGATCTTGGGGTCCGTTCTTTTTGAATTGGGCTATCGGCCAATGCCCTCCGTCGGCCTCTTCGAATGAGGCGAGCATCTCCCAACTGTAGGCGTCGCTGGGGGGGATGGAATCGGCATAACGTACCACACCTTGAGTGCAAGGTTCGAGAATTACATGATAGATGGTCCTAAATTCTTTGGCCTTTCTGGGTGTATCGCCTTGATCGGACGTCTGTAAATCTAAAACGATGTTTTGGAGCTTGTGGTCCTGTTGGATCTTGAGGTATAAAGACACGGGAAGCGAATTAGCGTTCCGGAGACTCCAAAATCTCCCTTTCCCTGAGGGTGAATTGTCAAATCGGACGGTTATATTTTTGACGAAGGCGGATCTCTCCTTGATGTCTGCCTCCTTCTTATCCTCGATTCTTTGCTTTCGGGCGTCGTCTTGCTGCTGTCGGCTGACCTCCAGTGCGTTCATGGAGATGACGATCGCAGGGATGGACATGAGGCCAGCAATGACGGTGGCGAGGGCCGCGACCGATTGGACGCTCCAGTCAATGCGGAGCCGCTTTCTCCGGCGCGGCCGTGCGGGGAACGTGAAACGTCTGGTGGTTCGGGTCGGAGGGCGAGGATTGGTACCTCGTGGTGGGGGTTGCTGCGGCGGTCTACGGGTGATCACGGCTCCAGTATTCCGAGATGAAGCGCCTCCAGCCACCCAAACCATCACCTTCCAGACAGATCTCTCAAGGCAGTTTTCAGGTCGCCGGCTGACCCCTCACCGCGGTCCCTCAAACACCCCGCTCACGGCCCCAGAAGGGTCCTCTGAGCGGGGATTTTGTCGTTTTGACCCTCCTGTGCCAATCTGCCGTTTTTAGCCCCGAGAATGGCACATAGAGCGATCCCAGACTTGTACTTGTTCGGAAGAGGCAGACCCTCCGGGCTCGCGTGCATCATGATCTTAGGTATCCCCCCACCCCCTTGATCGCTCTCCTTCCTTGATCCATCCGTGCCCCGGCACGGTGAGAGAGAAGTAAGAGCGTTGATCACAGACTTCTTTACTTCTTTCTACTCAGTGCCTTATGCCTCACTGCCTCTGTCTCACTAGCTCACTGCCTTACTCACTCATCACTCACTCTCTGCCTGCCTGCCCTAGTGAGAGCGCGCGTGCTGAGCCCCTAGTGCTCAGCTGTGTGTGTGCCTGGTGGCACGCGCGCAACGTGCGCTGTGTCCTGTGTGTGCATGGTGCTGTCTGTGTGCGCACGGGGGAGGGAGCACCGGGGGGGAAGGGGCGAAGGCGAGCCCCTGAGTGGGCTCACCATGATTCTTTGGGGGGAGTATCGCCAGGTCAGGGGCAACATGAGTGTGGGAACTAAGCAACCTCGTCTTGAGATTGGTAACTCGGTGCCGTAATGTCTGTCCTGTCACCACCGAGCACCGCCCGGCACCACCGGGGGGAGCACGGGGGAGGCGCCCCTACCGGGGGCCAACCCAGTACAGCGGGGAGGCTGCGCAGGTGAGGGGCGTGGCGAACGGCCACCGGGGATCACGAAGAACCTGCCAGAGCGTGGGGGAGTGATCATCACCCGAACAGCCAATCGGCCACAAACAAGAGTGTGGTAAAGTGGTACCAAGTCCAGCACCTCCGGGAGCTGGCAGGCGGATCATCGCCTCATCCCTTCAAGCCTCCTGCGGGAGGCGCTGGTGAGCCCCAAGCGGGCAGGCCCTCAAGCCCTTCTTGTGAACTGAATAGCGGACGGATCAAACGCCTCTCCAATGCGAATGGTGGGTGCGATTGATCTTCATACGGGCTGCCTGTCGGGACGTTATGCACAGGCGTAGAAGTACATCACCGCTTCGGCGGTGGTCTAGGAATCGCATCTTGGAATGCGGTTCTCAGATCACAACTGGAGGTTCAATGCTCGATTTCAGCTATGGCGCATATCCTCACCGCGATGGATTGGCCATGAAAGACGGGAATGGCGAGACAAAGGGCGTGACAATGCGTCGGGAAGAGCAGGTCGGGTCCACTGTCTGGGAAACTCACGAGGCATACATCGTCCTTGGCGAGCGTGTGCGGTTCATCGGTACGGCCCACGATGTGTGGTCGGCATTCGCTCAGATCGAGCAGTGGTACGCAGACCAGGACAACTACTACCTGGGGTTCGACGCGGCCTAATGGCCTTTCCATGCCCACAAACAAGAGTCTGGTAACTAGGAGAGTGGCGCTGTGACAATTGCAATTCAGGCAAATGCCGAGACCCGCGAGCTTTATGTGAACAACATCATCCGGGTTTGGGATTCAGCCACATGCGACCAGTTGGCGCGTGGCAGGAACTGGTATCCGACCGCAAATCAGCTTGCGGAAATGATGTCTGACGGTCACGTGGTCAAGGGTGCGGGCGTTATTGCCGCACTCTCCGCTAACAAGCGATGGGGCGAAAACATCGTGCTCGCTAATCGCGCATTCGGTGCCGGAAAGGCTTCGGGACATTTCTCCGACGCCATTCGTAAGGCAGAAAGGATTATGTCAGGTGAGCAACCAGAGCAAGTGCTCCCGATGGATATTAAGACTGGCCATTTCTACCGGTGCATTCTCGACCCCACCGACCCTGACGCGATCTGCATTGATCGCCATGCTCACGACATTGCCGTGGGTGAAAGGTATGGGCAGCGTTCACGTGGATTGGGTGCGAGAGGGCGCTATGCCCTTATGGCACATGTCTACCGGGAGGCCGCGCAGCGCCTCGGGGAACTGCCGCAAGTCGTCCAGGCCGTGACATGGGTTGTCTGGACCGAGCAGAACAAGGGTGCGTGAGCGATGAGTAAGAGCGAAGCACTGAGCATCGTGCTCAATCGAATCAAGGACGTCGTATACAGCGACACATTCGGCGGCATATTCGAGTGCCCTAAATGCGGGCGACTTCTGCACGGCCTCGATGACGGCGATTACCTCGAATGCATGGTGAGCAACGTATTCGGTCACAAATGTGCATGAACGGAATGTTGGGCCTGGTGGCCCTCGGGCCACCTTACCGAGCAATTCGCTCACATATACGAAAGGGAATCAGAGATGCGTGCTCATGAATCCACCATCACTGTCCACTTCTGGAACCTTGCCGCATACACCAACGGCCAGCTGGTCGGTGACTGGGTTGACCTTGACCAGTGCAAGGACCTTGACGATTTCGAGGCCAAGGTGAAGGCGGTCACCAAGGGGGCCGAGGAACTCCTGGTCAGCGCCTCCGAGTGCGATTTCGGAATCACGTTCTCCGAGTACTCCGACCTCGGTTCGATCTGGGAAGCGCATTCAGCGCTTCTTGAGATTCTCGAAGACGAGCGTGACGCATTCGCTGAATACCTCGCCTACATCGGCGGGGTTGAGAGCTTGGATGAGTGCGTACGCAGCTGGCGGGACGCCTACTGCGGGCGCTTCAACTCGATTGAGGAATACGCCTGGTCATTCGCCGAGGACTGCTACCCGGATCTGGCCAATGTGCCGCCCGGCTTCCGCGTCGAAGTCGACACCGCTACCTGGGAATCCGACCACTGGATCTCCGCCACCGGCAATGTCTTCCGCTCCATCTGATAAGCGCCCTGATCACCTCAATCCCCACGGTTGGAGAACTGAAATGAACGATGCAATCACCCGTGCACGGAACGTCCAGAAGGACTACATCAAGGTGAGTGGCACGGACCTCTCCGAAATGGTGTCCGACATCATCACCGATCAGCTTCGGGTACTGCCCGGATATGAGTGGGAGCGCGTGATTCGCAGCGCGGTGGTAAGCGCCTATGAGGAGATCCACGCACATCGCTCGGGCCTCGACCTTGATGTCTTCATCATCGGTGCGGAGCACGACGAGGAAGAGATGGCTGCCTGATGGCTCTCACTACCTACACCGTGACCGTCTCGGGTCGAGAGCGCGAGGACGGAGAGAAGCCATACACCTGGGCTGTATCCGCTCTGAATGAGCTGGATGCGGTATGGCGGGCGAAGAACATTCACTCGGTGAATGCCCAGTGTGACCGGGCTGATCTGGAGGTCGAAGAGATCTTCGAGGGGCTGCCAGACAAGAACTGCGGATACCACTGGAACGACCATCGGAGCGTATAGCGGTTGGGCCTGGGGCGCCCGAATGGGCGCCCCTTACCGAGCCTCTAAGAACTCAACTTACTTGGTAAAGGAGAATGCCATGAACACATTGACGAATGAGATGCCGGTCGCTGGCGAGGACATGTTCCACGGTCCCATCGGCGGGATGGTCGAAGAGATCGACAAGTACACCGAGGGTTCCAAAGTGGGCGTGTTGGTCACTTTGATAGCGGCATTCAGCGCTGCGGTGGGCAATCAGCCCGGCGTTGGCACCGGCAAGGGGTCAATGCCCTTGAGTTTCTGGCCGGTGATGGTCGGGCCTACGGGTGTGGGCCGCAAGGGTACGGCTACCGGAATCGCGATGAGGGTCGTCGCGGCCGGTCTCGGCGTCTTCAGTGCGAACAACGTCTCGTACAACCTCCCGGCCACGGGGCTGGGTTTCGCCAACGAGCTGGTGGAGCGTGCGATCCGGGGCGTGTCGGCCCCCATGTTGTTCATCTCGGAAGAGATGGATGAGTTCATTGCCAACGCCCGGCGAGACACCAAGATCGGCGGGTACCTCCGCAAGGCGTGGGACGGCTCGACCATCGGTCACCGCACCAGCCAGGTTGATCTCCAGATCCACAAGCCGCATGTGGCGATCGTCGGGCATGTGCAGCCGATGAACTGGGGTGCGATCTCGGGCAGCCGGGATGCGACGGGCGGCACCTACAACCGGTTCTTCCCTGTCTGGGTGATCCAGAGCAAGAAGCTCCCGGTGTTCTCCTCGGCGAACCCAGACAAGGCCATCGAGCGTCTGGGTAACCGGTTCCGCAGCATGGTCAACTTCGCCCAAGAGGTCACGGACCTGAGCGTTCCGGAGGACGTGGCCAAGGTGTTTGAGTCCAAGCACCGCGAGATCTGCGACGCGATGACGAGCGGCAACGAGGCCCTCGGGCAGTACACCGAGCGGGCCATGGCCTACATGATCCGTCTGGCCGGGCTGTACGCCCTGGCCGACAAGCGCACAGAGATTTCGGTTGCGGACTTCGACGCGGCGCTGGCGCTCGTCACCTACATGGTCGAGACGGTCACGTACACGCTGCCTGAGACGTCGGCGTCCGGCAACGACATCCCGGCGCGCATCCTGGCCTTCATCCAGGAGGCCGGGTCGGAGGGTGTGACCAGTACTGAGGTTGCCCGCAAGTTCCAGCGGGTCCGGGCCGCTGAGATCCGGGCCATCACTGACGGATGCGAGTTCGTGGTCACCTCCAGGCTGCGGTCCGAGGGCGGCCGACCGGCAACCCTGTTCACCTGGGATAAGGAGAAGTCCGCGGTGGTTATCGAGCAGGGCCAAGACGCTCTGTTCGTGGCGGCCTAACTCCTATTGAAGGACGGACAAAGCGGATGGTGACTAGGTAGGCTCAGAGAGCACGTCATATCGGGTGGGGTCTTACATCTAGCCCGAGTGGAGGACATGACCAAGCCTGTCCCAGGCAGTGCCCGTTGTCATGAGCGTGTTTACTTACCGATCTGAAAAAAGGGAGGGATGATGACGCGATCCACTAGCTTCAAGGGTCGGGTCTAGCGAGCTATGGGGGCTACGATCGCTCAAGCGGTCAGTAGCCCCTTGGGCTGGGCGCTTGCCGCTGGTCTATGTCTCGCGATCACGTTCCTGGGCCTCCTAGGATTGATTAGAGGAGGGCGTGTTCATCGTGTGGCATCAATCGAGTGGAAGAGTCGGCTCGTTGGTGAGCTCAAACTGACCTACCGCACTGATATGAGTGCGTCGGAGTCGGACAGCGAGACCAGCGGGGAGGTGGGCACTATACCGCCACCTTCCGCCTAGAGCGTCCTCTCCAGGATTAGATGAGGCCCCTTCTCATATGGGAAGGGGCCTCGGCATATCGGAGGGTATGCGGCGAGTCGGACCTTGTGCTTATCTCGATCCCTTCGATCTGCCTCAAGTCGCTTGACTACCTCAGCACTGGCGTTCAGCCTCAGGGGGCGTACAAGTCCATGCATGCTTCCAGTACAGGAGACCCTCATGGCGTTACGGTTCTACGGCAAGGGCGGCAGTCAGAGCGACAGCTGTCCCTCGGTTCATGTGGACGACACCGACGGAAGTCTCGTGATAGTAGGTACCCTCCTCGAAGATCCGGCCATACTCGCCGAGATTCAACGGGAGAGTCACATCGACCCCCACGAGCGTGCCGTCCGCGTACCGCGTGAGTTGCGGAAGGCTCTTTGGGAGGCGTTGGGTGGGAATGATCCAGATCTTGGCTGAGCTGTTCGGGAAGGCGCAGCACTCGGTGACGCACCTGGAGTTGCGCGACACCTACGGTCATGGAGGACCTAGCTACCAGGCGTGGCGAGAAGGCGCTTCCATTGAGCAGATCATCGAGTTCGACCCCATCGAGCCTTGGGTGAACCTGGTGCGCGCAAATGTGGACCGAGGGGTCACCTTCCGTCGCGCCAGGGTCATCTCTGAGCCGGTCAGCGACTACATCAGGTTCGAGCACGCCGCCACCCCACATTCCAACTTGGCCGGAGGGGAGCAGGTGCGTTGGCTTCCCCGGCCGAAGGCGGCCGGCCTCGCCCTGCCGGGGTGTGACTTCTGGCAGCTCGATGACGGGCTCGTGTGCTTCGTCTTTCAGAGTGGTGACGGCGACCCCGTGGGCTATGACCTGGTCGACGAATCCGCGGTGGCCAAGCTGTGCTCCTCGGCGTTCGAAGCGGTATGGGAGCGGGCCTTGGATCACGCGGAGTACAACCCCGCCTAGATTCAACGACGCGCATGCCCACCCCGCCGTCTTCCAGCGCCCAGCAAGCCCGTCAAGCCATCGCCGACCGGCTACGTGAGATTCTGCGCGACTCAGGTATGACCGCTCGGGCGTTCGCACGGCAAGCCGGATGGGACGAGACCAAGTGCTCTCGTCTCATCCACGGCCGGACCCCGCCCTCGGACGAGGACATTCGTACCTGGTGTCAGATCTGCGGGGCTGAGGATGAGATCCCCAACCTCATCGCCGCGTCCCGTAACGCCGACAACGCGTACGTGGAGTGGCGCAGAGTGCAGCGCAGCCAGAAGCGGATGCAGGATCTTGGGCTGTCGCTGTATGAGGACAACCACCTGTACCGCTTCTACTCCTCCAACGTCATCCCTTGGCCCTTGCAGACCCCCGAGTACATGCGGGCCATCATGACCCGCTTTTCGGAGTTCCATCAGGCGCCTGTTCCAGACATTGAAGAGGCCGTGAAGGCGCGGGTTGCCCGCAGACGTTTCCTCAAAGACGGCACCCGCCGCTGCGCCATGGTTATTGAAGAGTCAGTGCTGCGGAGCCTTCCCTTCAACGCCGAGGTGATGCAGGAGCAGCTCCGCTACCTCCTGACCGGAATGCGCCAGTCGAATCTATCGCTCGGCGTCATCCCCCTGGAGGCTCCTCGTGTGCAGAAGCTGACCGAGACATTCCACATCTACGGGGACGCTACGGTCTCCATCGAACTGGTCTCGGCCATCGTCACCATCACCCAGCCGCGCGAGATCGACCTCTACGTCAGGTGCTTCAACGACTTGGCGTCAGACGCCGTATATGGGGACAAAGTCAAAGCGCTGATCACGGCGGCTGTCAGCGCGCTCGAATAGGCGTACAAGTTCGTACAGGTTCGTTGAGCCCCGGAAACGCCCGCTCCTACTGTCTGAGTCATGGCATCCGGACAGACAGTGACAGAGGTACACGTCGAGGTATACGAAGATGACGAGGTCACCAAGGAGACGGCGGAGGAGTACGGCGAGGCGTTGGCCGTCGTGCAGCGGTTGTTGCGTGCTCAAGGGATCCGCTCATGTCTCTTCCGTACGATCAGCCTGAAGCTGCTCGGGTCCGGAGGCCCCCACCCATACCGGTGGCGTACGCCTGAGTTGGTTGTGGCCAACTCGCGGGGCTCGCGTGATGCCACGGTGCGCGTTGGGCCCCGCTCCGGCTGCTACTTCGTGACCATCCGCAACCGCACCGGTCTTGAGACGGTGCGCGAGCCTCAAAAGGTGGCGGACCTGATCCTTGCTTCACGGCGAGGGAGCGCGGCGTGAGCGCTGCGGCGACACAGCTTCGCGCCCCGGCCGTCGTCGCCCATGAAGGCGAAGACCTGCCGCAGCATGTCATCTTCGTGAACCACCCCACCGGGCCGCGCCTGCGGCATGCTCGCCCCCGCCCCGGCGACTGGGGCCATGGGGTCTTGCGGGCTCGCCAGCGGACCAACAGGCGGGCCCGTCCCCTCTTCCCCAAGGTCCACACCCGCCGTCAGTGGCAGTACATCGACCTGGGCCTTTGCCAGATATGCACTAGGCCGGCACTTGATCAAGGCTCGGGGCGGTGGTCGTGGCTGCTCTCTGATGACGGCAAGTCGGCGGCCCAGGGATACACCAACGCGCCACCCACCTGCCAGGGCTGCATCCCCGAGGCGATCGAGCAGTGCCCCCACCTTCGCAAGGCTGCGGCCACCTACACCGTGGGCAAGTTCGCTCCCTACGGCGTCCTGGCGAACCTGTATGTGCCCCTCGGGGAGATAGCTCTCCCTCTGGCGCAAGGAGTCGAGCTGACCCTGTCGGATGACCGCCTCGGGCGGGCTCTGGCCACCCAGCTTCTTGTGCGCCTCGACGACCTCCAGCCCGCGCCGCACCTGGTGGGCTGAAAGCTCCTCCGGTAGGGCAATCCCTTCCCCGGACGGTCCACACCCAGTGACCGCGCCCTATCGGGGGCTTCAACGCAAAAAACGCCCCTCGGCCGAAGCCGGGGGGCGCTGTGCGTTACGGGGTGATGACCTGCGTGCTGGGGAAGGACCGGTAGCCGCTCACCGTCCACTCGGGGTGGGCGGTGGCCAGAGTCGTCAGGAGCTGCTGGACGGCGTCCGGCCACTGGTAGTCCATGGAGGAGCCCAGGGGGATGACCTGAAGGGCGTAGCCTCCGGGGTCGGTCTGCCAGTCCTCGCGGGGGAGCGAGGGATCGGCGATGTGGATGGTGTACGCGGACTGGCCGTGGTGCGGGGTGGCCTCTTCGAATGCCAAGTGGTTCTCCTTCAGTTGAGGGGGACAGGTCCCCAGCCGTTGACGGTCCCGCTCGCGCTCGTCTCGAAGACCGGGGTGACCCAGTAGCTGGCGGCGCGCGAGGTCGAGGTCGGGAAGACGTGGGCGGCGTTGTAGATGTAGACCCCGTTGCCGCCGTCCGTGCCAGTGGCCAGCGCGGTCAGCGGGCCGCTGGTGACTGCGGCGGTGGCGAAGTAGTCCAGGGTCACCGAGAACACGCCGGTGGTGGAGTGGTGGGTGGCCACGTAGGTCGTCGCGGCGGCGATTGGGACCGGCTCAGCAAAGTTGGCCCAGACCCAGCCAGCCGGTTGGCCGGTGCTGAGCGTGGCCGTGGCCAAAGGCGCCCCGGCTCGCGTCCACAAGGTGACCGTGCGGACGCTGGCCCGCACGCTGCCGAGGTATGTGCGGATGCCGGTGACGAAGCCGGGGATCGACGAGCGGAACTTCGTGCCCGTGACGACTGCCCCAACGCCCGTGTCGGTGACAACGCCCGGAGGCACCGTGGGCTCCCACAGGACGAAGGTCATGCGACCACCACCTGCACGACGAGGTTGGACCCCTTGGTCGTCGTACCGACCACGTCCACGTCGATCGTGATGTAACCCCCGACCGGGATGGTGGTGACGTTCATGGTGGTGACCTTGCCCGAGGTGTTCGCGCCTGCGGGGATGGATGGCCGGTTGGCCTGAGTCGTGAAGATCGTCACGTCGTTGAGGTGAACATCCACCGTGAGTGGTCCACCGGTGGGCGCGACGCCGACCGTGGCTCGGACGCTGCGGATCGTCCACGCGGCCAGGGTGTCGTTGTAGAGCCGGAACGAGCCGACTCCCGCCGAGATCTCACCGGTGGCGGAGTAGGTCAGCACTCCGGCGCCTACCGCGCCCGTTGTGCCGGTGTCGCCCTTGGGCCCCTGGGCGCCGGTGGAGCCGGTAGCTCCCGTATCACCCTTCGCGCCCTGCGGGCCGGTCTGCCCTGGGACGCCCTGCACTCCCTGGATGCCCTGGATTCCCTGGTCACCCTTGGGGCCAGCAGGTCCGGTGGCTCCGGCAGGACCCTGCGGGCCGACCTCACCCGTGGGGCCGGGCTCGCCCTGGGGTCCGGGCGGGCCGGGAAGGCCGGAGCCTTGGCCGAAGGGCAGGTAGCCGACCTCGACGACATCGGCCAGCTGGCCGCCGTTGTAGACTTCGACGACGTCACTCACCTGTAGTCACCTCCGGGGAAACTGAGACGGGGCCTTGGAGTAGGCGGGTTACCGCGCCGCTGGCTTCGACCACTTCGAGGTCGTAGACGGCCTTGAAGACGGTCCATGCCGAGGAGACCTCGGGGGCGATGATGAGCACGATCGTGCCGGATGTTCCGCCCAGCAGGATGCCCTCGTTGGCAGTGTCGAGCCGGTGGAGTAGGGCGCCTCCGGCCTTGGCCCGGATCTCCATGCGGGCGGTCGCGCCCGTGAGGTCCACGGGGGCGCCGTCTCGCATCCAGCGGAGGGGACGCCGAACGGTCGTGCCCTGGTCAATGTTGAAGCGGTACGTCCCCGCCACGGTGCTCTCTCCTTCGGGAGATGGAAACGGCCCCCGTGTGAGCGGGGGCCGGCACTTACTTCTTTCTTGCTACGGGATTACTCGGAGGCGGCAGCGGCGGCGCTGTTGTCGTTGTGGAGGTAGGTGATGGCGGCGGTCAGCACGGCCTGGCCGACCGACAGGCCCACGAGCTTCCAGTCGATGTCGGCGCTGGTCTGGAGGGAGACCAGGACACCACCGATGGCGATCAGTACGGAGGCGATGAGGCCCTGGATGCCGGTTCGCTTGGCGCGGTAGGCGGCGTTGGCGGAGGGGGTGATCTTCACATGTCCTGCTTCCTCTTGGTCGTCACGAAGGTCGTCGAGCTGGTCGAAGGGTTCGTACATCGCGGTCTGCGGGGTGAAGTACTGCTCGAAGAAGGGGTCGGCGTCGGCCGCCACGGGCGGCTCGATCTCCTCGCTCAGCAGCTCCTGGGGAACCCACGTGGGCCACTCGGGCTCGGGCTCCTGCGCCACCTCGACCGGGGGCGGGTAGTAGGGCTGCGGAACGGGTGCCGGAACCGGCGCCGGGGTGGAGGCCGGCGGATTTGCCCGCTGGGCGGCGAGCGCCTGAAGGCGGGCCTGGAGGTCGTTGGGGTCCATCAGTGCAGAGCCACCCACGTGTCACGGCCGATGACGCCGTCCACGGTCAGGCCACGGAACTTCTGGAGCGCGCGGACCTGGATGGCCATGGGCTCACCGAAGGTCTGGTCGTCAACGCCCTCGCCGACCGGGAATCCGCGGGCGTCCAGGAGCTTGTTCGCGGTCTTGATGTGGCGCTTGAGCGCCGGGGTCTTCTCGCACCCCTTGGTCAGGGTCGGCAGGTTCTCCACGAGGGTCTCCGTCCAGTTCGGGGTGGGCTTCGGCGCAGTCGGCGCGGGAGTGGTGGGCTTGGGGGGAGCGGGCGGCTTGGGGGCGGCCGGGGCCGCCGCGTAGCGGGGCCGCACGTAGCCGTAGATGCGGGTGTTGGAGCGGCTGAGGGTCTTGCGGTAGCAGCCGTCGCCGTTGCCCTGAACGCCGTTGGCGGCCGAGCCGGAGGTGTTGCCGCCGATGGTGGTGATGGTCGAGCCGGTGACCTTCTCCACCAGCTCGACGTGGTAGATGCCAGCCGCGCCACCGGTGGTGTAGATGACGAGGTCACCTACGGCCGGGGTGGTGAACCACCTCTTGTTGGCCTTGGCCCAGGCGTACTGAGACAGGACGCCAGCGGTGTGGGGGTAGTCGGTGTTGGGCTTGAGCCCGGCCGCCTTGCACCAGATGGAGGTGGCGGCGGCGCACCAGGGGTAGCCGTAGCCTCCACCGGGGTAGCCGGGAATCTTCCCGAACTCGCGGGTGATCGGCACGAGGTTAGACCCTGCGGGGCTCTCACGCATGCCCAGGTCCGCCCGAGCCTCTGCGATGACCTTCGCAGCGGTGGTCAATTGGTCCTCCAATGACAAAGGGCCCCGCCGTTTCCGGCAGGGCCCCGAGGGGGGGTGTCTTACTTCGTGATCAGGGGTTGATGACCTTGATGACCGTGATGGCGAGCGCGCTCAGGGAGCCGACCACCGAGACGGAGATGGCGTACTTCCACTTCTCCAGGCCCCGGATGCGGGACTCGTGATCGCCCTGGGTCTCGCCCACACGGTCGATCTTGACCATCACGGCCTTGAGGTCGTACTTCATTTCCAGCAGCTGGGCGTAGATCTGGTGGGTGCCGATGAACACGCCGCCGAGGTTGTGATCCGTGTTGTCGTCCATGGTTTCGGCTCCTCTCAGACCAGGTTGTAGGTGCCGGTGAAGTCCACCCGAGTGATGTTGGAGCGCAGGGTTGAGGGGGTGTAGATCTGCAACGCCCCGGTGGTGAAGATCTTCACCGCGAGGGTGGAGATGGAAGGGGTGTCGGACTCGAAGGCCACACAGGTCAGGTAGACCGGCCGGTCGGGCCGGAACCCGGCAGGGATGGAGATGACGTCGGTCTTGGCGATGGTCGTGTTGAGCGCCGTGCCAGCGCTGGTCGCCACCATGCCGCCCCGGATGTGAACGACGTTGCCCGCCTTGTAGACCTGCACCTTGGCGGTGGTGGTGTTGGCGTGCGTCACCGAGGAGGTCAGGAAGGTCGCATCGGTCCACACGCCCGGCGTCAGCGCGTTCACCTTCGCGATGGCGTCGACCGTGGCGGGGTTGGGGTCGTTGTTGAAGACCTGGGAGGCTGGCACCCACAGGCCGTTGGACCCCACCACCAGATAGTTGTTGTGGTAGTCCACGCCCAGCTCGCCATTGGCGGGCACGGGGTGCAGGAAGCCGTAAGGCCCCTTGATGGGCCGCACCTGACGGGACAGGAACCAGCGGCGGTCAGCGGGGTCGCCGGTCAGGCCGACCCCACCGGTGATGTCGATCTGAACCAGGGGCAGCTCATCAGGCGCGGCCGGGAGCGTCATGGTTCCCGCGCCGATGCCGCCCTTGACCTGAACGAAGCGGAACGTGCTCTCCGCCCGGTCCAGGCGCAGGGTCAGCAGGTCACGCCGAATGTTGGTGCCGTCGAAGCCCGCGCCGGTGATATCCAGGTCGAACGTCTTGGGGTAGCGCAGCTCGAAGAAGTGCCCGCCGATGTGGGCTACGCCCGGCTGGATCTCGATCTGGGTGTTGGAAAGCCGCGTGGCATACAGTCCGCGGTTACCCGTCACAGGCACCTCGGGGCCGGGCATTCCGCGCACTCCGTTGAGCTGCCAGGTGCTGGCCATCGTTTCCCAGTTCTCGGCCGTGACGACTCGGCCGGCACCTGTGGCGAAGGGCCAGGAATGCTCGTTGGGGTCCGGGTTCTCCAGATCCGCCATGTCTTACACATCCTTCACGTAGTGGTCAGCGCCATGCGTGGCGCCAGGTGACGTCCAGGCGGTTGGACCAGGGGGAGAACTGCTTGTTCTGCCGAATACGAGCCCGGTATCCCAGGACCTTGTAGTCGTGCGGATCGACCTGCTTCTTGCCGAAGACGCGGGTCTCCCACTTGCCGTTCGCGCCGACGGTGGTCGGCTCGGGGACGTAGTTGGTCTGGCCCCAGGCGGTGACCCGTTCGGTGGAGAACTCCAGCCGCGCTCCGGGGGTGCCGGTGCCGTAGATCTTCAGCCAGGTTCCGCCAGCTTGGTCACGTCCGGTCGGGCCGGTGATGGTGGGGGCGGTCAGCGTCGGCAGCGGGTTGCCGCCGCCGTCTGTGGGCGGGTCCGGCACGGTACCGGCCACCATGTTGAAGTAGTGCAGCGTCGGCGTGGACTCGCGGTAGTTGCGGAAACGCCGGGCGCGTACATCCCACTGCGATCCCACCGGGTAGGTGGCGGCCGTGGTGGGGATGGCGGTCGACCAGGTTCCGTCCTCCTGTGGGGCCAGGAGCCCGCCTTCGTAGCCCACCGGCTTCCAGGTGCCTGCGTTGCGGGGGCTGATCTCCATCAGCACCCACTCGCTGCCATCGGTGGCCAGCGGGGAGCTGGAGGTGGCCGACTGGATGATGACGGTCTCACCGGGCTTGAACTCGGTGGCACCGGCCGAGGGGTCGGGCGGCGGCGGGATGGGCGCGTTCGCCGCGATCACGTACCACAGGCACGGGTCGTTGGCGAAGGACGAGCCGATCTTCACCTCGCCCTTGATGACGTGCTGCTTGCTGTCAGCCGGGATGGTGATGCGGCGGGTGGCCGACTGGCCGGGGTTGAGCACGATCTCCGTGCCCACCGTCACGCCGTTGAGCAGCAGCCGGTTGGTGTACGCCTGCTGGATGCGGCCGGTGTTGGAGACCGTGACGTCCACGTACTGCTCGTTGGTGGCCGGGTTCTGGGTGACCGCTGAGACGACGTGGGAGACCACTCCGGTGCAGTCGGACCAGACCTCGATGGAGGCGGACTGGGCGCCAGGGGTGCCGTCAACTCCTCGGTCCACCACCTTGACGAAGTGGTGGCGTCCATCGTTCGGCACCGGCAGGCGGATGTCGCGCACCGTCGCGCCACCGCTGTAGAGGTAGGAGGAGGTGATGGTGGCGCCGTCGAGCTGGAGGACGACGTTGTGCGTCACCGAGCAGGTGAAGTTCACATGGTGAATCCGGTTGGGCAACGGGACCTGGACGCCACCTGAGGTGTAGGCCAGGCAGAACGTGCCGGGGTCCTGGTCGATCACCGCGTTGTTGATCGCCATGGGTTACGCCGCCTTCTTGATGGTGAAGTCCACGGCGGAGACCTCTTGCAGTTCGTTGAGCTGCTCGCGAGATTCCACGCCGGTGACACGGGCCCACAGGGCCCGGATGGATGCGTACAGGTAAGGGGTCTCACCAGAGCCGTAGGTGCCGATGGTCGGCTTCACCCTCGGGCCGTCGTCGATGCTGGAACTCAGCCGCACCTCGCGGACCATCTCGTCTCGGGTGCCGGACTTGAGCTCGACGCGGACGACGTCACCCAGGCCGTAGGCCCGGCCGAACATCACGGCGTCGGTCTCGATCGGGTCGATGGAGATGGACGCCTGCGGGCCCTGATCGAGGTTGAACGCCTCGACCTCGTCTTGGATGGCGCGGTACTGCGCTGACCAGACGGGCGGGTCCATCGCCCAGCCGGTGGGCTTGGCGGGGTCCTGGAGCCACTGCCAGCCGATGTCGCGGCGGTCGCGGTAGCGCTCAGCGGTAACGCCCCACTCGGTTTCGGTGGCGGAGTAGCCCTGGGCGGCCCAGGCCAGCGTGTGCTGACGGTCAGCCGGCGTTTCGGCCGCATCGCCCCACCAGTCGGGGTCGTACTGGTCGTTGTTGAAGTAGCCGTACCAGCGCTCGGGGCCGGACTTGTCCACCCAGCTCTCGGTGTAGCCGTCTACGACTCCTGCCGAGGTGTAGGTGGGTGTGCGCTCCAGTTCGCGCCAGGTGCGGTTCTGGGTGGCCACGACCAGGCGGGTCGCCTCGGGGGCGCGCAGCGTGTAGTGCAGGCCGCGCAGGTTGCCCAGCTCCGCGCCGAAGCGCACCTCGTTGGTGAGGTTGGCGATCGGCTCCAGCTTGAGCAGGATGCCGGGGCCGGTGGCGTTGGGGTTGCCGTTGCTGGCGACCTCGGAGGGGTTGGGGTGCCAGATGAACCTGATCCGAAAGCCGTAGACCGCGCTGAGCATCGAGGTGAGCTGGTCGGCCTGGTCGAAGCGCAGCCGGGCCGCTCGGGCGGAGTCGTCCCGGAGGAAGTTCGTGGTCGAGTCGGCGGTCGGGATGAACAGCCGGTCCAGCTTGCGCACCGCCAGCCCTTGGGTGTTGGCCAGGAACAGTTGGCGCAGCAGTTCGGCGACGTTGGGCCAGGACGGGTTGGCCTGCCAGTGCTGGACGGCTGAGGCCAGGTGGATGTCAGCGGCCGGGTTGGTCCAGGCGAGGCGCTCGGCCATCAAGTAGTTGTCATCCACCCCGGACACCACGATGGAGCCCTCTCCGGAGTTCTCCTCATCCCAGCGCTCCTCGATCTGGCGGATGGGGCCGCTGAAGAGAGGCTCGCTGTCGTCTTCCTGGCGGACGATGATGCCCCGGCCAGGGGTGAGCATCTTGGCCTGCGGGTGCCCGGCCGGGGTGGTGAGGGTCCAGGTGCCGACCGCGTTGTGTCGCAGGATGGAGGCGAAGTCGGTGTAGGAGTCGATCTCGCCGACGATGGCCAGCGGGGGGAGCCCGGCGCCTCCCTCCGCAACGCTGCGGGGAAACAAGGACTCCCGGACGAAGATTCGGAAGTTACGCATCAGATTCCCAGGTAGGCAGGCAGGTAGGAGACGTAGGCGCGGGGGCTGTTGGCCGCCAGCCAGGCGGCCTCCTGAGTGGGGTTCATGCCGGGCGGCTTGTCGATGGCCAGAGCCACCTGGTTGGTGCCGGGCTCTATCGCCCACAGCGATGAGGTGGTGTCGAAGGCCCAGTAGACGGACTTGCCTGCGGTGGGGGAGTAGTTCCCGCTCGGGCTGACCTCGGGGTAGAGGCGGATGCTCTGGGCGCCCTTGACGGTCTCGATGACGAGCACCTCAGAGGTGAGCACGGGGAACGCCTCGGCGAAGCGCAGCTCCTTGAGCGTGGCGCCCTCCTCGTCCAGCAGCATCAGCCGCAGGCGGGAGTTGAAGGGCCCGCGGACTTCCCAGCGCGGCTGTGCGCCGATGTCGCCGGGGTTGAACAGGCTGATCTCATCCGCCCAGATCGGGTTGGTGGACAGCTGAAGGCCCATGCCGGGGGTGGTGCCGTCCACCGAGACGAACGGGTCGGCGGCGGGGGCGTCGGCCATGAAGGCCCGCAGCTGGTCATAGACCTGGAAGCTGGCCCGGATGCGCGACAGGCCGGAGAAGTAGGGGACGGGGCAGCGCAGGATGAGGCCGTAGCTGGCCCAGTGGACGCCGTTCTCGCTTCCCTCGCCGCCCTCCATGCCTCCGGCGTAGAAGCACTCGATCGCGCGAGGCGGCTCGGCGATCATGTCGTCCAAGGTCGCCGCATCACCGAGGTTGTCGGGGATCGTGTACTCGGTCGTCTGGAGGGTGACCAACCCCTTGGCGGGGTTGAGGCTGTTGATGAAGCGGCGCTTGAGCGCCATCATCTCCGGCCGGGTGGTCCCGGTGATGATCAGGGGGAGGAAGAGTTCGCGGATGCCCGCTCGGGCGAAGCGCACGAACCCGCCGTCGATGGCGGGGTACTCATCCGTCATGACGTTCCAGGTGGGGGCGTCCAGTCCCTTGGCTCCGGGCCGCAGCATGACGGCTGCTCCGGTGGAGGTCTCCTCGGTCAGGGTGTAGAGCTGGCGGTCGACTCCCCACAACTGCACGACAGTGGGCTTGAACAGCACAAAACCTCCTGGAGGCAGCGAAAAGAGAGGCCCCGGCCGGGAGGGTGTGGCCGGGGCCTCAGTGCGGGGGAGCGGGGGGTTACTCGTAGAGGGTGTCGGCGTAGGAGAGCTGCTTACGCAGTTGCTCCTCGGTGGGGATGTTCGGCGCCGCCGTGATGGTGAAGTTGTAGATCTTCTGCACGGTTGGCTGACGTCCCTCGGGTGCCTCGTCCCTCGTCTTCATCTGGCGGGCGTAGGTGGTGACTCCCTGAGCCAGCTCGTTGACGGCGGAGACCGCCGACATGCTCGCCGCCATCGGGGTGACGTCCTCGACCGCCATCAGCGACATCGGCGCCATCATCCGCATCATGGGCTCGGACTGCGGAGTGACCAGGCCGGCCGGAGCCGCCCCGCCGCCCTGCACCGTGGGGGCCGTGACGGTCGGGCCCTTGAAGGTGCGGTTCAAGCTGTTGAGCGAGGCGACCATCGTGGCGACGGCCGAGGAGACCGCCGACTTGGCCGAGTTCATCGCCCCTTGGACCGCCGAGACGAACCCGGAGAGCTTGCCGGCCGATGCAGCCTGTGACGCCAGCGACTTGAACTGAGCCACCGACTGAGTGACGGCGGTCTTGATGTTGCTGGTGACCTTCGTCATGTTGGACTTGACCGCGTCGGGGGTCTTGTCGGCCCGCGCCGCAGCAGCCATCTGGGTGGGCAGCTGCTTGAACGCGGTGGTCGCCTGAGTGGCTCCCGTCTTGATGGCCGCGGTGACCTTGGTCATCTGGCCCTGGACGCCGGTGACGATGGAGCCGTCCGAGACGACCGCCGAGGCCATCCCCTTGGGCAGCTCGGCGAAGGCGGTCTTCGCCGAGGCGACCCCAGTGGTGACCGCAGCCGTGATCTTGGTCATGATCGAGGTGATGCCGGTTGAGACGTTCTCGCTCAACACCGCCTGGCTCATGCCCTCGGGCAGCTTCTTGAAGGCCGCCGCGCCTTCGGTGGCCTTGGCCCCGATGATGGCGTTCATGGCGGTGAGCTTCGTGCCGATCTCCTCCGGGGTCTTCGCGGAGTTGATGATCTCCTGCATGACCTGGGGGAGCTTGGCGAAGTTGGACTGAGCGGCCGTGACACCAGCGGCGATCTTGGCGTTGGTCTCGTCCAGCTTGATGCCCATGAGCTGGGCGATCTGAGCGGCCTGGACCTGGTCGTCCATCCCCTTGAGCATGTTCGTGACCTGGGCGATGGCCTCGGGGCTCTTGGTCTGGATCGCCGTGAGCACCGACTGCATGCTCGCGCTCATGCTCATGGCCAGCGGATCGCCGCTGGCGGCGGTCGTGGCGATGAGCTTCTGCATCGAGGCTTGCCAGGCCGCGTCAGCCTCGCCACCCTTCGTGGTGACCGTGTTGATCAAGCTAACGAACTGCTCCTGGAAACCAGCGTTGAGCTGGGCAGAGCCGGTCTTGCCGGTCTCCACCAGGCCGTCGATGGAGGTCTGCCACGAGGTGTTCAGCTCGCGCATCTTGCCGACGCTCTCGCCCACGACGGCTGCGAGAGTGAGTCCGAGCTGGCGCTGGAGGTTGGTGGCCGCTTCCTTGGTGGTGTCGGCCTGGGTGACCAGGCCCCGCAGGTGCTCCGTCGAGACGGTGGCCGTGGCCTTGAGCGTGCCCGAGATCAGGTCGCCGAATTCGGCCGTGGACTCTGCCGCGTCACCGATGTAGTCAGCCATGCCCAGGGCGGCCGAGGCCGCCGACGAGGCGAAATTGATCAACGCCGTGGTCAGGTTGGTGATGCCGTCGATGGCTGCGGAGTCAGACAGCTGGGCGGCCAGCGCACTGACCGCGACGGCCAAAGTGCTGAGAACCTCGGGCGCCATCTTGGCGAAGGCGCGAGCTACCTGCTCCAGGGCAGGTGCCATCGCCGACAGCGAATCGGCGAACGCCTGAGCCGCTTGCCCGTAGACGGCGCTGTTGCGGGAGAAGGCATCGAACAGCTTCTGAAAACCTGATGCGAGGCTGGTGATCACGCCAGGGGAAAAAGACGCGAAAGATCCCATGAGGGTCGAAATCGGGCCAGCCAGTTTGAGTGCCGCCTGGGCGATCGACGCGAACCCGGCCTGGAAGGCGGGGCCCCACTGTGACAGTCCGGCGAAGAAGGCACCGAACGCGGTACCCAGTACACCCAGGCTGGCGGAGATCCCGGCGAAAAAACCCGAGCCGTTCAGCGTGGTCAGCGCGCTCTTGAGTCCGCCGAGCGCGTTGGTGGTGAAGGACAGCAGCCCTTGGGTGAGGACCGGCAGACTGATAGCCGACTGTCGAAACGCTTCGACAAGATTCGAAAAAAGGGGCGTCCCCTTCTGGAGCGCCGAGTTGAGCAGCGTCATCGAGCTGCGCAGGCCATCGACCATCGGTGCGGCGACGGTGCCGATGGTCTGCTTGAGGGTGTCTCCGAGCTTCTTGAAGTCGGCCCGCAGGTCGTCGTTGGTGGCGACGACCGCTGTGCCGATCGCGGCGAAGACGAGTGGCACCGCTGCCAGCGCGGCCACCCCGATGACGAGCGAGCCGATCGCCAGGGCCGCCGACACGGCGGCGGTGGCCATCGCTCCCAGCGCGGCGACCACGGCGGTGAGGATGACGACCGAGCCCGCCATCTGGACCAGGCTCGCCACGATGCCCGCGACGGCGGAGCCGACCGAGCCCAGTGCGTTGCTGGCCAGGCCCCCGGCCCGCGTCATGCCGGAGAAGGCGCCCTGGGCGCTCTCGCCGAGAGATCCGAAGGACTGCATGGTCTGGCCGACCGCTGCGGAGACTCCGGCCAGGACCCCGATCGCGAGGCCACCGACCCCGCGCAGGGAGCCCGACAGCGAGGTCAGGCCAGAGCGGTCGACCTCGACCCGGACCTTCTTGGTCTCGGGCTTGGTGATCTCCTTGACCTTCGCCTTCGCCGCTGCGACGTCGGCGTTGACGTTGACCTGCTTGCTGGCCTTCTTGGTGACCTCGGCGATGCGAGCGGACGCATTCGCGGTGTCGAGCTGGAGCTTGACGTCCACGCTGCGCTCGCGCAGGAACGTCTTGAGCGACGCACCGGCCTTGCCGGAGTCGAGCGTGATCTTGACTTTGAGTTCGCGGTCACGCAGAGCCTTCTTGAGGTCAGCGTCGAACTTCGTCAGGTCCGCGTCGACCTTGATGTCGATCGACTTGTTGGACCACTTCGCCAGCTCGGCCTTGACCTTGTCGCCGAACTCGCTGGTGTCCGGGACGACCTTGACGCCGACGCGGCCGACTTCCTTACGAGCGGGACTTCCCGCCATGGATTCCTCCGGTCCGCCCCCTAAGGGGCGGACGGGGGAAGGGCAACCTTCCGCTGGCCAGGCCCGATCACAGGCGCAGGAGCGTCCTCACCCCGCAGGCGGGCAAGCAATGGGGTGGGCTTCTTGGGGGCCTGCTCCGCAGCCGGGGCGCCGGGGCGAGGGTAGGCGGGGAAGGGCTCGACCTTCTTCGGCTTGTCGGAGTTCGACATCTGGAAGAGGTAGGTCAGAGCGTTGATCGCGTCGTAGAGGTCGGCCAGCACGAACGTCTGCCGGTCCCAACCCGCGTACTGATGGCCACCGCGGACTGCCGTGACGTAGGCCGAGTCGATGGGGAGCTGCCTGATCCATGCCAGCGCCAGTTTGGGAGAGAGTCGGCCGCGCGAGATGTCGCGGATATCGGTGTGGTAGATCCGCTGGAAGTCGGCGGCCAGCTCATCTCCGTACTGGTCGATCAGCTCGATCAGGCTGAGGCTTCCCCCAGGGCGTCTCCGTTGCCGGCCTTCATCCAGGCGTCGAAAACGCGGGTGCGGATCTGCGGCGGGAGGTCGTCCAGGGAGTTCTTCAGGGACTTCTTCTTGTCAGCGGAGGCGATCAGCATCGCGTCCATCGCCTCGATGCGGGCGAAGGTGTCGGCGCCTTCGTCGCTGACGACGTTGAGCAGGGTGGTGACCACCTTGAGCTCCTCCTTGCCGAGGAGCAGGACCGGGCGAAGGGTGACGGTCTCGCCGTCCTTGGCGTGGAACTCAAGGCCCTTGGCGGCCAGCTCACGCTTGACGTCTTCAACCAGGTCTTCGTACTTCAGAACAGCCATGGGGATTCCTTCACAAGCAGCGGGAACGTGGGAATGGGAGCCCCGCCGAGAGCGCCATTCCCAAGCACTCTCGACGGGGGGTCTTAGCTACCAAACTCATGTATGAGGGCATGAGTAAGGCAGGTGGATCAGGACTGGTCGATGGTGAACGGCTTCGAAGCGGTCTCGCCGAAGTTCGTTTCGACCTTCACGTCCACCGGCAGGTCGCCAGACTCCACGGGAGTCGGGACGGTGACGGTGACCTGGGTACCGGTCGGGGTGGTGACCACTCCGGTGCCCTCGTAGACGCCGAACCACACGGTGAGGGGAGCGTCCAGGTTCGTGCCGGTGAGCTGGACCGTGGCGCCGGGCGCGGCCGTGCCGGGGGTGACGGCGCTCAGGGTCGGGGGAGAGATCTCGACGGACTTGCCCCACATGACCGGGGAGATCTCACCCAGGCCGTTCGAGCCGCCCAGGATGGTCGCCTTGACCGGCATCTCACTGAGCGCGGCCGGGTCGTAGGTGACGCCCTCGGCACCGATGAGGCTCACGCGCTCGTAGTACTCCACGACATGCCGGTCACCATCGACAGCGACGATGAGCATGGCCTTGGTGGTGGAGGAGGGGACGGACGGGATGATGAACGAGCCATCCGCCGAGACGCCGCCGCCGCCGTAGTACAGCTTGTAGGTCTCCAGGTTGAAGTCCGCCAGCGCCAGGGTGACCGTGTAGATCTTCGCCGGGCTGGTCGTGCGCAGCGCCGGGTTTTGCCACGTCCCCAACACTTCGGGCTCATCACCCTCGGACTCGTGGGTGATGCCGTTCTCCAGCGAGGTGTTGCCGATGCTCGCCCAGGAGCTGCCGACGCTCTCACGCAGGGTGCGCAGGTTGAGGATGTCCAGCGGCAGCACGGGCTTGGGCGTGCCCTCGGCGGCGACGAAAACGTATCCGGTCGCCGGAACGAGGACGGGGTCCTTGGTCAGGTACGTCGGGGGCATTGCCTATCTCCTATGTGCAGAAAGAAAGAAAGAAGGAAGGGGTGTTAGCGCAGCGCCCGGACGGAGATCTGGTAGGTCCCCTGGCTCATGTACGTATCGCCGTGCTTGGAGGAGAGGCCGTCATAGACGCGCGAGGGCGCGTTGACCTCGCGGTGGCCGAACAGGTAACCGGCCTCATCGGGGGTCTCGTAGCGGAAGCTCTCGCGGCTGGCCTTGGACAGTGAGGCCCCGGCTCGTCGAGCGAGCAGGGAGGCATCCCCGCGTTCGAAGGCGAACGCCTCCACCTCGAAGTAGCAGACCGCGAACAGGTGCGGATACCTGCTCGCGCCTCCTCCCGTGGCGCGCACCACGAGGAAGCTCTGGCGTGCCCACTCCTTGGGAGGCTGGCTGTGGATGCGGGGAACGCCATCGGTGACCAGGTCCGGCATGTAGTGCGCCAGCGCGGCGATGATGGCCTTTTCCGGATCGGGGATCATCACATCCTGCCGATCGTCTTGGCGATGACGTGACTACCGGGGACGTACTGATCGGACCGGTTGTTGTGGTGGCCGTAGTTGTAGCCGAGCGCGCCCTCGTCGCTGAGACCGAAGAAGGCGTCCTTACTCCCCATGGCCTCGGAGAAGACGCTGCCCGCCATCGCCCCGGTCTCGGAGCTGATGGTGTTGCGCAGAATCTTGGCTCCGCGATGCGCCGTCTCGATGACCTCGGCGTGGACGCCGGGTAGGCCGGCGACTATCTCGGCGATGTCGGGGTTGACCCAGTAGCTCACGGCGGGTCTCCCAGCAGCTCACACAGAACCGTGATGTAGCTGATGCGGCGGTTGGTCCAGCGGCGAGGCTGTTGAACGACCGTCCACAGCAGGTCCTGGGCCTCGACGCGTGACCACTGGTCCAGCTGGGCCAGCTCGGGCTTCCACTTGATGACCAGGGTGATGCGGGCGGTGTCGGCCCACCCCTGAGAGGCGAATCTCTGGTTGGCCGCCCACCCCGCTCCGGCGAAGCCGGTCGGCATCACGAACGCCTTGAACTCGGTGTAGTCCGCGGTGGCCACCGGGCTCTTGCCGCCGCCGTAGCCGTCGGGAACCCACTCGGTGTGAAAGACCTTGATGGTCTCGTTGGCCTTGTCCAGGATCACGCCTGCTCCTCGGGAACGAGGTGGCTGATGACCTGGATCGAGCCCAGACCGCCTCGCCTGCGGAAGGGGCGAAGAGACTCCTTAGCCGCAGGGGAGAGCGTCGTCACCGCGCCTGCGTAGGCGTAGGTCGTGGACAGGTCGCCGACCCTGTCGGCGGCCACACCGGGGTCGGTGTTGAGCGTCCGGATGACCTCCAGGCAGGCAATCGCCTTCACCGAGGCCGGGGCCCTGGTGGTTGCGTAGCTGCGCCGCAGGAAGGTCTCGACCAAGGCGGTGATGTCGGCGATGAATGACTGGACCTGGATGAGCCGTTCGTCTTCGAAAACCTGCCCGGTGCGGGCCTCGATGTCCGTGACCGTCATCAACATGCGGCCCCCTTTCGAGCAGCACGGGGCAAGCCCCCGGCGTCAGGCCGGGGGCTCACCAAGCGGGCATTGATCAGGGGGTCGGGTCCGGCAGGACGGTGACCAGCGCCTCCGGGCGAATCACGCGGGCGCCGTAGACGTGCAGGCCCTTGACCGCGTCGCTGAAGTACTTCTCGGGGCGGTACTGCTCCGTCTTCACGATCTGGTTCGCGAAGGTCACGGCCATCTGGTGGCCGATGAGCATCTCCCGGCCGCGCATGACGGTGGTCATGTAGACCGTCATGTTGAGGATGCGGCCGACCTCACCGTTGACGATGACCGAGCCCGCGCCGTACTTGTCGGCGCTGATGAAGCGCTCGTCCAGCAGCAGCTCGGAGCGGACCTTGGGGGAGACGACGATGTAGCGGCCGTTCTGGGGGACGTCGTTGCTGTCCAGGATCAGGTTGGCGGCCACGATGGTCTCGTACGCCTTGTCGGGGTTGTTGCGGACGATCTTGGCGACCGTCTTGCCCCGGCTGTCGGCGAGCGTCTCAGCCGTGGTGATGACGGAGGAGACGAACAGGTCGGCGGACTCAGCGAGCTTGCGCGAGGCGCGCTCCTGGCCCTTGGCCACCAGACCCTTGACCGCGTTCTGCACGGCCGAGATGTCCTCGACGCGGAAGTTGAAGCTGTCCGCCTGGGTGATCTTCAGGTCGGTGTCGAGCAGGGTCAGCTCCTGCGGAGCCGCCAGACCGTTCTGAAGGTGGTACGGGGTGATGGTGGGGTCCAGGATCTCCATCGGGATGTTGACGGTGTCGCCCTGGTTGCGCACCTCGCCTTCGAAGTCCCGGTTCGCGACGACCGCAGAAGCCAGAACCAGAGAGCCCTCCAGCTTGACCTGGAGGTTGGCGGAGTAGATCTCCGGCACAAAGCCGGGGTTGACCACACCGTTAGTGCCGGGGGTGAGAGCCATGCAATTCTACCAATCTTATGTATGTGGGCATGGAGAAGGAGGCTCAGGCGAGCCCGTTCTTGATGTCGTCGAAAAGACCCTTGGCATCGGCCTCGACGATTTCCGCCGCAGACATTCGCCCCAGATCGGCGCGGGTAAGCTGACCCGGCTTGGTCTGGCTGCTCTGCGGGCCGATCCCCAATCCCTGGGGGAACTTCGGCTCCTTCGGCTTCGCGAACTGGGCGGAGAACTGAGTGACGAAGTCGCCGATCGCGTCGTTGTTGACTTCGCCCTCATTGATGAACTTGGAGACATCCAGCACTTCTAGAACCGGAGTGATATCCACCCCGGCCTTAGCCGCTGCCGTCTCCAGCTTGAGCTGCGCGCGCTCGGTTGCGATGGACTCCAGCGCGGCCTTACGGCCACGTCCCTCCGCCTCGGCGATGGCCTTCTCCGAGTCAGTCATCTGGGCCTTGCGCAGTGAATCAGCCTCGGCGGAAACCTTCTTCCAGTTGCCCTCATGCAGGCGGGAGAAATGCTGCCATTTCTCTGCCTCTGCCTTCCAGTCCTTCTCCTCGGTCTGCGGGGCAGCCGGGGTGTCGGTCGGAGTGCTTGCGGGGGTGGTGCTGGTGGCTTCGCTGGGCGTAGGGATATCCATCGTCTTACGGGACCTCTCCATGTCGGATTGGGGCATGCAAAAGGCCCCAGCCATGTCAGCTGAGGCCCATCGAAAAAGGGGGGAATTACTATGCGGCGCGCTTTTGGCGCTCGACCGAAGCGACCTTGTCGGTAGCCGACTTCGGCTTGGCCTCACCGCGAGCTGGCGGCTGGCCGGCACCCTGCGATACAGGCTTGCCGTCCAGGCCCACGACCGGGGCCAGGCCGTACTTCTCCTCCAGGCGCTTGGTCTCCTTCATCTCCTCTTCGCGCATCGCTTGGAAGCGGAGAATCTGGGTCGGGGTGTAGCCGTACTCCTCCTGGAGCTGCTTGATGGGAACACCGAGTTCCTTCATCTTCAGCAGGGAGTCAGCCAGAGCCGCCTTGCTGCGGTATTCGGGGTCGGCCCAAATCGTTTCGGCGTTGTACGCCTTGGCCTTGGACGTGTCGCCCTTGACCAGGAATGCAAGCCTCATGGACTCTTCCCAGGATTCCCCGAAATGCAGCATTCTCTCGTGGGCTTTGGCCACGAGCCCTGCTTCAGCGGCGGTGATTGATTCCCCGGAGGGAGCCTGACCGCCATTGAGCAAGAAGTAGTGAAATGGAACTCGCGACTGCGACGCCATATGCTGGACGAGCATGTCGATGAGAGTCACATAATTGCTGAGATCGGCAGCCTGAAATTGCCCCCATTTCGCCTCGGGATTATCCAAGGTGAGAATGCGGTCAATGTAGGCGCGCACGGCATCCGCTCGTGCGGCTGCCACTTCCTCGTCAGTGGCGTCATCGGGCAGGGATTCGACCCCGCTGATTACCCGCTGCGGAAAGGCTGCGAACTCCGAGGCGACGATCGCGTCAGCGCTTACTTTGTTGATCGCGTCCTGAACGCGGAGGATGGCTGCCAATTCAGAGAATGGCGCCATGCGCAGTCGGGAGCGATTGTTCAGCGGGACGACCGGGACAACTCCGAGCGGGTTCTTGACGTCTGAGGGCGTTTCCCACTTCATGCCGTCACCCAGTCGGGTGGTGGTGAACACCCGCTTGGGGGTCCACAGGGTGACGTGTTCGCTTCCCCAGTCATCGGAGTACTGCTTCATGGCGGCGGCCAGGCGGCGGCGAGAGCCGGGCTCGTACTGCACCACGACGTCTTGAGCGTTCTCGGGGACCATCTGCGGCTCGTCGTCGGAGTCGCCCCACACCGTCACGTACGAGCTGCCCTGCACCAGGGCGTCGATGTGGGCGGAGTTGGAGTCGGCGTCCAGGAAGTTGCGCTGCCAGATCTCAGTGGCGTCCTTGTCGGCGGGCTCGTCAGGGCCCATGCGAAAGCCCTGGACGCGCAGCCGCTCACTGATCGAATCCACGATCAGCGCGCAGAAGTTGTCCCTCCAGCCGGTGAACATCCCGCCGAAGATTTCCGAGAACTTCTGCTGCGCGAATTGCAGGTTCTTGTTCTCGGAGTCGTAGTAGTCCACGTACTTCTGGCCCGCCGAGCGCTGCGCGTTCAGCTTGCCTTCCAGGTAGACGATCCAGTCCAGCGGGGTTTCAGGGCGGCCCCCGATGCTTGCCACTTAGTGCCACACTCCTAGCTACCAGACTCATGTATCGGGGCAAAAAAGAGGGCCAATCCCTAGTAACTGCGCAAACGCGCTTTTCTCCGGACCTTCATACGTCCGTCAGCAATGGCCTCAGCCCTCGCCTCATAAGCGAGAATCGCCGCAATGGCGATGTCGATTTTCTTGCGGGACTTCTTGCTCTCCTTGCGGATCAAGGTCCCCTGGGGAACCTCGTAGGTCACCGCGTTGGCCACATGACGAGCCATGTCGGGGTTGCCGTCGTGGCAGATGCCCTCGCCCAGATGCGCTGCGGTGTGCATGCGCTCGACCGCCTGCGCCATCTGCGTGGCGCGCTGCGGGCTGAACTCGAAGACGATGTCTCGCCCCTCGGGGTCCTTCTCCTTGAAGTCCAAGGCCCAGGTCCCGACGACGTTTTGCCAGTACGAGGGATCGGCGAAGACCCACATCACGCGGTAGGTGGCGAACGCCTCGCGCATCTTGCGATCCACGAGCAGCGTGTCCACCTGCCAGTCGGCAGCGAACTTGGAGAACTTCGGGTCCGGCTGCTCATCCAGGTGGATCAGGAACAGCTTGCCGTCGCGCAAGCGGCAGCCCACGATCGCCGTGGAGTCGGAGTAGAGGCTCCCGTCGAAGCCGATGCTGATCTGATCGCCAGCCTTGATCGGATCGACGTTGGACAGCAGCCCATCCCAGACGGGCTTGGCCATCCACGAGTCAGCCGATTCCTGGATCTTGTTGAGGTAGAACCTGTACGCCTGTGCCTGAGTCGTACGCGGGTCCTGGATCGCCTCCAGCAGCCCTGGGATGTCCACCCAATGCGAGTCGCCGTACGCCTGCCGCAGGCCCAGCTCAACGGCCTTGAGGTCCTTGAGGTCGATCTCGTCGGAGTCGGCCTCCACGCAGTCGTACAGCAGTCGCCCGTTGGGCTTCTTCAGGTACGCCTCGTAGGTGCGCTGAGCGACGCTCTCCTCGTTGGGGTTGAACGCGTTGGTGGACTCCACGATCCGGCTACCGGCTCCGGCCGTCTTTCGCACGTTGCGGTCCAACACCTCGAAGACGGAGATGCCGCCGTTGGAGGACACCCAGTGGTGGGTCTCATCCAGCACGCAGAACGTCGGCCGTGCGCCCTCCAGGCCCCTGCTGGAGCTGGTGACGGGCTCGATGCGTCCTGGGCGCCCGGAGCGGAACTGGATGCGCTCCTTGCCAATCTCGATGTCGTACTCGACCTCAGCCGGCGAGTTGGCGAGCATTCCGCGGACCATGTCCCGCGTGTTCGCGGTCTGGTCGATGCTGGTCGCGGCGATCTGAACCAGCGGCAGGCGCACCGCCTTGCCGACTGGGTAGCCGTTCTCGTCGAAGTGGGAGAAGCGGCAAGGGCCGATGAACTCCACGATCGCCAGCGCCGCCAGGACGGGCGTCTTGCCCCAGCCCTTCGACCTGCGGAGGCAGGCGGTGTCGTACAGCCACCGGCCGCGCTCGTCGATGGCGTACAGCCAGAGGATGAAGCGCTTCTGCTCGGCGGTGAAGACCCAGGGTTCGCCCGCGTTCTCCCCGTCGGGTTGAACGAGGTAGCGCTCGCCCCAGCGCAGGATCTGGTACCCCAGGGATCGTGTGGGGTGGGGAACGCCTTGGGGAAGATTTCCGCTTTGCAACGGTCATCACCCCCCGGCCCCTGGGGGCACTACGATCTGTATTTATGTCGTTAGCTACTGACGAGATCACCCTGGTCGAGGGCAGGCTTGAGGTGACCATCAATCAGGTGGAAAACGTATTCGACAGCCACCCATCTCTCTTGCGCCTAAGCAGTCTGATGACGACATTGCAAGAAGTCTTCGAGGCGGTCGCCGTGGCAGCGGATATCAAGGAGGGGCGTCGCCCTGTAGACGACGCTCCGCCCCCGCCGAACGCGCCATCCATGCCATGGCGACACCTTCCTTTAGCTATACGGAGGGAGATGGATCCCTCTCAAGTCAGCGAAAGCGTCACTGTGCGGGTAAGTAAAATATCGATGAACTCGCCGCTGGTGATGGAGTTGGTTACCACCGGGGTGGGCGGGGCGGGGGTGGTCTCTGCGGTGGTATACCTCTTTAGGAACCCCGGGAAAGTCGGCGAGTGGTTCCCGAAACTTCAGACGTCCTGGTACAACGGACGCACAGAGGCTGAGAAGGCCAGAAGGGCGTTTTTCGAACTGCGCAATGCCCGGACAGAGATGCGCGAGTTGGAATGATTAAGCTCCGCTGAGTGACCGGTAAAGGTCCATGTCGGCGACGTTCTCCGGCAGCCGGTCAGGCTTGGAGTCGTCCTTCTTCTCGGCCTTGTTCATCCGCAGGCGCATGCGGTCGGTGACTGTGGCGCCCAGGAGTGACTCGTTCTGCCGGATCTCGGCGAGAGCGTTGTGGCCGGGCCTGCGGAAGTAAGCCTCCACCAGAGGCGCGAGCATCTGGAGACGCATCCAGTCGGTGGCCCGGAACGCCTTGGACTGCTCGGAGGCGACCCAGGTGTCCCACCAGCGCTGCGTGGCGACGCTGTAGCCGTCGCGCTTGAACAGCTTCTTGACCTTGTCGGGGACGTCCTCGTCCACTTCCAGGTGGCTCAGGTCGACCGCGTTGCGGCGGACCGCGTTCTCCTTGGGAGGGGGGCCGTTGCCCGCCATCAGCTCACTCGCTCGTGGACTCGTATCGGCCGGCGAGTACGTCGGTCACGCTCAGCGGGGCGCCGTCCTCGGCGGTCTCAGGGGCGTCCTTGGACTCCTTGGCCTTGGTCACCTTCGCGACATCCTCGGGAGTTGCGTCCTTGCGCCTGCCTCGTGCTGTTGCCATGTGCGTCCTTCCGAAGGGAGAAGAAAGAAGTAAGAGGCGCGCGGAACCCGCCCTCGCGTGCGCCATGTCAGCCCCACCGGCTCAAGGCTCGGTTTTTGCTGACAGCCCATGTACTGAGGGACTGAGTCCGGGAGTAGCGGACTCAGGCCCAATATCCGTAGCCGACGATGCTGCTGGTCCGGTGGACCCGCTGCACCCGGCCGCTTGAGTTGCCCTCGATCGAGGTGATCGAGCCATCGGCGTTGACCTTCTCGACGATGCCCACGTGGTCGATCCCGCTGCGGCTCTTGCCGCCGGACCAGTCGAAGAAGACCATCGCCCCCGGCCGGGGCGTAGTGCCCCAGCGGCCCCTGGCCGCGTACCAGGAAGCCCAGGTGGGCGTGTAGGCGTCCGTGCCAACCTTGGCCCGTACACCGACCTGCTCAGCGACCCAGGCGATGTAGATGGCACACCAGGGCGCGGTGAGGAAGTAGCTCCCCATGTTCAGGTCGTTGGTGTACCAGCGGGTGTACTTGTTGGGCACCCCGGAGGTGCCCATCTCCCCAGCGGCCACCTTGAGGAAGGCGCTGACCTGGCTCGTCGCCGTGGTCGGCTTCGGCGTTGGCTTGGGAGTTGGCTTCGTGGACGGCTTAGAAGTAGGCGTCGCCTTCGGCGGCCCAGGGGTCGCCTTCGAGGTCGGCGTAGCTGGCGTACTTCTCGAAGCAGAAGTAGTTGGCGATGCAGGTCTCGACGTCGCACTCGGCCGAGTGGTCGTCCCAGCGCGCACAGCCGAGCGCGTCGGTGTCGGAGTCGAACTGGGCGTCGGCGAGGCCGACGTAGTCGGAGTCGAGCGGGCCGCGAGCGATGAGGGTGTTGAAGGAGTCTGTATCAAGAGGCTGGCAAGGAGCGGTACAAGAGCCGCAACTGCTGCCTGGGCAGTTGCCCGAGGGGTAATTTCCATCGCTCATAGGTGACGCGCCCTCCCCCGCGCGGCCTCCGTTCGAGACTTGGTGTGGTGACAGGGGTCGCAGATGCACATGAGATTGGTCAGATCCCAGGAGCCGCCTTCGGCGACGGGGATGACGTGGTCCACGATCCGTCCGGGGCCGCCACAGAGGTAGCAGCGCTCTCGGTCTCTCTGTCGTGCCTTGCGCATCAAGGTCGCGGCGTTACTCGGCCGCGTGAGGTTACGGGGGCTTGTCTGAGCCCAGGGCACGTAGTGCCCCTGGCATCGTCCCGCGTTGGTCGCTGGCTTTGAACAGCCAGCTTGGAGGCACTTCTTAGGAGCCCTAGGCATGGAAACACCCCCAGAACTCGGAGACGGTACTGGGGGTGAATCTCTCTTCGGGGGCCTGGAGGCCCCCTCGTTAACGGGGTTAGTACTAGAGCCCTAAGGGGCTCTTACCGGTAACTAGTTAAGAAGTAAGGAGTCTTGAGACTCCACTAGACGGTAGGAGCGGAGCGGAGCCCCAACCCCCCTACCCCCCTTCCCCACATGTATATAGGTGCGCTTTGTCGGAGACCGTGCATGCCCATGATGTGACCTCCGTCACACGTCTGGGGTCCAGTCGGGGAAGATCTCAGCCCGTACGGCTGCCAGGCCCGCCAGGATCTCCTCACGGGTGGTGCGGGTGTATCGGTCGGTCATCGACTCGGGGGAGTGGCCCAGGATGTCCCTGCGTACGGCCTTAGGAACGCCCACACGCTCCGCGATCGTCGCCCAGGAGCGACGGAGCCCATGGGGGCCCATGACGGGGAATCCGAGCTTCTCAGCCCCTCGGCCCACCCGAGCGGTCACCGTGTTGGGCATCGTGTGGGCTCCGGGCGCCTCAGGCTTGGACAGGTGCCAACGCCTGCGGGTGAAAATCCAGTCGCCCTCATCCCAGGTGTCGTAGCGGGCCTTCTCCTGATCCTGCTGCTTCCTGTGGCGCTCCAGGACCCATCTGGTCATGGGGTCGAGCCACATGCGCCGGGGCTTACCGCCCTTGGGGGTGGGGGAGTAGATCGTCCGGCCCATTCCCATGGTGATGTTCTCGCGCAACCGCACGAATCCCCGGTCATCCAGGCTGGACCACTTCAAGCCGATACTTTCTCCCCGGCGAGTGCCTTGGAGGGCGATGAAGGTCAGGAGTCCCTGGTGGGGATAGTGCTCCTGATCCAGGAATATGCGGAGCTGCTTGGCGGTCCAGACCGGCCCGCGTCCGAAGAGGTGGCTGAACCAGTCCTCCTCGCCCAGCTCGTCCATCTCATCCTCGTCATCGTTAAAGACCAACTGGTTGACAAGGCGTCGTGCCCCGGCTGCCTTCACCGGGTTGCCTACGTGCAGGCCGTTATCGGAGGCGAAGCCGAACGCGGCGGAGACTACGGAGATGTAATTGAGCATCGAGCTGGCCTTGAGGTCGCGATGGACTAAGTCCTCGGTGACCCAGATGGTGATCATTCCCTGAGTAATCTTGCTCATCGGGGTTTTCAAGAGCGTGCGGGGGATGTGGGGGAGCGCCTTGCGGTTCCCACTGATGGTGGACTCCTTGAGTCCCGACTGGGCGAGTCGGAACTCGATGACCTCTTCCAACGTCGCATTGGTCGGCAGAGGCTGGTGGAGTGCGTGCTTGAGGTTCTGCTCGATCTGCCAGGCGACGGCGTCTTCTTCGCTGTCGAAGGATTTTGTCGGCCTGAACGGGGAGTGGGAGACTGGGTCCAGGACGGGAGGCATCTGCACCCTGTACTTGGTGCCCTGCTTGGTCTCGTAGGTGGTGATCGTGCCCTTCAGGGGGTTACGCATAGTGACCCTCCTCAGCCGAGGTGGGGGGTCGGAAAACTGGCGTTGCCCATGATCATGCCCATGAAAAGTGGTCTCACAGTGGTGTTTCCCCTGTAGGTGTTGGGCCCAACCGGACATATGTGAACGGTTCGGCGTCAACACCTACAAGTGGGTGAACGCCCAGGGCGAGACCCACCTGGTCAAGTACCACTGGATGCCCAGGCAGGGCGTGCGCAGCATGACCGCCGAGGACGCCGCCGTCGTGCAGGGTGGCGAGCTCGGGCACGCCACCAAGGACCTGCACGAGGCGATCGACCGCGGCGACTTCCCCGAGTGGGAGCTGCTGGTGCAGATCATGAGCGACGACGACCACCCCGAGCTGGACTTCGACCCGCTGGACGACACCAAGGTGTGGCCGGAGGACCGGTTCCCGCCCAGGCCGGTCGGCAGGATGGTCCTGGACCGCAACGTGGCCAACAATTTCGCCGAGAACGAGCAGATTTCTTTCGGCACCGGCGTCCTGGTCGACGGTCTCGACTTCTCCGACGACAAGATGCTGACGGGCCGTACGTTCTCCTACAGCGACACCCAGCGCCACCGGGTGGGTCCCAACTACCTGCAGCTGCCGGTCAACCAGGCCAAGCACGCCGAGGTGCGCACCAACCAGCGTGACGGCCAGATGACCTACCACGTCGACGGGGAGGGCGAGAACCCGCACGTCAACTACGAGCCGTCCATCACCGGGGGGCTCAGGGAGGGGCAGTACCCCACCCACGACGAGCAGGGTCCTGTCGTCTCGGGGCGGCTGACCCGCAAGCGCATCCCGCGTACGAACGACTACACCCAGGCGGGCCAGCGCTATCTGCTGATGGAACAGTGGGAGCGCGACGACCTCGTGCTGAACTTCGTCGACATGCTGTCCCAGGCCGCGCGCCCGGTCCAGGAGCGCATGGTCTGGCACTTCCTGATGATCGAGGACGACCTCGGCCTCAGGGTCGGGGAGGGACTCGGGATCGCTCCCGAGGACGTCTCCCACCTGGAGCCGCTGGCCGGACAGGACCTGAGCGACGAGGACCGCGAGCGGATGTCCGGACTCGGCAAGAACGGGTCCCGCGACGTGAGCGGTATGAAGATGACCCACTGCGTGCCCGACGAACGGGCGCGGGCGGAGAAATAGGAGCCGCCGCCGGGTCGGAGCGGGCAGTGCTCCGGCCCGGCGGGGCGGGAGGCGTGAGCGGGTGACCACCGCGCCGAGACGGCGTCCCGGGGCGCGAGAAGATGATCCACTCGCTCCGGGAGGTCGCTGACCAGCAGCTTCAGTGCGGGGAGAAACGCTCGGTCAAGGTCGCCCGATTTTTCCGCTTAAAAGGTATGAATGCCATTACAGCGGGCACGCGATCCTCAACCTGAGCCGCCAGCACCTGAGCCGTTCCGACTCCCAATTGGATTGCCATGCCTGCTAAGAGCAACGTCATTCCGATCATCCACTGGTCCCGCCGCTCGTCATGCCTCAGTGAGGATCCCGAGCTGTTCTTCCCCGTGTCGTACGAGGGGCCGGGCCGTGAGCAGTACGAGCGCGCCAGGGCGGTGTGCCGCCGGTGCCCGGTGCGCGGGCGCTGCCTGGAGTACGCGTTGAACACCCAGCAGATGTACGGCGTCTGGGGAGGTACCACCCCGGAGGAGCGCAGGGCCACCATGACCGGGGAGAGACGGCGGGTCAGATAGCGGCCCTTGGCGGCCCTTGGCGGCACTGCCGCGCCGATCGCCGCTTCGGCCCTTTTCCGGCTTTTCCTGGCTTTTCCTGGCCTCTTGGCCTCCTGAGCCTTTTCCGGCCTGCCCGCTCAGCCGCGCCCGCTCGGCGCCCGCTCCGGTGTGTCCGGTCTGCCGGGTCCTTTGAGATCACCTGGCTCACCGGATTCGCCGGGCCCGCCGGATTCCCCGGCCTCCCGGACTTTCCCGGCCTCCCCGGCTCCCTCGGGTTCCCCAGCCTCCTCGACGAGGGCGCGGAACCGGGACGCGTTGCGCTGGGAGTTGTCCGCGCAGCAGTTGTTGAAGAGCACGTGGGTCGTCTCGGCGCCCTCCGCGAGCTCCCGGACCCTGGCCGCCCACCGCCCGAGTTCCGGCTCCGAGTACATGTACGCGAAGCGCTCGTCGATGTTCTTGCTGGTCCACTTGTCGGAGTGCCCGTGCAGCCGCAGCACGGCGAGGCCGGAGGTCGCGGCCAGGATCGGCGGGATCGACGAGGTGTGCCCCTGGGGCATGTCGACCCCCACGTACGCGAGGTCGTGTTTTGCGAGGAAGGCCAGGGTGTCCTCGCGGTTCTCCTCGTCCATCCAGGTGTGGTTGCGGAACTCGACGCTGACGCGCATCGGCGCGCAGCGCCGGGCGCACTCCAGGATGTAGCGCCGGTTGCCCTCCCCGATCGGGAACCACGGCGGGAACTGGAAGAGCACCGCCCCCAGCTTGCCCGCCTCGTGCAGCGGCTCCAGCGCGCCGAGGAACCGCCGCCAGACCTCGTCGGTGATCTCCGGCGGCACGTCCTTCGGGTAGAGGTTGCGCTGCGGCGGCGCGCCGAGGCTCTCCCGCAGGTCCTTGTAGAGGGCGGCGGGCCGGGTGGGGTGCCCGGTCAGTAGGGAGAACGCCTTGATGTCGAAGGTGAACTCCGGGGGCGTACGGTCACGCCACGCCTCCACGGTGCTCAGCGACGGCGGGTGGTAGTAGGTGGCGTCCACCTCGGCGATCGGGAACCTCGTCGCGTAGTAGGCCAGGCGTTTCGCCGGGGTGGAGGCGTCATCGGGGTACCAGCCCGACTCCAGCAGCGACCGGTGCGTCCACGAGGCCGTGCCCACGAGGATCCTGCCCATACTTCGCGTCCTCCCTGACGAGTCCGACGTCCGCTCCGAGCCCTGCCCCTTGAGCTCCAAGATCCGTTTTCCCCTGCCCCTGCCTCTGAGCCCCGAGCCCCGGCCGGGGCGGCGGGGAGAGGGCCGCTAGGGCTTTCCGCCGACACCTCCGGCCAGCTCGCCCAGGCGCGCGGGGCCTCCGGTGTGCGGCGACAGCGGCGGGGTGTCCATGCCCTCGGCGCTCCGCAGCCCCTCGAACATCTCCCGCATCGCCTCCGTCGCCGTGTGGCGCGGCCGCCAGCCCAGCTCGTCACGGGCGCGGCCGATGTCCATGATCGGCATTCTGAGCACCAGGTCGACCAGGCCGGGCGAGGCGGGGATGAGCCTCATGTGCCAGGCCGCCGCGACGGTGCTCCTGAGCGCCCAGCCCGAGACGGGGACCAGCCGGGCGCCGAGCAGCTCGGCCAGCACCGAGGGCTCGATCACCGGGTCGGCGGCGATGTTGAAGGCGCCAGACACCGGCCGGGTGACCGCGAGGCGGTAGGCCTCGCCGACGTCGTCGCTGTGGACCGTCTGGAAGCGGAGCCCCGGGGTGTCGGGCACGAACGGGATCAGGCGCGGCCGTACCAGCCGCTGCGGCACGAACGGCCCGCCGAACAGGCGCCGCTGCCCGACCGCCGCCTCCCGTTTGAAGATGAAGCCCGGCCGCAGCCGTACGACCCTGATGTCCGGGTGGTCACGCTCGAACAGGTCGAGCACCCGTTCCACATAGGCCTTCTCCCGGCCGTAGGCGGCACCGGGCCAGCCGTGGGTCGGCCAGTCCTCGGTGACGGCCCGGTCCTTGGGAGCGGAGGAGTACGCGCCCACCGAGGAGGCGTGCACGATCGCGGAGACCCCCGCCCGCGCGGCGGCCTCGAAGACCCTGATGCTGCCCAGGACGTTGTTCCGCCAGGTGGTCACCGGGTCGCGGGTGGGCTGGAACAGCCACGCCAGGTGGACGACCGCGTCGGCCCCCTCCAGGTGCGGCGCCAGGTCGCCTCCGGCGACGTCGGCGGTCCGCCAGGTGGTCTTGGGCGGGCGCCAGTCCGGCTGCCTGCGGGCCAGGCCCACGATGGATGTGACGTCCTGATCTGCCGCGAGGGCGGACACCACGCTCGTGCCCACGTTTCCCGTCGCGCCGACGACTACTACTCGCATGCCTACCGGGTGCCCAGGGAAGGCCCGGCGAACCCAACCTTCGCCACGGCTTTGCCGTACGGGGAGACGATCCGGCGACATGTGACCGTCACGTCCGTCACGTCCGTCGCGGGGGTCAGCGGCGGGGGGACGGCCAGGGGTTGGGGCGGCAGCCGTACAGGGACTTGGTCTGCTGGAGCATCACCGGCGCCCGCCGCCCGCGCCCCGGGCAGGACACGTGGCCGTGGCCGAGACCGTGGCCGACCTCGTGGCTGATGACGTACTCGCGGTAGGAGGCCACGTCGCGGCCGTAGCCGGTCGCCCCGCTGTTCCAGCGGACCGCGTTGATGATCGCGCGCTCGCCGTTCCAGCAGGAGAGTATGCCGTTGGTCCGCATCGGCAGGCACCGCCGGTCGGCCGTCTCGGGGCTGGACAGCGAGACCCTGATGCTCACCGGGCCACGGGCCACCCGCTTGAACCGGTACCCCCAGCCGCGCCGGTCGTTGAGGATCCGGTGCACCTCGGCGGCGAACTCCTCCACCTCGAACGGCAGGCCCCGCTCGACCTCCACCGCGTACCGGATCACCTTGCCCTTCCTCCCCTTGGGGGGCCGGGCCTCTCCGGGGGCGACGGTGTAGCGGCCCTTGGCCGACCGGGGCACCCTCACCTTCAGCGGCTGCTGCCGGCCGTTGGCGAGCAGCAGCGGCTCCTTGGCCGGTGACGGGGGCGTGGGACCGGCGGAGTTCGCGGGGGCGGCCGGGTCCTGGGGTTGCGGCGGCGGGGTCGGGGTCGCGGGCACCGCGGGTATCCCGGGCGGGGCGGCGTCAGGGGGCGCGGGCCTGTCGGGAACGGGGTCGAGATGACCGCTCAGCACCGTGGCCCCACCGGCCGAGAAGGTGACCACGATGCTCAGCGCGAGAAGCCACAGAACAGTCTTAGGGTCACGTCTCATTGCGTTCCTGGACATAGACCGTAAACCTTATTGCCCCTCGGCGGTAACTAATCAAACCAGGAGAAAATCCATCATATGAGGGCACCGCTGGGGGACTTTGGGGGGGTATGCCAACGGCGGCCGCATGCCGCGGCCGCCGTCGGATCAGGCGTTTTGCGAACTTAACAGAGTTGAGAAGGTCTTCGCTGGCTTAACAGATGGTTTGCGGTCCTACGCCACCGTTCTTCGCGGCAACCCCACCGGTCATCGCCGGAACCCGCTGGCCGTTGCCGGAACCCACCGGCCGTCGAGGGGAGGTACCGGCTGTCGCGGGGAGCCATCGGTTGTGGCCGAGGCGCGCCCGCCGTCGCCGGGAGGCACCGGCTGTCGCCGACCACCGGCCGCCGTTGCCGGAAGCGCACCGCCGGCCGTGGTCGTCGATGACTACGGCCGGCGGCGCGCTCCGATGGCGGTCCCGCAGTCCCGCGGTCCCACGGGTCCGCGGGAACGCCGGTCCCGCGGTCCCGTGGTTCGCGGCCTGCGGGCCTTCGGCTCCGCGGCTCGCGGCCCTACGAGTGCGGGCAGGTGTCCTGGTACTCGGAGATGTTCAGGTCGACCCGGGGGGCCGGGCACAGGAACTGCTCGTACCGGGTGTCGTTGTCGATGAAGCGCTTCATCCACGAGACGCTGTACTTGGCGATCGTGGTGTTGGAGGAGTTGGGCGCGAAGTGGCTGGCGCCGTTGAGCTCCAGGTACGCCTTCTCCGAGGAGGCGGGGATGCTGTTGTAGAACGGCTTGGAATGCGAGGACACCGGGGCGACCGAGTCGTTCTCCGCGCCGACGACCAGGGTCGGGACGCGCAGGCTCGACCAGCTCTTGGTGGTGTGCCACCCCGTCAGCGGGATGGCCGCCTGCAGCTGCGGCCGGCTGCTGGCCGCGGACAGCGTGCCGCCGCCGCCCATCGAGTGCCCGGCGACGCCGAGCCTGCTCGCGTCGACCCGGTTCGCGACCGTGCTCTCCTGCGTGAGGTAGTCGAGCGCGGCCAGCAGCTGCCGTCCCCGGCTGGCGGGCTGGTCGGAACGGGTGAGGGTGTCGATGTTGAAGACCACGAAGCCGTGGGAGGCCAGCCGCGAGGCGAGCCAGGCCATGCTGGACCTGCTCGCGGTGTAGCCGGGGGCGATGGCGATCCCGCCGAACGTACCCTCCGCGGTGGACGTCGGGTAGTAGATCGTCCCTCCGCCGAAGCCGGACACCCGGAGCGAGGAGACTGTGGTCTCCGAGATCGCGAACGGTCCCCTGGACGCCTCGATGAGGGAGACGGTCGGGTCGGGGCCGCGGTCGTAGGGACCTGCGGAGGAGGCCTGCGCGGCGGGGGCCGCGACGGCCTGCGCGGCGGGCGCGAGGGTCCCGCCGGTGCCGAGCAGAGCGAGTGCGAGGGTCAGCGTGGCGACCGTCGTCGCCCGGCGGGAACGCCTGGACGCGGGGGCCTGGGGGGTGGTGCCGTACGGCTGCACGTTGCTGTACTCCGTTCCTGTGGGGGGAACACGGCGATGTTCCTGAGGGGGAACACGGCGTACGGCGGTCGGTGCTGACGGCCGTTCGTCGCGCGTCGGCCCGCCACCGGGAGCGGCGGCGGTACGGTCAGCGTCACCGGGGTGACCCCTCGGGTTTCTGACAGACGCCACTTTCTCGTTGTCAGCCCTGGAGTGCATCGGTGAAATCACCCGTACTCCATCGCACTGGTTAACACCGGTGGATAACTACACCAACCGGTGAATCACGACATCAACCGCACCAGTTCCACCCGGGAGCGGATGTCGAGCTTGGCGAAGATGTTCCTGAGGTGGTGCTCGACGGTCCTCGGGCTCAGGAAGAGCCGGGCCGCCACCTCCCGGTTGGTGGCGCCGTCCGCGACGATGCGCGCGATCTGGTACTGCTGCGCGGTGAGCTTCTCGGTGGCCTTCGGGCGGTGCGACCGGACGGCCTCTCCGGCCCCGCGCAGCTCGGCGCGGGCCTGCTCGGCCCAGAGCCGCGCGCCGGAGCGCTCGAACGTCTCCAGCGCGCTGTGCAGGTGCTCCCTCGCCGCGCCCGGACGCCGGTTCCTGCGCAGCGCGCTGCCGAAGAGCAGCTGGGTGCGGGCCGTCTCGAACTCGGAGAACCCCTGGTGGTGCAGGTCGAGCGCGGCCCTGAAGTACTCCTCGGCGTCGCCGGGGGCGGCCAGGAGCGCGTGGCAGCGCGTCGCCAGCGCGCGCCGGTCGGGGCTGCGGGTGCTGCCCACCCAGCGGTCGAGCACCCGCAGCGCCTCCCTGGCCCGTTCCCGGTCACCCGTACGGGCGCTCGCCTCGACGAACAGCGGGGTCGCCATGACCCGTACGACGAGGTGGCCGTTGGTCCCGTCCGTCCTGGCCGTGGTCCGCAGCCGCTTGGCGGCGTCGGCGTGGCGGCCCGCCGCGAGGTCGAGGTGGGCCAGTGCCCAGTTGCCGATCGCTCCCGCCACGCACACGCCGTGGGCGCCCGCCAGCTCGATGGCGCTCGCCGCCCTGATCGCGCAGGTCTCCGCGTCCCCCTCCACGGCCGCGGTGAGGGCGAGCCACCCCAGGTGCTGGCCCGCGCTGTTGGGCCGGCCGCGCTCCTGGGCCAGCCGGAGCCCCTCGATGGCGCTGGCGGTGATGGAGGCGTAGCGGCCCATCCAGAGCTCGGCGTGGATCATGAACTCCAGGACCTGCGGCACGGTGGAGACCGCCCCGCGGGCGCGCGCCGTCTCCACCGCCCGGCCGCACAGCCTCGTCGCCTGCGCGTCGTCGCCGAGCAGCAGGCTGGCCACGCCCGCCCACACCAGCACCGAGGGGGTCCGCACCGAGGGCGCGAGCTCCAGCACCCGGCGGAGCGGGTCGGCGGCCTCCCGGTGTCGGCCGTCGAAGGTCGCCGCTGTACCGGCCAGATACTCGAACATCAGCTGGGTGGCCGCCGGGTCGTCCGGGCGGCGCAGCGTGGCTGCCCACCGCGCGATGTCCAGGTAGCGAGGGTTGTCACCGGCCATGTAGCTCGCCTCGCCCGCGCGGATGAGGACCCGGACCGCCTGCCCCCGGTCCCTGTCCAGCAGCGACTCGGCCGCCGCCATCAGGTCGTCCCCGGCGCTGCCGGTCTTCCCGCTGCGCAGCTCCAGGCTGCCGCGGATCAGCTCGGCCTGGCTCCTTACCTCCTCGGAGATCGTCAGCGACTGCAGGCGGGTGAGCAGCGTCCGGGCCCGCCGGGGCAGGCCCGCGTGCCAGGCGCGGTTGGCGGCGGCGGCCAGGCGCGCGGCCTTGACGTCGCCGTGCTCGGTCAGCTCGGCCGCCCGCTCGAAGGCGAGGAAGGCCGCGGGATGGCCGCCGTGGGAGCTCGCCGCCGCCGCTGCCGAGGCCAGCTCGTCGGCGAGCGCTTCGGCGGGGCCGTCCATCGCGGCGGCCCGGTGCCAGGCCCGCCGCAGCCGCTGGTGGTCGTGGGGCAGCTTGCCCGCGAGCAGGCGGTGCGCGGCGCGGCGGCGGGCGAGGGAGGCGCCGGTGTAGACGACCGTCCGCATCACCGGCTCGCGGAAGTCGTAGCGGTCACCGTCACCGTCACCGTCCCCGTCGGCACCGGCGACATGGACGATCACCCCCGCCCGTTCCGCCGGTTCCAGGGCGGTCAGCGCGCACTCCGGCTCCGCGGCGCCGACCAGGGTGACCGTCTCCAGGCCGGGATCCGCCGCGAGCAGCAGGAGCATGTCCGCGGTCTCGCGCGGCAGCCGTGCCAGCCGGTCGGCGTACGCGCGCCAGAGCCGCCCGCCCCTCGGCAGGGTCGCGGGCGGGGCGGCGGCGCCGGAGACCTGCTCGGGGCTCAGCGACCCGGCGAGCTCCCCGAGCGCGAGCGGGTTGCCGCGGGCGATCTCCAGCAGCGCCGCCCGTACGTCGTCGGCCAGCCCCGGCACCAGGTCGTCGGCGAGCCGCCTGGCCGCCTCCTCGTCCAGGGGGCCGAGCTCGAACGCCGGTATGTCGTCGGGAGCGGCGGTGCCGTCACCGTCGCCGTCGCGGTCGTCGGTCCCGAACAGCAGCACGACCGGTTCCCCCGCCAGCCGTCTGGCCGCGAAGAAGAGCGCCTCGCGGCTGGGCGCGTCGAGGTGGTGGACGTCGTCGACGCAGGCCAGCACCGGGCCACCGGCGGCCACCAGGAGATTGAGCACCGCCGCGGGAAGCGCCAGCCCGCCGTCCGCCGCGCCCAGCTCCAGCGCCCGGGTCAGCGCCTCCGCCTGCGCCGGGGGGAGCGCGGGGAGCCGGTCCGCGACCGGCCTGAGCAGGCCGTGCAGCCCGGCGTACGGCAGGCGCGACTCCGCCTCGGTGCCGCGCACCCTGAGCACGACGAAACCACCGGTGCCGTGCGTGCCGTTCGTGCTGTTTGTACTGCCAGTACTGCCTGTACTGCCTGTGCCGTTCGTGTCGCGGGTGCCGCCGGTGCCGCCTGCGCCGTTCGTGTCGCGAGTGCCGCTCGTGTCGTCGCCACCGCCGGTGCCGGCCGCGTGGGCCGCCACGAGGTCGAGCAGTGCGGTCTTTCCCGTACCCCGCGCCCCTCGCAGGATCGCCGCGCCCCCGGAGCCGCCGCGGGCGGCGTCGAGTAATCGCAGCAGCGCGTCCTGCTCCGTGTCACGGCCGTGCAGCGCCGGTGACCGGGTGGCGGCGGAGGGGGAGGGCATGCCCCAGTGTTACGCGCGTGTGTCGCGCCTGGAAAGAGGGGGTGACGGGGTTCCCCACCGGCCTCCGCTGGCCTGCGCCGGTGTACCGGTGCACTCGGAAAGACCGGTGATTTCACCGATGCGCGCTGGAGGGCGCGCCGGGCCGAAGGATGCGTCGCGCTTGATGGTGAGCCGGGCTGAAGGGCGCGCCGGAGGGTGCTCCGCGCTGGAGGGTGTGCCGGGCCGAAGGGCACGCTGGGCCGGAGGGGGCGCTGGGCCGGAAGGTGCGCCGGCCGGAGGGAGGGCCAGTCCGAAGGGTGCTCCGTGCCGCAGGGTGCTCCGCGCTGGAGGGTGTGCCGGGCCGGGGGGAGGGCCGGCCCGGCAAAGGGGCGAAGGCCGAGAGGTTCAGCGGTCCGGGACGATCGCCTTCCTGGCCTGTCCGGGGTCGTCGGCGGCCAGCGCGATCCGGGCGTTGTCACGGCACCGCTCCAGGGAGTGGGCGGCGAGACTCTCCCGTACCGGGGAGATCCCGGGTGCGGACATCGACAGGCTGGTGACGCCCAGCCCGACCAGGACGGTCGCCAGCAGCGGGTCGGCCGCCGCCTCGCCGCACACGCCGACGGGCTTGCCCGCGGCCCGCCCGGCCGCCGCGCAGTCGGCGATCAGCTGGAGCAGCGCGGCCTGCCAGGGGTCGAGCAGGTCGGCGAGCTCCCCGTGCTGCCGGTCGGAGGCGAAGGTGTACTGGCTCAGGTCGTTGGTGCCGATGCTCAGGAAGTCGAGCTCCTCCAGCAGACGCCCGGCGCGCAGCGCGGCGGCGGGTACCTCGATCATCGCCCCGACGCGCGCGATGCCCCGGGCACGGGCCCGTCCGGCGAAGTCGGCGGCCTCGGCCACCGTCGTCACCATGGGTGCCATCACCCACGGCTCGGTCCCGGTCTCACGGGCCGCCTCGGCGATGGCGTCGAGCTGGGTGTCGAGAACCTCGGGCCTGACCCGGGAGACCCGCAGTCCCCGTACGCCCAGCGCCGGGTTGGTCTCCTCGGCGAGGCCGAGGAACGGCAGCGGCTTGTCCGTGCCCGCGTCGAGGGTGCGGACCACGACGTGCCCGCCGGGGGCGGCGCGGAGGACCGCGGCGTAGGCGGCCACCTGTTCCTCGCGGTCCGGCTCCTCGCGCCGGTCCAGGAAGAGGAACTCGGTGCGGAACAGCCCCACCCCCTCCGCGTCCACTCCCTCGGGTCCCTGTGCTCCTTCCGGCGAAGGGGCCCGGTCCCGTGGCGCGAGGTCGGCCGCCGAACCGATGTTGAGCAGCAGCTTGACCGGATGGCCGTCGGAGGTCCTGCCGGGGCCCCGGACGGTGCCCGCTCGGCGGCGGTCGGCCTCGGCCCGGCGCTGGATCCCGGCGGCGGCCTCCTCGCCGATGCCGACCTCCACCTCGCCCCGCAGTCCGTCGACCGCCACCCACGTCCCCTCGCCGATGTCACCCGCCCCCCGGCAGGCGACCACGGCGGGCAGGCCGCGGGCGCGGGCCAGGATGGCGGTGTGGCTGGTCGGGCCGCCCTTCTCGGTGACGAGGGCGAGGACGGTCCCGGGATCCAGGTTCACCGTGTCGGCGGGGGACAGGTCCGCGGCGACCAGGACGAACGGGTGACCCGGGTCGGGCAGCCCGGGGACGGGCAGGCCCAGCACCGACGCCACGGCCCGGTTGCGGATGTCGTCGAGGTCCGCGGCGCGCTCGGCGAAGTAGCCGCCCGCCGCCAGCAGCGCGCGCCGGTGGTGGGCGCAGGCCTCGTCGATGGCGTGCGCCGCGTCCTTGCCCGACCTGATGTTCGTCTCCACGGACTCGTGCAGGCCGGGGTCGTCGGCGATGAAGGACTGCGCCTCCAGGATCGCCCTCGCCTCGGCGTCCGGCGCCTTCTCCGCCCGCGCCTCCAGCTCGAAGACCGTGGCCCGCAGCGCGTTCATCGCCCGGCCGAGCTCGGCGTCGGCGTCGGTGACGGGGGACGGCGCGGGCAGCTCCGGCGGGCCCGCCATCCGGCAGACCCGCCCGGCGGCGCGGCCCGGGCTCACGCCCAGGCCGCTCAGCGTCTCAGCCACGGGAGGTCTCTCCGGTGCCTCGGGAGGTCTCCTCCGCGCTGCGGGAGGTCTCTTGAGCGCCTGGGGAGGTCTCCTCGGCGTCGAGGTCGCGGGCGAGCAGCTCGGCGAGGGAGTCGAGCGCCTCGTCGGCCCCCGGTCCCTCCGCCTCGATCGTGACCTCCGTGCCGTGCGTGGCGCCCAGGGCGAGCACGGCGAGCATGCTGTTGGCGGGTACGGGCTTGCCGTCCCCGACGCGGATGCGGACGGGCATCCCCTGCCTGGCCGCGGCCTGCACGAAGATCTTCGCGGGCCGGGCGTGAAGGCCCGTGCTTGAGGCGACGACCACTGTCCTCTCCGGCATCTCCGGTTCTCCTTCCGCGCGCTGCGCGTTCTGCGAGTGGTGCGAGTGGTGCGAGCTTGACGGGGCCTGGTGCGGGCCGGTGCGGGCCTGACGGGGCTCACGCGAGCCTCGTGCGGGCCTGCCCGCGCTGGTGCGGACTTCGTACGAGCCCATGGAGCGAGCCCGGTCCGGTCCGGTCCGGTCCGGCCCGGTCTGGTCAGGCCTGGTCCGGGCCTGCGGGCCGGGCCCTCCCGCCGGGATCGCCGGGATCGCCGGGATCGGCGGGAGGGGGCCGGGAGAGCGGGGCCGGTCAGGGTTCGATGGTCACCTTGATGGCCTCGCCCCTGCTGACGATGTCGATCCCCTCCAGGACCTCCGCGAGCGGCAGCCGGTGCGTGATGAGGTCGGCGACCGGTACCGACCCGTCGGCGATCAGCCGCAGGGCCTGGGCGTTGTGCGCCGGGCTGGACCCGTTGGCGCCGACGATGGTCAGCTCCCGGTAGTGGACCAGGTTGGAGTCGCACCGGATGATCGGGTTGTCCTTGGGCAGGCCGCCGAAGAAGCTGATCCGTCCCTGGCGGGCCGCCATCCGCAGCGCCTGCTCCTGGGCGGCGCCGGAGGCGGCGGCGGTGATGACGACGTCGGCCCCCCTGCCGTCGGTCAGCTTGAGCACCTGCTCGACGACGTCCTCGCCGTGGACGACCGCGTCCGGGTGGACCAGCCTCGCGGCCATCTCCAGCCGCCCGGCGTTGATGTCGACCAGGAAGACCCGCGCCGCGCCCCGCGACCGCGCCAGCCGCACGTGCAGGCAGCCGATCGGCCCCGACCCCATGATCACCACGTCGTCGCCCTCGCCCACGCGGGCCAGTTCCTGGCCGTTGAGCACGCAGGCCAGGGGCTCGGCCACCGACGCCTCGGCGAAGCCGACCCCGTCCGGGACGCGGTTGACGCCGCCGACCGCGAGGACCGACGCCGGGATGATCATGTACTCGGCGAAACCGCCGTCGTAGTGGTAGCCCATCGACTCCTGGTTCGGGCAGACGGTCATCCGGCCCCGGCGGCACTCCGCGCACTTCCCGCAGGGGATCGCGGCGATCACCTGCACCCGGTCGCCCGGGGCCCACTCGCCCGCCTCGGTGACCTCGACCACCTCGCCGGCGATCTCGTGCCCCATCACCCTGGGCGGCTTGATGTGGTGGTGGCCGTGCTTCTGGATCTTCGCGTCGGTGCCGCAGGTCGAGCAGTTGCGCACGCGTATCTTGATCTCGCCTGGTCCGGCGACGGGTTCCGGCGCCTCCTCGACGCGGATGTCGCCGGGGGCGTAGAAACGGGCGACCTTCACTATGCTTCGTCCTCTTCGTTCGGTTGCAGCAGCCGGACCACCTCGGCGACCTCCGTCGCCTCGCGAAGGGCCCTGGCCTGGTCGGGATCCATCAGGATCTGGGCGAGTTCGGCGAGCAGCCGTACGTGGCCGTCGCCCTTGGCGGCGATGCCGATGCACACCGTCACCCGGTCGCCGTCCCAGTCGACGCCGCCGGGAAAGCGCACGACGCTGATGGCGTCGTGCCGGACGGCGTCCTTGGCGGCCAGGGTGCCGTGCGGGATGGCGACCCCCTCGCCGACGTAGGTGGAGATCGAGCGCTCACGTTCGAGCATGGTGTCGATGTAGGCGCTCTCCACCGCGCCGACGGCGAGCAGGGCCTCCCCGCACTGCCGGATCGCGTCGTCGCGGTCGGCGGCCGAGGCCGCCAGCCGGATTGCGCGCGGGTCCAGCGGCAGCGGCGCCGTCTCAGGCATTGACGGTGCCGCCGCTCTTGATCGTGCTGACCAGCTTGGTCACCGCCGGGTCCCCGATGAAGACCTGGAACGGGATCAGCACCTTGTCCGGGGCCCCGGCCCTGGCCCGGTTCGCCAGGCCGGCGTGGCAGACCACCACGTCGGCGTCGGCGGGGATCGAGTTGACCGGGGTGTGCTCCACCTGGACGTTCTGGTCCTTCAGCTGCTTGCGGAGCTGGGTGGCGAGCATGACGCTGCTGCCCATGCCCGCGTCGCAGGCCACGACGATCTTGTGGATGTCCTTGCTCTCGATGCTGGCCATAGGTCAGGCCTCCTTGACGACGGGTGCGGTCTCGGTCTGTGCGGGGGGCTCCTCGGGGGTCTCCTCCGTCTCGTCCTTACCCCTGCCGAACCCGAGGAGCGCCGAGGCGACGGCGAAGGAGACGAGGGTCGCGGCGAGGACTCCGGCGATGGTGCCGAACCACCCGCCCCTGGGGGTCACGGCGATGAAGGCGAAGATGCTGCCGGGCGACGGCGTGGCCACCAGCCCGGCCCCGGTCATGAGGAAGACCAGGACGCCCGTGGCGCCACCGGCGATGACCGCGAGGATCAGCCGGGGCTTCATGAGCACGTACGGGAAGTAGATCTCGTGGATGCCGCCGAAGAACTGGATGATGATCGCGGCGGGGGTGCTGGGGCGCAGCGCGCGGGGGCCGAAGAACATGAAGGCGAGGAGCAGGCCGAGGCCGGGGCCGGGGTTCGACTCCAGCATGAACAGGATCGACTTGCCCGTCTCGGCCGCCTGCGCCACGCCCAGCGGGCCCATCACGCCGTGGTTGATGGCGTTGTTGAGGAACAGCACCTTGGCGGGCTCGATCACGACCGACGCCAGCGGCAACAGGTTGTTGCCGATCAGCCAGGCGACCGCGTCGCTCGCGACACGGGTGACGTTGGCGACGATGGGGCTGATGGCCAGGACCCCGACCAGGGCCATGGCGCCGCCGATGATGCCGGCGCTGAAGTTGTCCACCAGCATCTCGAAGCCGGACTTGACACGGTCGGCGACGAGCCCGTCGAACAGCTTCAGGACGTACGCGGTGAGCGGCCCTATGATCATCGCGCCGAGGAACATCGGGCTCTCGGCGCCGGCGACGACGCCCATGGTGGCGACGGCGCCGACCACGGCGCCGCGCTGGCCGTGGACCATCCGCCCGCCGGTGTAACCGATCAGGATCGGCAGCAGCACCTTCACGATCGGGTCGACCAGGACGGCGAACTTCTCGTTGGGCAGCCAGCCGGTGGGGATGAACAGGGCGGTGATCAGGCCCCAGGCGATGAACGCGCCGATGTTCGGCATGATCATCCCGGCGAGGTACCCACCGAAACGCTGGATGCTCGCTCTCGCCCCGGTTCCTGTGACGGTTGGGGTGTACTCGCTCATGTGTGCTGCTCCTTCCGGGGTGGCCGGCGACCGGCCGGCCAGGGGGGTGGATCTGCGCCGCTGTCAGCCCCCGGACCGCAGCGGCAGGGCAGGATCGGCTCCGGTGACACGGACGTCGTCACGATGGATGTGGTGGGGGGAGGGCATCCGGCTTCCCGGCAGCCCGACCGCGGCGGTCGCCCAGGCCAGCGCCTCGACCAGCGCGCTCTCGCCGCGCGCCCCGCCCGCGAGGAACCCGGCGAGCATGGCGTCACCGGCTCCGACGGTGCTGCGCGGCTCGGCCACCGGGCACTGGCCGTGCCAGATCTGGTCGTCCTGCAGCAGGATCGCGCCGTCGGCGCCCAGGCTGGCCAGGACGGCGCCCGCGCCCCGGGCCCGCAGGTTCTCCGCGGCCTTGATGGCGTCGCCCAGGGACGAGATGACGATCCCGGTGGCCTCGCCCAGCTCCTCCCGGTTGGGCTTGACCAGGGCGGGGGCCTCGGCGAGCGCCGAGACGAGCGCGGGACCGCTGGTGTCGACCGCGACGTTGATGCCCGCCTCGCTGAACCGCTCGCACAGGCGGGCGTACACGTCGGCGGGCACCTCGGGCGGGAGGCTGCCCGAGGCGACCACCCAGTCCGCGGAGCTGGCCGCCCCGAGCACGGCCTCGGCGATGGTGTCGAGCTCGGCCGGCGACAGGGCCGTCCCGGGTTCGTTGATCTTGGTGACCGTGCCGTCGGGCTCGGCCAGCGCGACGTTGGACCGGGTGGTCCCGGCGACCGGGACGGTGATCATCTCGATGCCCTCGGCCGCGAGCAGGCTCACCAGCCGCCGTCCCTCGTCGCCGCCGAAGGGGACGACCGCGCACGAGCGGACTTGGTTGGCCAGCAGCGCCCGGGAGACGTTGACGCCCTTGCCGCCGGGGTCGAGGTGGGCGGCGGCGGCGCGGATGACGGCCCCGCGGGTCAGCGACCCCACCTCGATCGTGCGGTCCAGGCTGGGGTTGAGGGTGAGGGTGACGATCACGCCGGGATCACCTCGATCGTACGACCGGGGCCAAGACCGAGACCGAGACCGAGACTGAGGCCGGGGCCGGGGCCGGAGCTGGGGCTGGGACCGATGCCGGGGGCGGGGGGAAGGGGGACGGTCACGCCCGGACCACCTCCGGGCCGGCGGCGGCCATCTCGGCCGCGACGCCGGTGTCGAGTCCCGTGTCGCTGATCACCACGTCGATCTCCTGGATCGAGGCGAAGCGCGCCAGGTAGGTGTTGGCGAACTTGGTGTGGTCGGCGAGCAGCACGCACCGCTGCGCCGCGCCGATCATCGCCCGCTTGATGGCGGCCTCGGCCGGGTCGGGCGTCGTCAGCCCCTTGGCCACCGAGCACCCGTTGGCCGCCATGAACGCCACGTCCACGTGCAGGTCGGCGAGGGGGCGTAGGGCCCAGTCGTCGACGGTGGCCAGGGTCCGCCCGCGCACCCGCCCGCCCAGCATGATCACCGTCAGGTTGGGGCGGGTGGCCATCGCCGTCGCCAGCGGCGGGGAGTTCACGATCACGGTCAGCTCCCGGTCGACCGGGAGCGCCTGCACCAGCCTGCCGGTCGTCGACCCGGCGTCGATGATGATCGCGCCGTCCTCGGGGAGCTCGGCGAGCGCCGCCTTGGCGATGCGCTCCTTCTCCCCGATCATCACCTCGTCGCGGGCGGCCAGCTCGGGTTCGAACCCCAGCCGCTCGACCGGGATCGCACCGCCGTGCACGCGCCGCAGCATCCCGGAGCGCTCCAGCGCGGTCAGATCGCGGCGGATGGTCTCCGTGGTGACGGCGAACTCCTCCGCCAGCGTCACCACGTCCACCCGGCCGACGGTCCGCGCCCGGCGCAGGATCTCCTGTTGCCGTTCCTCGGCGTACATGCTGTTGATTCACCACCGTTTCAGTGTTGTTTCAGCTTTATTTACACCCGTATGTGTTGGAACGTCAATGGGTTGACTTCACACCAAACCAGCATGAACATGAAAAAACCCCAGGTGCTTGCCCGGGGGTGCGCTGAGGGGTGGGAGTGGCCTGCGGTTGGCCCAGATTTTGGAATGCGTTGGAAATCCTGTGGTCTCCGGGGTGAGGTGAGGCGGGGATCCGGGTCTCTCCCGGCGCGGATCAGCCGGGGAACGAGATGTGGGCGGCCGGCACGTGGGTGGCCAGCCAGACGCCGTTGGCGCTGATCTGGAACTCGTGACCCGCCCGGTGCATCTCCCCCGCGCGGACGACCAGCACGACAGGCCTGCCCCGGCGCGCGCCCACCCGGGTCGCGGTCTCCCGGTCGGGGGACAGGTGCACGGCGTGCCGGTTCATCGGCCGCAGGCCCTCCTCGCGGATGGCGTCCACGGACGAGCCCACCGTCCCGTGGAACAGGAACTCGGGCGGCTCGGCCGGGAGGAGGCCCAGGTCGACGTCGATCGTGTGGCCCTGGTTGGCGCGGATCCGGCCGTCCTCGACGACGAAGCGCCGCTTGTCGTTGCCCTCGACCACCCGCGCGAGCTCCTCAGGGGTGATCGCGAAGCCGTGCCGCGCCGCGGCGGCCAGCAGGGCGTCGATGCCGGTCCAGCCCTGCGCGTCGAGGACCAGCCCGATGCGTTCGGGCTGGTGCCTGAGGTGCTTGGAAAGATACTTGGAGACTCGAACGAGCCGTCTGTCGTCCATGGGACACCAGGATGCTGGCTCGCCCCGCCGTTTTCCACCGGATTCACGCCCGGCGCCCCGGGCCGGAGCACGCGTCCGGACGCCTTCGCCTGCCTGAGTCCTCGCGCGTCCGCACGTCCGTGCGCCCGTGCCTTCGCGCGTCCGGCGCGTACCTGAGTCCTCGCGTGTCCGCGCCTTCGCGGGTCCGGACGTCGTCTTCGTGTGTTCGTACGTCCTCGCGTGTCCGCGCCTTCCCCCGGAACGGCCGCCCGGGGCCGGTGCGGGACGGGCTCAGCCGTCGGCGGCCCAGCCGTGGGTGCGCTTGAGGACGGCGGCCACGCGGGCGAAGCGGGCGCCGTCGAGGACGGAGCCCTCACGCCGGATGTCGCCCTCGGCGAGGGCGAAGACCCGGTCCAGGCGCAGGTAGGAGACCCGGTTCTCCCGGTCCCACTGGCCGGGGCCGATCTCCAGCCAGTCGTCGGGGTCGCCGCCACCGGCCCGGCTGGACAGCATCAGCGCGAGCAGCTTGCGCCCGTGCCGGCCGACGACCAGCAGCGGCCGGTCCTTGCCCCGGGCCGGATCCTCCTCGTAGGGGACCCAGGCCCAGACGATCTCGCCGGGGTCGGCGAGCCCGTCGAGGTCGGGGGAGTAGTGCAGGGTGGCGCTCCGGTCGACGCGGCGGACCTCGCTGACCGCGCCTCGGGCCGGTCGGGGGTCCTCACCAAGATCACGCACGTGCACAGCCTATTGCAGACCCCGCGCGCTTCCAAGGGGCTGCCGGGAGCCGGTAGAGGGAGCCCGTGGAGGGAGCGCCGCGAGAGGGAGCTGGCGAGCCGGGAGAGGGAGACGGTGAAGAGAGAGCCGATGGAAGAAGCGGTGGTGGAGGGAGCGGTGGTGGAGGGAGCGCGCCGCCCGCTGGCCGGGGCCAGCAGGGCGGCCGAGACCCGGGTGGGCGGGTGCCCTGGTCCGAATCTGGTCCGGAGGCGGCTCAGCGTCCGGAGACGGCTCAGCGTCCGGAGCGGCTCAGCCGCCGCTCTTGCGGCGGAAGGAGCGCTTGGCCGCAGCCGGGCCGTGAGCACCGTGGATCTTCGAGGAGTTCTTCCCCTTGCCCCCGGAGCCCGCGTCCGCCTGGGCGAGCTTCTTGCGCTCCAGTGCCTCGCGGAACTTGCGCTTCAGCTCGTCGTCGGAACTTTCGGAACCTTCGGGCTCCGGCGTGACGTCAGACATTACAGACCTCCTGATCTATCGGGCGGTCCAACCCCGACCAACAGGATCATCATCCTCTCATCCGGACCCTTCCGGCGTGCAGGCCCCCCGCTTCGGCTCTGAGAGGAAGCCGCAGGAGGGAGTCCCGGGACGAGGCCCGGAAAAGCCCCGGGACGAGGGGGCGTGCCGCGAACGCCGCTACGCCGTCCGGCCACGTCAGTGCATGCCCAGGGCCATCATCAGCAGCAGGCCGGCCAGGTGGCCGACGACCACGAAGACGATCACGAAGACGAAGACGAACTTCGCCGGGCCGTGCTCGAAGTGGCGGCCCTCCTTGAGGGTGGAGCGCTCGGCCTGGCGCTCCGCGATCCGCTCCTCGATCGGCTTGCTGTGAAACATGGGGATCCTTTACTCGCCAACGGTTGGGGCGATAATGATTTGTGTACTAATTATCGTACTATGTCGGTTGGAGGCGCGCGTGAGTGACATGGCTGATCCCCTGAGCCTGGACCGTCAGGTGTGCTTCGCCCTGGCGATCGCCTCGCGCAACGTGATCGGGCTCTACCGGCCACTGCTGGAGCCGATGGGACTCACCCACCCCCAGTATCTGGTCATGCTCGCCCTCTGGGAGCGGGCTCCGCTCTCGGTCAAGGAGCTGAGCAAGCTACTGAGACTCGACCCCGGTACGCTGTCCCCGCTGCTGAAGCGTCTCGAGGCCGTCGGCTACATCCGCAGGCGGCGTGACAGCCAGGACCAGCGTGTCCTGGCCGTCTCGCTCACACCGGAGGGCCACAGGCTGCGGGACGAGGCGGAGAAGGTTCCGCCGGCGATCGTCAGGCGTCTGGGTATGAACCTGGAGGAGCTCCAGGAGCTCCACCGGTCGCTGACCCGGGTGATCGCGGCGGCGGACGGCGCGCATCACTGATTCGCGAAGAATCAGAGGACGAATCAGAGGACAGGGAGAGGAAAGACTCATGGCCGGAAGTCACGGGGGAAGCCCCAAGTCTTGGCTCGCGGTGATCGTCATCCTGCTGGGGTTCACCGTGGGGGGTGTCGCCCTGTGCCTGGGCCCCAACTGGACGTTCTTCTGGGTCGGGGCCGGGATCATCGCGATCGGCGGCGTGATCGCCCTGGTGGTCGACATCTTCTCGGACGTCATCATCGACGCGCCCCGCGTGCCGATGGACCAGGGCAACGGCTGATCAGGTTTTCTGCAGCGCCTCCTCGACGGAGGCGAGGACCTCGAAGGAGGCGCGCAGGCCGGTGATGGCGAGGATCCGCTCCAGGGTGCCGTGCACGCCGACGAGGACGAGCCGGATGCCCAGGGTGCGGCTCCGCCGGAGCGCCAGGATCAGCTCGGCGACCCCGGTGGAGTCACAGAAGGTGAGGCCCGCGACGTCGGCCACGACCATGGAGGGCGTCTCGGCGGCCCACGCCTTGTCCATCTCCGCACGCAGGACGGGGGAGTTCTGATAGTCGAGCTCTCCGAGCGCCCGGACGACGAGGACCGTCCCGAGCAGGCTCGATGAGACCGTGAAAAAGACCATGCTGCGCTCCTTTGCCCGCGGGTGGCAGGGCGGGCTGCCTTTTTACTACCAGTTCCGGGACCATCCCGCCTCGACGGGGCCTCAAATGATCCGGTAGAGCAGTTCGGGCCGGCCGAGGCCACCGTACTGGGGCACCCGGTGTGTGATCCCGTTCTCCGTCAGATGCTCCAGGTAACGGCGGGCGGTCACCCGGGAGACGCCGATCGCCGCCCCGGCGGTCTGGGCCGACAGGCCGCCGGGGGACCTGCGCAGCTCCGCCAGCACGGCGTCGAGGGTGGCCTGCGTCATCCCCTTTGGCAGGAGGTTCTGCGCCGGGCCCCGCAGCGCCGCCAGCGCGCGGTCCACCTCGACCTGGCCGCTCGCCTCCCCCGCGCCCTCCACCGACGACCGGAACTCGGCGTAGCGGGTGAGCTTCTCGTTCAGCGAGGCGAAGGTGAACGGTTTGAGCAGGTACTGGGCCACGCCGACGGAGACGGCCGACCTGACCACCGACAGGTCCCGCGCCGAGGTGACCGCGATGACGTCCGACATCACGCCCGCCGCCCGCAGCGCCCGGCACACCTCCAGCCCGTGCATGTCCGGCAGGTAGAGGTCGAGCAGGATCAGGTCGACGGGGTGCCGCCGCAGGAAGCGCAGCGCGTCGCCGCCGGACCTCACCACCCCCGCCACCCGGAAGCCGGGCACCCGCTCCACGAAGACCCGGTTCGCCTCGGCGGTGATCTCCTCGTCCTCGACGACCAGTACCGAGATCATGAGGCGCCCTTCCCGCGCAGCGGCAGCCGTACGGTGAACACCGCGCCCGTACCGCCCTCCACCGGCCGGCCGGCACCTTCCTCGCCCGCGAGCACGCGAACGGCTCCCACGGCCGGGCCCGCCTCCTCCGGCAGCCCCGCCCCGGCCGGGCCCGGCCCCGCCACCGGGTCCCGATCCGTCACCGGATCCCGATCCCTCACCCGGTCCCGTTCCGTCGCCAGGTCCCGATCTCTCACCCGGTCCCGATCCGTCACCGGGTCCCGTGCAGTCACCGGGCCCCGATCCGCCATCAGGTCCCGCTCCCTCGCCCGGTCCGGCTCGGCCGCCTCGCCGACCTCGACCTTCTCGCCGACCTCGATCGTCCCGCCCATGCGGCGGACCGCCTGGCCGACCATGGCGAGGCCGAGGCCGCGGCCGTCGCCCTTGGTGGTCCAGCCCCGCCGGAAGGCCTCGCCCGCCGTCGCCGGGTCGAGGCCCGGCCCGCTGTCCGCCACGCTGATCACGAACGTCGTCTCGTCGGCGCGCAGCCGCACCTCCACCCGCGCGGGCCGGGAGCCCGACATGGCCGCGTCCGCCGCGTTGTCTATCAGGTTGCCGACGATCGTCACCAGGTCGCGGGTGTCCAGGCCGAGGTCGTCGAGCTCGCTGTCCGGGGTGATCGACAGCTCCACCCCCCGCTCCCCGGCCTCGGCGGTCTTGCCCAGCAGCAGCGCGGCGAGCACGGGTTCGCGTACGGCGCCCACCACCCGGTCGGTGAGCTGCTGCGCGGCCTTGATCTCCTCGGTCGCGAACGCGACCGCCTGCTCGGCGCGGCCCAGCTCGACGAGGGTGATGACCGTGTGCAGCCGGTTGGCCGACTCGTGCGCGGCGGCCCGCAGGGAGTCGGCGAAGCCGCGTTCGGCGTTGAGCTGCCCGGTCAGGGACTGCAACCGCGTGTGGTCGCGAAGGGTGATCACGGTGCCGAGCGAGCGGCTGCCGGAGCGGACCACCGCCACGTTCACCACCAGCGTCCGCTCCCCGGTCATGTGGATCTCGTCGGTGCGGTTCTCGGTCGCCGAGAGCCGCTCGCCGAGCGAGGGGGGAAGGCCCAGCCGGGTGACGTGCCTGCCGTTCACCTCGCCGGACAGGCCCAGGAGCTCCCTGGCCCCGTCGTTGCAGAGTGTCACCGTGCCCGCGTTGTCGACGAGCAGCAGCCCCTCCCGTACGGCGTGCAGGATCGCGTCGTGGTACTCGTACATCCGGCTCAGCTCGGCGGGGCCCATCCCGTGCGTCTGGCGGCGCAGCCGGGCGCCGACCAGGTAGGTGCCCACCCCGCCGACGGACAGGCCGAGCAGGCCGATCAGCACGGCGCCGGTGATCTGCCCGCGGAGCCTGACGCTGATCTTGCTGATGGTGATGCCCCCGCTGACCAGGGCCCGTACCCTCCCGTCGGCGTCGCGGACCGGGGCGACGGCGCGGACCGAGGGGCCGAGGGTGCCGGTGTAGGTCTCGGTGAAGACCTGCCCGGCCAGGGCGGGCGCGGTGTTGCCGAGGAACCGGCGGCCGATCTCGGCGGGGTTGGGATGCGTGTAGCGCACGCCGTCGAGGCTCATGATCGTGATGAAGTCGACCCCGGTCTCCCGTCTCACCCGTTCCGCGTACGGCTGCAGGACCGCGGAGTCGCCCAGGGAGGCGAGGACGGAGGGGGAGTCGGCCACGCTCACGGTCACCGCCCTCGCGGTGCCGAGGGCCTCCTCGACGAGCAGGTCGCGCATCTGCAGGAACGCCAGCAGGGCGCCACCGGTCACGGTGACGCCCACGACGACGATCTGGAGGGCCAGCATCTGCCTGGCGAGACTCCAGTCGCGTATGCGTCTGGGAAGTTTCCGCAAGTTCACGAACGAAATGTACGCAATGGTGACTTAGATCACAGGGCCGGGGCATAGTCGCTCGACCGGATTTTTCCTCTAGCGCGTGGAGCACGCATGAGCGCGGCCCGAGACAAAACACATTACCTGTACATTGCCGTCATCGTTGCCGTGGTCCTCGGTATCGCGATCGGGTTCATCGCCCCCGACGTCGGCGTGGCGCTGAAGCCGCTCGGCACCGCCTTCGTCGCCCTGATCAAGATGATGATCAGCCCGATCATCTTCTGCACCATCGTGCTCGGGGTCGGATCGGTCACCAAGGCCGCCAAGGTCGGCCGGGTCGGCGGCCTCGCGCTCGGCTACTTCGTCGTCATGTCGACCGTCGCGCTCGGCATCGGCCTGCTCGTGGGCAACCTGGTCGACCCCGGACAGGGCCTGCAGCTCACCGACGAGCTCCGCAAGGCCGCCGAGGCCGAGGCGGCCAAGGGCGGCGAGACCGACACGGTGTCGTTCCTGCTCGGGATCATCCCCACCACGCTGGTGTCGGCGTTCACCGAGGGCCAGGTGCTGCAGACCCTCCTGGTCGCGCTGCTCGCCGGGTTCGCCCTGCAGGCGATGGGCGAGCGGGGCAAGCCCATCCTGGACGGCATCACGCACATCCAGCGGCTCGTCTTCCGGATCCTCGCCATGATCATGTGGGCCGCCCCGATCGGCGCCTTCGGCGCGATAGCCGCGGTCGTCGGGGCCACCGGCATGGACGCGCTCAGGAGCCTCGGCGTCATCATGCTCGCCTTCTACCTGACCTGCCTGCTCTTCGTGTTCGTCATCCTCGGCCCGATGCTCTTCCTGGTGGCGCGGGTCGGCCTGTTCTCGCTGCTGCGCTACCTGGGCAGGGAGTTCCTGCTGATCCTGTCGACCTCGTCGTCGGAGTCGGCCCTGCCCCGCCTGATCGCCAAGATGGAGCACCTCGGCGTGAGCAAGCCCGTCGTCGGCATCACCGTGCCGACCGGGTACTCCTTCAACCTGGACGGCACGGCCATCTACCTCACCATGGCCACGCTGTTCGTCGCGAGCGCCACCGGCGCCCCGCTCGCCTTCGGTGAGCAGGTCTCCCTGCTGGTGTTCATGATGATCGCGTCGAAGGGCGCGGCCGGGGTCACCGGCGCGGGCCTGGCCACCCTCGCGGGCGGCCTGCAGTCCCACCGCCCCGACCTGGTCGACGGCGTCGGCCTCATCGTCGGCATCGACCGCTTCATGTCCGAGGCGCGGGCGCTGACCAACTTCGCGGGCAACGCGGTCGCCACCGTGCTGATCGGCACCTGGACGGGCGAGTTCGACCGGGAGCGCGCGACCGAGGTCCTGGCGGGCAGGGCGCCGTTCGACGAGACGACCCTCCTCGACGACGAGCACGGCGGCGACGACCCGCCGCCCCCGCCCGCCTCGAAGACGGACGACCCGGCCCTGTCTCCGGTGTAGCCGGTGCGGTGACGGCGGCGTACGGGCCGGTGGCGGGCACTCCTCTCCGGGGAGCGTCCAGCACCGGCCCGTACGCGTGAGGGCACGCCGTCCGTGCACCTCCGGGCGGTTCCCGCAGGCCGGGGCGTTGACACCCCTGCCGCCGCGCCCTAGTTTGTGCAGGCTCAGACGATCTATCGAGGAATCGAAGGGGAGCGGTGGATGGCCGTCATCGATGCCCACCAGCACTTCTGGAACCTGGAGACGGGCTCCTACTCCTGGCTGACGCCGGAGGCGGGGCCGCTCTACCGCACCTTCGCCCCCGAGGAGCTCCTCCCGCAGCTCGCCGCCGCCGGTGTGGAGAGGACCGTGCTGGTCCAGGCCGCCGACACCTACGCCGACACCGACGCGATGCTGGCGCAGGCGGACGCCTACGACGTCGTCGCCGCCGTGGTGGGCTGGGTGCCGCTGAACCGGCCCGACGAGGCGGCCGGGGCCCTGGAGCGCTACGGCAGGCACCCGGGGTTCGCCGGGGTCAGGCATCTCATCCACGACGACCCCGACCCCGACTGGGTTGTCCAGGACACGGTGGTCGAGAGTCTGGGCCTGCTCGCCGAGGCCGGGCTCCCGTTCGACGTGGTCGCGGTGCTGCCCAGGCACCTGGAGCACGTGTCGTTCCTCGCCGAGCGCCTCCCCGGGCTGCGGCTGGTCATCGACCACCTGGCCAAGCCGCCGATCAGGGAGAAGGGCTGGGAGCCGTGGGCGTCACTCGTCGCCCGCGCCGCCGAGCACCCCAACGTGTACGGCAAGGTGTCCGGTCTCAACACCGCCGCCGATCCCGAGACCTGGACGGCCGAGGACCTCCGTCCCTACGTCGACCACGCGATCGAGGTGTTCGGCCCCGACCGGCTGATGTTCGGCAGCGACTGGCCGGTGGCCGTCCTCGCGGGTGACTACGCCAAGGTCTGGCGGGAGACCGGCGTGCTGCTGTCGGGTCTCGACGAGACCGGCAGGGACGCCGTCCTCGGCGGCACCGCCGCGCGCTTCTACGGCATCGAGGTCTGACCGTGACGATGCGGGGGAGCGCCTCCCGGCCGGCCTGACCCCGGCGCCGACCGGCCTCGGGCCGTTTCCGCCCGCCGTGCCCCTGAGCTGGTTCACGTTCCGGGGCGGTCGGCGCGGGAGGCCTCGGGCCGGTTCGTAGGAGAAGTGGCAGGCCGGTTCACGTCCGGGGGCCGGTGCGAGCGTTTCGAGCGTGAAGCCTGGGGTCGGTTCGAGCGGGAGGCCTCGGGCCGGTTCGAGCGGGAGGTCTCAGGCCGGTTCGAGCGGGAGGTCTCAGGCCGGTTCGCGCAGGAAGCCGATGCTCGCCGCGAGACCGCGGAGGTCGACACCGAGATCGCGCAGGATGGCGACCGAGGCGTTCGAGGAGTCGGCCAGCAGGCCCTTCAGCAGATCCTCGTCGGTCACCCCGGAGCCGGTCCCGGTCCCGGTTCCGGTCCCGGTCCCGATTCCGGCGCCGGAGGTGTACAGGGCGACCTCGACGACCTTCCTCGCCCCGGCGGTGAGGAGCAGGTCGCCGGCCGGCCCGCTGAGCGTCACGTTCAGCGGGCGGAGCCGGGAGCGCGTCAGCCGCCACGCCAGGGGATCCTCCCGTCGGGCCGGGAGGCGCCGCCTGATCTCGTCCAGGTCGACGCCGATGGCGGCGAGCAGCTCGCGGTCGCCCGCGCGGCCCTTCGCGGCCTCGCGGTTCCGGATCTCCGCGCCGACCGCTTCCGGCGTGACGGTCCCCGGGATGACGGCCTCCGGTGTGACGGTTCCGGGAGTGCCGGTCTCCGGGGTGCTGGCCCCCGGTGTAACGGTTCCCGGGATGACGGTCTCCGCGCCGGTCGGTTCCGGGGTGGACCCCGGCGGTGTGACCGCCGAAAGGGCGGCCGTCTCCGGTGCGGCTCCCGGCGGGGTGGCCGCCGCTCCCGTCACCGGCCACGACTCGGCCAGGGCGAGCAGGAACATGTCCTCGTCGAGCGTGGTGCGGCCGTGGTCGAGCGACAGCAGTCCGGCGCGGACCGTGGTCCGCCGGGCCTCGGGGGTGAATCTCGCGAACATCGTCAGCTCCCGCCATCGGTGGTTCGGTGTGCGTGCTTGCGGTGCGCCGTCTGCCGCCTGACTCCGAGAGCGGCGGCGATGACCTCCCAGGACGAGCCCCGGTTCCTGGCCTCGATGACGTGCGCGGCCTCAAGCTCCTCCAGGAGCCTGCGCAGCGCCGCCACGGCCGCCAGCGCCACCACCGGATCCTCGCCGTCGACGGCCTCGGTGAACTCGCTCAGCGATCCCATGCCGTCAGCATAAGCTGACAAACCCGTGGCTGTCAGCATTTGCTGACACTATTTTCGTGCCTCCCGAAGGCCTCCTGACGCTTCCTGACGCCTCCTGGTGCTCCCGGTGCCTCGCCACGTTCCGGGTGGGGACGCGCTAGCGTGCAGGGGTGGACAGGATCTTCACCGTCGAGGAGGCGCGGGCGCTCATGCCCGTCCTGCTGGAGCGGGCCGCCGCGTTCGTGGCGATGCGGGGTGAGCTGGCCGAGCTCGCGTACGAGCTCCGCAGCACCGGGGCCTCCCCGGCCGGGGGGCTGGCGGAGGCGAAGGCCTACGAGGCCAGGCTGGAGGAGATCCTCGGCTGGTTCGAGGAGCGGGGCATCGAGGTCAAGGGCGTCGCGCCCCTGCTGGTCGACTTCCCCGCGGTGCTCGACGGGGTACGCGTACGGCTGTGCTGGCTCGAAGGGGACCGCGAGCTGGTGTGGTACCACCGGGACGAGCTCGGCTTCGCCGGTCGCAGGCCCCTTCCCTGACCTTCCCTGACCGCGATCCCCGGGAGCCCCGTTACTCGATCACGAGGTTGACCGGGATGTTGCCCCGGGTGGCGTTGGAGTAGGGGCAGACCTGGTGGGCGGCCTCCACGAGGGCGGTTCCGGCCTCCCCGTGCAACGCGTCGGGGAGCTCGACGCGCAGCGTCACGGAGAGCGCGAAACCCTTGCCCTCGGGGGAGAGGCCCACCTCGGCGGTGACCGAGGCCTCCGAGACGTCGGCCTTCCGCTTGCGGGCGACCAGCTGGAGCGCGCTGGCGAAGCAGGCGGCGTACCCGGCCGCGAACAGCTGCTCGGGGTTGGTGCCCTCGCCGGAGCCGCCCATCTCCTTCGGCGGGGCGAGGGCCACGTCGAGGCGCTTGTCGGACGAGACCGCCCGGCCTTCCCTGCCGTTGGCGGTGGCGATGGCGGTGTAGAGCGTACTCATCGTGATCCCCTTCTCGGTTGCGGACAACTTAATTGTGCGCAATTTAGTTGATAACAGTCAAGTTCGGTACAATCGCGACGTGAAGATCTCCGTCGAGAACCTGGTCTGCTTCGACGTGCACGCGGCGTCCCGCGCGCTGGACGCCGTCTACCGCAGGGTGCTGGCCGACCTCGGGCTCACCTACCCCCAGTACCTGGTCATGATGGTTCTCTGGGAGCGCGAGCCGGTGACGGTCAAGGATCTCGGCGTGAGGCTGCGGCTCGACTCGGGCACCCTGTCGCCGCTGCTGAAGCGGCTGGAGGCGGCGAGCCTGGTACGCCGCGAGCGCAGCGCCGACGACGAGCGCTCCGTGGTGGTGCGGCTCACGTCCAAGGGGATCCAGCTGGGGGAGCGGGCGTGCGACGTCCCCGCGCAGATCTTCGAGGCGGCCGGTCTCGCCCCCGCAGAGGTCCTCGGCCTGCAGCACACCCTGCGCCGCGTCATCGCCTCCCTCGACGAGGCGGCACGGTGACCACGGCCGACGACGTGCGCCGCGTCGCGATGGCGCTGCCCAGGACCGAGGAGAGGCTCGTCAGGGACCGGGTGACGTTCCGGGTGGGCCGGATCGTCTACGTCGCGATCTCGCCGGACGAGACCTCGATGGGCTTCGCCTTCCCCAAGGAGGAGCGGGCCGCGCTGGTCGCGGCCGAGCCGGAGAGGTTCCACATGCCCCGGCCCTCCGACGAGCGTTACAACTGGGTGCGGGTGTGGCTCGCGGCGATCGGCGAGACCGAGACGAGGGAACTCGTCGAGGAGGCCTGGCGGATGGTCGCGCCCAAGAGGCTCGCGGCCGCCCATCTCGGAGAGCGGCCGCCCACCTCGGGGAGCCGGTGATCAGGAGGTTCCGCTGAGGTGGACCTCCCGGGCCAGCTTCGTCGTCTGGGCGGTGGAGCGCTGCCAGGTGGTCCCCGCCGGGTGGGCGGTCAGCAGGACCACGATCCAGCGCTCCTTGGGGCCGACGAGCCCGGTGGTGTGCAGAACCGGGCGCCCCAGATCGGGCACCGGCCCGGCCTGGGCGGACGTGACCTGCTCAGCGGGCACGACCTGCGCGGCAGGCGGGACGCCGCCGGACGCGGGCCGAGCCACTGACACGGGCGCGGACACAGACGCGGGCACGGACCCGGACCCGGATGCGGACACGGGCACGGATGCGGACTCGGAGGCGGCGAGGGACGCGGGACGGCCGGCAGGCACGGGAGCCCCGGCCGGGGAGGTCGTGGGGCGGCAGCGGACCGGGGGCGTGGAGCCGTACCCCGACCAGCCCTGCTTGATCGCCCACGGCCCGCGCACCGCGCGGGGGATGCCGAAGTGCTGGTCGAAGCCGTCGGACCCACACTGCCCCGACCTGCGCAGATGGCCCAGGATCAGGTCGCGGACCCCGGGGGCGGCCCGGTCGAGCAGGTAGCGGTAGGTCGTGACGACGTCCATCGCGCTGAGCGAGGTGTAGCCCCAGAAGCCCGGCTTGTCGGCCGGTGGGGGAACGGTGTCGGTGAGCCGCAGCTTGCGGGCCATCCGCTGGACGATTCTCCCCTGGCCGCCCCGGGTCCAGAAGGACGTCGCCGCGCCGTCGTCGCTGACCCGCAGCATGACCTTGAGCAGTGCCAGGTCCCTTGAGGAAACGCTCTTGCGCGACTCCAGGAAGTCGATCGCGATGAGGATCTTCACCACCGACGCCGACCGGAACCGCCGGTGCGCGTTGCGGTACTCGGTCACCTTCGCCGCCTGCCGGTCGAAGACCACGTACCCGGCGGTCACCCCCGCCGGGACCCGTGGCTTGCCGGGGGCCGCGGCCGAAGCCGGAGTCACGGCCGAGGCCGGGGTCGTGGCCGCCATAAGCGGAAAGACCATCGCGAGGACTGCCAGAAAACGCATCACGGGACGAATGCCTATCAGATCTCGGCGCCTGCGTCAGGAGGACGCCCTCCCCGGGCGTTCCGGCGCGGCCCGCCCTCGACGGCCCGCGCCGAATCCCGGCGGGGCGATCGAAGGGGCCGAGGGGTGCGAGAGCGAGTGAGGGGGTACGTCCTCGGATGCCCGTTCGGTGTGGTCCGGCCATCCGGAGGTCTGTCCAGGTGACGAGGGACGACAGGCTCGGCGGGCGGACTCCGGCGACATAACCGACTAAACATGTAGAGATTAAGGGTTTTGGTGTTATTGTCGTTATATGTCGGCAGTTCCCTTGCATCTCGCCGTCGCTCTCGACGGCGCCGGATGGCATCCCGCGGCCTGGCGTGACCCCGCCGCCTCCCCGAAAGCCCTGTTCACCGCCGCCTACTGGGCCGCCCTGGTGGCCGAGGCCGAGCACGGCCTCCTCGACTTCGTCACCATCGAGGACTCCCTCGCCCTGCAGACCACGCGCCTGGACGGCCACGACGGCCGTACCGACCAGGTGCGCGGGCGTCTCGACGCCGTCCTCGTGGCCTCCAGGATCGCCCCGCTGACGGGCAGGATCGGGCTGGTGCCCACGGCCACCACCACGCACACCGAGCCCTTCCACGTCGCCAGCTCCATCGCCACCCTCGACTACGTCAGCTCCGGGCGGGCCGGATGGCGCGCCCAGATCTCCGGGCGCCGCACCGAGGCCGCCCACTTCGGCCGCCGGGAGGTCCCCGAGCTGAGGCTGGAGGACCTCGCCGACATCGACGAATCCCCCCTGGTGCGGGAGCTGTTCGGCGACGCCGCCGACGCCGTCGAGGCGGTGCGGCGCCTGTGGGACAGCTGGGAGGACGACGCGGTCATCCGCGACGTGGCCACCGGCCGGTTCGTCGACCGCGACAAGCTGCACTACGTCGACTTCGAGGGCGAGCGCTTCACCGTCAAGGGGCCGTCCATCGTGCCGCGGCCGCCCCAGGGGCAGCCGCTGGTCACCGCGCTGGCACACGCCCGGCTGCCGTACGAGTTCGCCGCCCGCGGCGCCGACGTCGTCTACGTCACGCCGCACGACACCGAGCGGGCACGGGCCATCGTGGCGGAGGTACGCGAGATCGAGGGCGAGGTGCGCGCCCCGGACGCCGGAGAGCTGAAGATCTTCGCGGACCTCGTCGTGTTCCTGGGGGAGAACGGGGACGAGGCCCGCGAGCGCAAAGCCCGGCTCGACGGGCTCGACGGCGCCGCGTACACCTCCGACGCCGCGATCTTCACGGGCACGCCCGGCGAGCTCGCCGACCTGCTCCTGGAATGGCGCGCGGCCGGGCTGGAGGGCTTCAGGCTCAGGCCCGCCGTGCTGCCGACCGACCTGAACGCGATCACCCGGGGCCTGGTGCCCGAGCTCCGGGCGCGCGGCGCCTTCCGCCGCGCGTACGAGGCGGACACGCTGCGCGGCCACCTCGGCCTGCCCCGACCCGTCAGCCGCTACGCAGGGAGCCGACGATGAAGCAGATCATCCTCGCCGCCCACTTCCCGGGCGTGAACAACCACACGGTCTGGAGCGATCCCGCCTCGGGCAGCCAGATCGACTTCGCCTCGTTCGCCCACCTGGCGCGGACCGCCGAACGCGGGAAGTTCGACTTCTTCTTCCTCGCGGACGGGCAGCGGCTGCGCGAGCAGCGCGGGAGGATCCACGACCTCGACGTGGTCGGCCGCCCCGACTCGCTCACCGTGCTCTCCGGCCTCGCCGCGGTCACCGGCCACCTGGGCCTGGCCGGGACGATCAACGCCACCTTCAACGAGCCGTACGAGCTCGCCCGCAAGCTCGCCACCCTCGACCACCTGTCCGGCGGCCGGGCCGGGTGGAACGTCGTCACCTCCTCCGACGCGTTCACCGGCGAGAACTTCCGCAGGGGCGGCTTCCTGGAGCACGCGCAACGTTACGAGCGGGCCGAGGAGTTCGTGCGGACCGTCAACGAGCTCTGGGACTCGTGGGCCGCCGAGGACCTCGTCGCGGACCCGTCGGCGGGCACGTTCGCCAGGCGGGAGGCGGGGGAGTTCGCCCACCGGGGCACCCAGTTCGACATCGGCGGCCACTTCACCGTGCCGCGCAGCCCGCAGGGCCGCCCGCTCACCATCCAGGCCGGGGACTCCGAGGGCGGCCGGGCCTTCGCGGCGGCCACCGCCGACGCCGTCTTCTCCCGGCACAGCAAACTCCAGGACGGGCAGGCCTTCTACCGGGACGTCAAGTCGAGGCTGGCCGCGCACGGCCGGTCGCCCGACTCCCTGAAGATCCTGCCCGGCGCCACGTTCGCGCTCGGCGACACCGACGCCGAGGCCCAGGAGAACGCCGACCACATCCGCCGCCAGCAGGTCAGCCCGCAGACCGCGATCCTGCTGCTGGAGCAGTTGTGGAACCGCGACCTGTCGGCCTACGACCCCGAGGGCCCGCTGCCCGAGATCGACCCGGACGTCTCGGACGACTCGATCATCAAGGGCCGGACCCGGATGTACCGCGACCCGCTCAAGACGGCGGCGGAGTGGCGGGCCCTGGCCGAGTCCAAGAAGCTCGGCATCCGCGACCTGATCATCGAGGTGACCGGCAGGCAGTCCTTCATCGGCTCGCCGTCGCGCGTCGCCGAGGAGATCGACGAGTTCGTGCAGGGCGACGCCTCCGACGGCTTCATCCTGGTGCCGCACCTCACCCCCGGCGGCCTGGACGACTTCGTCGACAGGGTCGTACCGCTGCTGCAGGAGCGCGGCGTCTTCCGCGCCGACTACGAGACCACCACGCTGCGCGGACACCTGGGCCTGGAGAGCGAACGATGAAATTCCTTGCCATCACCCTGATCGTCCACGGCCCCGACCCCATCACCGGCGAGCTCAAGTCGACCAACGCGCGCCTGCGCGAGGTCGTCGAGAACGCCGTGCTCGCCGAGGAGCTCGGCTTCGACGGCTTCGGGGTCGGGGAACGGCACGAGCGCCCGTTCATCTCCTCGTCCCCGCCGGTGGTGCTCAGCCACATCGCGGCCAGGACGTCGGCGATCAGGCTGTTCACCGCGGTCACCACGCTGAGCCTGCTGGACCCCGTACGCGCCTACGAGGACTACGCCACCCTCGACCACCTCTCCGGCGGACGCCTGGAACTCATCATCGGCAAGGGCAACGGCGCCGCGCAGGCCCAGCTGTTCCACGTGACCGGCGAGGACCAGTGGGAGCGCAACCGGGAGGGTTACGAGCTGTTCCGCCGCCTGTGGCGGGAGGACAAGGTGACCTGGTCGGGCACGTTCCGGCCGTCCCTGACCGACGCGGAGACCTGGCCGCGCCCGCTGCAGAGGCCCATCCGCGTCTGGCACGGCAGCGCCACCAGCAAGGAGTCGGTGGAACTCGCCGCCCTGTACGGCGACCCCCTCTTCTCCGCCAACGTCAGCAACCCGGTCGAGCCGTACGAGGAACTGGTCCGCCACTACCGGGAACGCTGGGAGTTCCACGGCCACGACCCGGCCGACGCCCTGGTGGGCGCGGGCACCGCGGGCTACTACGCGACGAAGAACTCCCAGGAGGCGATCGAGACCTACCGGCCGATCTTCAACGCCCGGCTGAAGCTGTTCAAGAAGGTCGGCGTCGAACCGGTCTTCCACACCCTGGAGGACGCGATCGAACGCAGCTCGATCCTGGTCGGCAGCCCGCAGCAGATCATCGACAAGGTCCACCGCTACCACGAGCGGCTCGGGCACGAGGTCATGCACCTGCACGCCGACGCGGACGGCCTCACCGACAAGCAGCACCGGGCGGCCCTGGAACTCTTCCAGAGCGACATCGCCCCCGTGCTGCGCGCGGAGATCCCCAGCAGGCCGTTCCCCCGGCACGAGGACCCCGAACACGGAACCCCAAGCCAGAGTCAGAGTCCGGACGGCGCCCGGCGCGAGAGCTCGCAGGACGGCGACGCGCGGGACGGAGGGCGGCCGTGACCTCCCTGTCGATCCTCGACCTCGCGCCCGTCCCCTCCGGAGGCACCCCCGGCGACGCGCTGCGCAACACCCTCGACCTCGCCAAGAGGGCCGAGGAGTTCGGCTACCGCCGCTACTGGGTGGCCGAGCACCACCTCGCGCCCGGCGTCGCCAGCGCCGCCCCCGCCGTGCTCATCGCCCTGGTGGCCGCCGCGACCAGCACGATCAGGGTCGGCTCGGGAGCCGTCCAGCTCGGCCACCAGACGGCGCTGTCCGTGGTCGAGCAGTTCGGCCTCGTCGACGCCCTCTACCCGGGCCGTGTCGACCTCGGCCTGGGCCGCTCCGGCCAGCGCAAGGCCGAGTTCGCGGAGCTGGCCAGGAGGACACCGCCCCCGCCGAAGCCCGCCAGGGTCGTGGACGGGCTGCTCATCCCGGAGGCCTTCTCCTTCGCCGCGCTCGCGAAGTCGCCGCTGTTCTCCCTGTACGGCGCGCTGCTGCAGCAGCCGGGCGCGGAGAGCCCCGACTTCGCCGACCAGGTCGACGAGATCGCGGCGCTGCTGGCCGGGACCTACCGCTCCCCCGAGGGGGTGGCCGCGCACGCCACACCGGGCGAGGGCGCGGATCTGGCGCTGTGGATCCTGGGCAGCAGCGGCGGGCAGAGCGCTCAGGTGGCGGGGGAGCGGGGGCTGCCGTTCGCGGCGAACTACCACGTCAGCCCGTCCGGGGTGCTGGACGCCGCGGAGGCGTACCGGGAGGCGTTCAAGCCCTCGGAGGTCCTCGCCGAGCCCTACCTGGTCGTCTCGGCCGACGTCGTCGTGGCGGAGGACGACGAGACGGCCGGGGAACTCGCCTCCCCGTACGGGCTCTGGGTCCGCAGCATCCGCAGCGGCGCCGGGGCGATCCCGTTCCCGACCCCGGCCGAGGCCGCGGCCCACGAATGGACGGAGGAGGACCGCGCGCTGGTCGCCGACCGGCTCGCCACCCAGTTCGTCGGCTCCCCGGGGACCGTCGCGGAGAGGCTGCGCGTGCTGCGCGACGTCACCGGCGCCGACGAGCTGCTCGTCACCACCATCACCCACGACCACGCCGACCGGGTCCGCTCCTACGAACTGCTCGCCGAGGAGTGGGAAGGAGGCGCCGTCACGGACTGAGCCCGCGTCACCCACGCCTTTTCCGGCACCCGGCGATCGTCGCCGGGTGCCGGATTCCTTTCCGGGAATCCGCGGGAGACGTCGAGAACGCGCCGCGGGCTCCGACGACCCCGTGAGGCGCCCAGCAGGGGGAAAGGGCGAGACCAGGCTGTCCGGCGTTCCGGCCGACCCGGACGGCGACCGTCTTCAGATGGTCGGGCTCGGCCAGGAGTATCTCGCCGCCGCGCGGCGATGACCTGTCGGGTGGACGACGAAAAGGAGAAGGACATGTTCCGGCAGACCAAGGCGTTCAGCGGGTTCGCGGTGGACGACGTCGAGACGGCGAGGAGGTTCTACACCGAGACCCTGGGACTGGAGGTGTCGGAGAAGAACGGCATGCTGACCCTGCACCTCGCCGGGGGCGGGATCGTGCTGGTCTACCCGAAGCCCGGCCACGTCCCGGCCTCGTACACCATCCTCAACTTCCCGGTGGACGACATCGACGCCGCCGTCGACGGGCTGGTCGGGCGCGGGGTGGTCTTCGAGCGGTACGACGGCTTCCCGCAGGACGACAGGGGTGTCATGCGGGAGGAGGGTCCCCCCATCGCGTGGTTCAGGGACCCGGCGGGCAACATCCTGTCCGTGCTCCAGGAGGGATGACCGGCCTGTGGCGTGAGTTGTCCCGCCCGGCCCGGCGGGCCGGGCGGGATCTCAGGCGCGCTTGGCGATGGCGGTGATGAAGGGCTGGACGAGCCGCGCGGCCAGCGGGCCGAACGCGGCGAGGATGAGGACGTACGCGGCGGCGAGCGGCCCCAGGTCGGGATGGACCCCGGCGGCCACCGCGAGCCCGGCGATCACGATGTTGAACTCGCCCCGGGGGATGAGCGCGATGCCCGCCCGCGCCTGACCGGCCTTGGCGATGCCCGCCCGGCGGGCCGCGTAGGCGCCGGTGAGCAACTTCGTGATCATGCTGATCAGGGCGAGCAGCGCGGCGAGCCCGGCGACCGGCAGGATCTTGGTCGGGTCGGTCTGCAGGCCGAAGAAGACGAAGAACACCGCGGCGAACAGGTCGCGGATCGGGGTGAGCAGCGCCTGCGCGTCCTCGGCCAGCTCGCCGGAGAGCGCGATGCCGACCAGGAAGGCGCCGACCGCGGCCGAGACCTGCAGCTGCTGGGCCACCCCGGCGACCAGCAGCGCGAGCCCGATGACCTTCAGCAGCAGCACCTCGGAGTTGGGGCTGGAGACGAACGCCTCGATGGCCTTGCCGTAGCGGAGCGCGACCAGCAGCACGACGCTGACCGCGGCCAGCGCGATCGCCACGGTGACCGCGCCGCTGGCGAGGCTCAGCCCGGCCAGCACCGCGGTGAGGACCGGCAGGTAGATCGCCATCGTGAGGTCCTCGAAGACCAGCAGCGACAGCACCACCGGCGTCTCGCGGTTACCGATCCACCCCAGGTCGGACAGGACCTTCGCGGTGATGCCCGAGGAGGTCGCGTACGTGACACCGGCCATGGCGATGGCGGCCACCGGGCCCCAGCCCAGCAGCAGCGCGGCGATCGCGCCCGGCGCGGCGTTGAGCACCAGGTCGACGACGCCCGCGCGCGCGTTGCCCTTGAGGCTCGTCACGAGCTCGTCGGCGTTGTACTCCAGGCCGAGGGTGAGCAACAGCAGGATGACGCCGAGCTCGGCGCCGACCGCGATGAACTCCTCGCTGGTGGCGAGGGGCAGGATGCCGCCGGTGCCGAAGGCGAGGCCGGCGATGAGATAGAGGGGGATGGGCGAGATGCCCACCTTCAGGGCGAGTGCTCCAAGTATGCCGAGCCCGAGAAGGACAGCACCGAGCTCAAGGAAGAGGATCGCAGTGTGCACCCGGTGCCCTACCCGCCGGAAAGGATGTCGGAGACGGCGGACGTGCTCTCCGGGCTGCCCACCACGACCACCACGTCGCCCTCGGCCAGGCCGAAGTCGGGGGCGGGGCTGGCGAACACCTGACCGTCGCGCACCACGGCCACGATCGAGGCGCCGGTGCGCGTGCGGACGCGCGCGTCACCCATCGGGCGGCCGGCGTACGGGGAGCCGGGCAGGATCGGCAGCTGCAGGCTGACCAGGCCCTCGACCTCGCGGTGCAGGTCGTTGAGGCGCTGCACGATGCGCGGGGCGCCGAGCAGCTCGGCGAGCGCGTCGGCCTCCTCGTCGTTCATCTTGATGGTCTCGCACGCGCGGTCGGGATCGTCGGGGTCGTATATCACCAGGTCGCGGCGGCCGGTGCGGTGAGAGACGATCCCGATGCGCCTGCCCGACCGCGTCGTGAACTCGTGTCGCAGTCCTATACCGGGCAGTGCCGTCTGCTCGACCTCCACCGTGCCAGCTCCTCCGCTTGCGTATGCGTTCGTCCTTTGCGGAAAACCTACCAACCGGGGATCGGCGGCGCGTTATCGGCTAAATCATGTATTTCCGATTGACTTTGTGGGTTATTTGCCGGACGATGAACGGGAACCCAGCCCCCGCCGTGAATGAGGTCTTCCGTGTCCGCTCCCGCCGTCGACGCGGGGATGCGACAGCGGGCCGTGCCGTCGCGGTCACGCGTCCCCCTGTCCTCCGCCGCCGCCTGGCAGCGTCTCGTCAGCCCCCTGGTCATCGTCGTCGTCTGGCAGATCGTCAGCGCCACCGGGCTTCTCCCGGAACGGCTCCTCGCCTCGCCCCTGAAGATCCTCACCACCGCCGCCGGGCTCGTCCAGGAGGGCGTCCTGCCCGAGGCGATCGCCGTCTCGCTCCAGCGGGCCGCGATCGGCTTCACCCTGGGCGCGGTCGCCGGAATCGGCCTGGCCCTGGTCGCGGGGCTCAGCCGCGTGGGCGAGAACGCCGTCGACCCGCCGTTGCAGATGCTGCGGGCGCTCCCGCTGTTCGGGCTGATCCCGCTGTTCATCCTCTGGTTCGGCATCGGGGAGATCCCCAAGGTGGCCCTGGTCGCCCTCGGCGTGCTCTTCCCGCTCTACCTCAACACCTTCTCCGGAATCCGCGGCGTCGACGGCAGGCTCGCCGAGGTGGCCCGGGTGCTGCGGCTGAGCCGTACGGAGACGGTCACCCAGATCGTCCTGCCGGGCGCGCTGGCCCAGACCCTCGTCGGCCTGCGGCAGAGCCTGGGCGTGGCCTGGCTGGCGCTGATCGTGGCCGAGCAGATCAACGCGGACGCCGGACTGGGATACATGATCAACAACGCCCGGGAGTTCCTGCGCACCGACGTGGTCGTCGTCGGCCTGATCGTCTACGCGATTCTCGGCCTGCTGACGGACGCGGTGGTACGCCTGCTGGAGAGGAGGGCCCTGTCATGGCGGCAGAATTTCCTGTCACGCTGACCTCGTCCCGTACCGAGGCTCCTGACCGGACCGAGGCTCCTGACCGCACGGAGACTTCCGGCCGCACGGAGACTTCCGGTCGGACCGAGGCTTCCGGTCGGACCGAGGCTTCCGGCCGGACCGAGGCTTCCGGTCGCACGGAGGCCCTTGACCGTATGGAGGCTCCCGGTCGTACGAAGGCCCTCGACCGTACGGAGGCTCCCGGTCGTACGGAGGCCCTTGACCGTATGGAGGCTCCCGGTCGTACGGAGGCCCTCGACCGTACGGAGGCTCCCGGTCGTACGGAGGCCCTTGACCGTATGGAGGCTCCCGGTCGTACGGAGGCCCTCGACCGTATGGAGGCTCCCGGTCGTACGGAGGCCCTCGACCGTGTCGGGCCCCGATCCGGTGCGGGGACCCGGCCCTCCGGGGAGACCTCGTCCGTCACCGAGACCCCGTCCCGTACGGCGGCCCCGGTGGCGGCCGTGCGGGGGCTCACCCGGGCCTTCGGGGAGCGGCGGGTCCTCGACGGGATCGACCTGGAGATCGGCCGGGGCGAGTTCGTCGCCCTGCTCGGCCGGAGCGGCTCGGGCAAGTCCACCCTCCTGCGGGTGCTCGCGGGGCTCGACCCCGGCGCCGAGGGCGAGGTCGAGGTCGGCGACACCGTCGCCGTGGCCTTCCAGGAACCCCGGCTCGTGCCGTGGAAGCGCGTCCTGACCAACGTCGCCCTCGGCCTGCGCGCCCCCGACCCGCGCGCCGCCGCGCTCGCCGCGCTGGAGGAGGTCGGCCTCGGCGGCCTGCGCGACGCCTGGCCGCTCACCCTGTCGGGCGGCGAGGCCCAGCGGGCCTCCCTGGCCAGGGCGCTGGTCCGCGAGCCCGGCCTGCTCCTGCTCGACGAGCCGTTCAGCGCCCTGGACGCGCTGACCCGCATCACCATCCACCGGCTCGTGCTCGACCTGTGGGCGAGGCACCGCCCCGGCATCCTGCTCGTCACCCACGACGTGGACGAGGCCATGCTGCTGGCCGATCGCGTCCTGGTGCTCGACGGGGGCGCCATCGCCCACGAGTCCAGGGTCGAGCTGCCCCGGCCCCGTCACCGTGACCACCCCGATCTTGTCGCACTGCGCTCCACCCTGCTCGACCAGCTGGGCGTCACCCCGGAAGGAACCGCATGAAACGTCGTCTCACCGCCCTGATCGCCGCCGCACTGCTCCTCACCGTCACCGCCGCCTGCGGGGCGGGGGAGGAGCAGAGTGTCCGCGCCGACGGCTCGGTCGATCTGTCCCAGGTGACGCTGCGCATCGGCGACCAGAAGGGGACGGGCCTGCAGGCGCTGCTGACCGCGGCCGGACAGCTCGACGACGTCAAGTACAAGGTGACCTGGTCCCAGTTCACCTCGGGGCCGCCGATCCTGGAGGCCATCAACGCCGGTTCCCTGGACTTCGGCGCGGTGGGCAACGCCCCGCCGGTCTTCGCCGCCGCGGCCGGGGCGAAGATCGCCGTCGTCGCGGTCGCGGAGAAGGGGGTCGGCGGCCAGGCCGTCGTCGTCCCGGCCGACTCGCCCATCAAGGCCCCCGCCGACCTGCGCGGCAAGCGCGTCGCCGTGGCCAAGGGCAGCTCCGCGAACTTCCACCTGCTGGCCGTGCTGAAGAAGGAGGGGCTGAGCTTCGAGGACATCCAGCCCCAGTACCTCCAGCCGCCGGACGCCCTCGCCGCGCTCTCCTCCGGCAAGATCGACGCCTGGGCCATCTGGGACCCCTACACCGCCCAGGCCGAGGCCCAGACCAAGGCGCGCATCCTGGTCGACGGCGAGGGCTACGCCAACGGCTTCGAGTTCCAGATCACCGGCAAGGACACCCTCGCCGACCCGGCCCGCACGGCGGCGCTGGGCGACTGGGTGGGACGGATCCGCAGGGCGCACGAGTGGGCCAACGGTCACCAGGAGGAGTGGACCAAGGTCTACTCCGAGCTCACCGGCCTGGACCCGGGGATCGTCGGCACCGCGATCAAGCGCAGCTCGTTCAAGGACCTCAAGCTCGCCGGGGACGTCGTCGAGCGCGAGCAGCTGGTTGCCGACGCCTTCAGCGAGGCCAAGCTCATCCCGGTGCCGGTGAAGTTCGCCGACGTCGTCGACACCCGCTTCGACGCCACCCTGGAGAACCCCTCGTGAGGCCCCTGGCGACGCCCCTCGCGACGTCCCTCGTGACGCCCTGCGCGACGTCTCTTCCGGGGTCCCTTCCGAGGTCCCTTCTGAGGTCCCTTGCGGGGTCCCTTTCGAGGTCCGGAGGCATCCTGTGAAGTTCCACTGGTTCCTGCCCACCGCCGGTGACAGCCGGGTCCTCACCGGGGGCGGCCACGGCCTCGCCAGAGGGCACGGCCGCTCCGAGGCGGCGGCGTTCCGCCCGCCGGACATCGAGTACCTGGCGCAGGTCGCCCGCTCCGCCGAACAGCTCGGCTTCGAGGCCGTCCTCACCCCCACCGGCACCTGGTGCGAGGACGCCTGGCTGGTCACCGCCGCGCTGACCCGCGAGACCGAACGGCTGAAGTTTCTCGTCGCGTTCCGGCCGGGCTTCATGTCCCCGACGCTGGCCGCGCAGATGGCCGCCACCTACCAGCGGCTCTCGCGCGGCAGGCTCCTGCTCAACGTGGTGACCGGCGGGGAGACCGTCGAGCAGGCCAGGTTCGGCGACCACCTGTCCAAGGACGAACGCTACGAGCGCACCGACGAGTTCCTCTCGATCGTGCGCGGCGCCTGGAGCGGCACCCCGTACGACTTCGAGGGCACGCACTACCGCGTCGACGGCGCGATGGTGTCCGAGACGCCCGACCCCGTCCCGGAGATCTACTTCGGCGGCTCCTCGCGGGCGGCGGGACCGGTCGCGGCCAAGCATGTGGACGTCTACCTCACCTGGGGCGAGCCCCCGGAGCAGGTGGCGAGGAAGATCGAGTGGGTTCGCGAGCTGGCCGAGGAGCAGGGCCGCAAGCTCCGCTTCGGCATCCGGCTGCACGTGATCACCCGCGACACCGAGCGCGACGCCTGGGCGGAGGCGGAACGGCTGCTGGCCGCCATCGACCCGGCCGACATCGTCTCGGCCAGGAAGCTGCTGAGCCGCAGCGAGTCGGTCGGCCAGAAGCGCATGCTGGAGCTGCACGAGGGCTTCGCCGGTGGCACCGCTCGCGACCTGGAGATCCACCCGAACCTCTGGGCCGGGGTCGGCCTCGTCAGGGGCGGAGCCGGGACCGCGCTGGTCGGCAGCCACTCCCAGGTCGCCGAGCGGATCGAGGAGTACGCCTCGCTCGGCATCGAGGAGTTCGTCCTGTCCGGCTACCCCCACCTGGAGGAGTCGTACTGGTTCGGCGAGAACGTCCTCCCCCGGCTCGCCACCGCCCCGGCCCCGAGATGAGAACGGAGCTCGCGACGGTGCTCGTCTCCGTCCGGTGGTGAGCACGGCCGTCATACCCGTTTTGAGATGAGGGCGGGGTGGTCGCTCGTCTTCGTCCGGGGTGAGCATGGCTGTCATGCCCGCTTTGAAGTGAGGGCGGAGTGGCTGCGGCGCTGCTCGTCTTCGTCCGGGATGAGTACGGCCGTCATGCCCGTTTTGAGGTGAGGGCGGGGTGATTGCGGCAGTGCTCGCCTCTCTCTGGAGGTGAGCACGTCCGCCACGCCCGCCTCGGGGACAACGCGACACCCGGGCGGTACGCCTTGCGCCCGGCTCCGGCAGGGAGGATTCTCGGCCCATGCCTGACGACCGCCCGTACGACATCGTGCTGTTCGGCGCCACCGGGTTCACCGGGGCGCTCACCGCGGACTACCTCGCGCGCCACGCCGGCCCCTCCCTGCGCTGGGCCCTGGCCGGGCGCAACCGGGCCAAACTCGAAGCGGTCAGGGAACGGATCGGCCTGCCCGAGCTGCCACTGCTGCACGCCGACGCGACCGATCCCGCCTCCCTGGTGGAGATCGCCAGGCAGGCGAGGGTCGTCGCGACCACCGTGGGTCCCTTCGTCTCCCACGGCGAGCCGCTCGTGGCCGCCTGCGCCGACGCGGGCACCCACTACGCCGACATCACCGGCGAGCCCGAGTTCGTCGACCGCATGTTCATCCGCCACCACGAACGGGCCAGGCGGACCGGGGCCAAGCTCGTGCACTCGTGCGGTTTCGACTCGATCCCGCACGACCTCGGCGCCTACTTCACCGTCAAGCATCTGCCCCAGGGCGTGCCGCTGGAGGTAAGCGGGTTCGTCCGGGCCTCCGGTGCCCCGTCGGGCGGCACCATGCACTCCGCCGTGATGGCGATCTCCCGCTTCCGGCAGTCGTCCGAGGCCGCGCGCCTGCGCCGCGAACTCGAAGAGCGCCCCTGGGCACGTCCCGGGGCCGGTTCCGGTTCCGCTTCCGAAGCCACGGCGAGATCCGAGGCCGCGATCACAGCGAATCCCGAGACAGAGACGGAGACGGAGACGGAGACCGAGACGGAGACGGAGACGGAGACTGCGGCCGGAACCGCGGTGGGGTTCGCACCTTCGGTCGAGGTCGCAGCGGCCTCCGGGGTAAGGAAGGTGCGCGGTTTGCCCGGATCGATTCGCTATGTCGGAGGCTGGGCCCTGCCGCTGCCCACGCTCGACCCGCAGGTCGTCGCCCGCTCGGCCCGCGCGCTGGAGTGCTACGGTCCCGACTTCACCTACCGCCACCATTTCGCGGTCAAGCAACTACCTGTCGCGCTGGGCATCGCCGCGGGGGCCGGGGCGTTCGCCCTGCTCGCCCAGATCCCCCCGGCACGGTCCCTGCTGCTGCGGAGCTTCGCCTCCGGCGACGGCCCCGGCGTCGAGCAGCGGGCCAGGAGCTGGTTCAAGGTCACCTTCCTCGGTCAGGGAGGTGGGGCGCGCGTCGTCACCGAGGTCGCGGGCGGTGATCCCGGCTACGGGGAGACCGCCAAGATGCTCGGCGAGTCGGCGCTCTGCCTGGCGACCGACAACCTGCCCGACGTGTCCGGCCAGGTCACCACCGCCGTGGCGATGGGCGACGCGCTGATCGACAGGCTCGTGCGGGCGGGCATCACGTTCAGGGTGCTGAGCGACTCGCGGAAGTAGGCGCCCGCCCGGGACCGGAACCCGCCATCGTCGGCCGGGCCGCTTCGCCGGAACGCGCCCGGCCGGAACCCACCGGGCTGGAACCCACCCGGCCGGAACCCACCCGGCAGGGAACCCACCCGGCCGGAACCCACCCGGCAGGGAACCCACCCGGCCGGAACCCACCCGGCAGGGAACCCACCCGGCCGGAACTCACCCGGCCGGTGACCCGCCCAGCAGGTGACCCGCCCGGCAGGGGACTCGCCGGGCTGGAAGGTGACCGGCCGGGACCCGCCGAGCAGGACTCGGCACGGCCGGGATTCGGCTCGACCGGGCCGAATTCGGCTGGAGCCCGTTTGGGCCCGTCACCCCTGGCCCGGAGGGTCACTCGGTCGCGGTGTGGAGCGGTGGCGCCTGCGGTAGGCGCGCTGCTGGCAGGCCCGTGAGCAGTAGGCGCGCGGGCGGCCCGCCTCCGCCCGGTCCATGCTCGTTCCGCACATCACACATGAGGCAGTTTCATCACGCTTTACATCACGCTCACGGACCAGTGTCTCGATGCCGTCCAGTACGCGCCGCAGGCCGAACTCGAAGGAGTCCTCCGGCTCGTCGTAACCACCGGCCTCCCAGATGTGAGTCAGCGTGGGGTAGTGGTGGAGCTTCTCGTACAGGGAGTCCCTGGCGCCCCACCACTCGTCCTCGGAGACCCCGGTGTGCCGCTCGATCCTGGTGGTCTCCGCGGCCCTGGCCGCCTCGCTGTCCACGAACCGGCCGACGAGGCCCACCACGGCGATCATCTCGGCGGGTCTCAGGCCGGTCCCCGCCACGGTGCTGAGCGCGTACTCGAAGTGGGCGATGGAGTTCGGGCCGGGGACGTGCCGGGTGCCGCGTGCTTCGGCCAGCCAGGGATGGCGGCGGCACAGCGCCCACCCGCGCCGCGCCCACCCCTCAAGCGCCTCGCGCCACCCCCGCGACGTGTCCGCCGAGACCCCGGCCGCTGTCCCGTCCGAGGTCCCGGCCGGTGTCCCGTCCGAGGCCCCGGCCGGTGTTTCGACCGAGGTTCCGGCCGGTGTTCCGACCGAAGTTCCGGCCGGTGTCCCGGCTGAGGCGCCGACCGGGGTCCCGGCAGGGGAGCCAACCGGGGTCCCGGCGGGGGAGCCCGCCGTGACGTCGCCCATCACCGCGTCGCACATCAGGTCGACGAGCTGTGTCTTGCCCGGTACGTGCCGGTAGAGCGACATGCTGGTGAAACCGAGCCGTTCGCCCACCCGGCGCATGGACAGCGCCTCGATCCCGTCGGCGTCGGCGATCTCGACGGCGGCGCGCACGATCGCGGCGACGCTCAGCCCCTGCCTCGGTGCCTGCCTGGGCGCGGCGTCCCATGACTCCCGCCACAGCAGCTCGACCGTCCGGTCCGGATCCTCCTTGGCGACCATCCGTCCTCCTTCGGTTTGACGCTCGACCCCAATATATGTTTATGCTGTATATCACTGTTTACATTATAAACGAGGAGTGCTCCTTGAACGAGCTCTACGTCTCCCCCTCGGGCGACGACGCCTGGCCCGGCACCCGGGAACGACCGCTCGCCACCCTCGCCCACGCCCGCGACCTGGCGCGTGACCTGGCCCGTGGCGCGGGCACCGTGGTCACCCTGCTGGCGGGCACGCACCGGCTCGCCGACACCTTCCGGCTCACCGAGGCCGACTCCGGCGTAACCTACCGGGCCGCGAGCGAGGCCGACGAGGCCGGCAAGATCGGCGAGGCCGGTGAGGTCGTCGTCAGCGGTGGCCGCAGGATCACCGGCTGGCGCGAGCAGGACGGCGCCTGGGTGGCCGAGGTCGGCGACCTCGACACCCGCCAGCTCTACGTCGACGGCCGCAGGGCCGAGCGGGCCTCGATCGACGCCCTTCCCGGGAACGCCACCAGAACCGACACGGGTTACGTCACCGACAGCACCGCCCCGCAGAGCTGGGGAAACCCCGGTGACGTCGAGTTCGTCCTGCGGGGCGTCTACCCGTGGACGGAGGCCCGCTTCGGCGTCGCCGCCGTCGAGGGGGACGAGCACTCGACCACCGTCACCATGGCCGAGCCCGCCTTCGGCTGGGCGGTCGAGCTCTACAACTCGGTCGTCCCGTGGGAGGGCGGCGGCGAGTCCTACGGCCCCGGCCTGCCGACCCGGGTGGAGAACGGCGCGGGCTTCCTGACCGAGCCCGGCACCTTCGTCCTCGACAGGTCCCGCCCCGGCCACCACCTCCTGCGCTACCGGCCGCGCCCCGGCGAGGACCCCGCGCGGACGGAGGTCGTCGCCCCCGTACTGGAGGAACTGGTCACGGTCACCGGTGCCCGCGACGTCGCCTTCCTGGGCATCACCTTCGCCGACGCCACCTGGATGCGGCCGAGCCGCCCCGAGGGCTTCCTGCACTACCACGGCACCGGCTACTACGACGGCGGCACCATCGAGAAGGTGTCGTTCGCCGAGGGGGCGTGGGTGACGGTGCCCGGCGAGTCGCTGACGATCCCGGCGAACGTCGTGTTCGAGGGCACCGAGCGGGTCACGATCGAAGGCTGCCGTTTCACCAGGCTGGGCGCCACGGCCCTGCGGTTCTCCGGCGGCGGCGGCGAGGTCCTGGTGCGGGGGAACGTGTTCGAGGACGTCTGCGGCGGTGGCGTCTCGGTCGGCGAGAGCCGCGGTGTCACGGTCGAGAACAACTGGGTCCACGACATCGGCCTGGAGTACTCCGGCTCGCCCGGCATCGCGGTGTCCGCGAGCGAGGACTCCACGGTCGCGCACAACCAGGTGAACGACGTCCCGCACTGCGGCATCGTGCTCGGCCCCGGCAAGAGCAGCCGGGTCCTGCGCAACCTCACCTTCAACACCCTCAAGGTGCTCGCCGACGGCGGCGGCGTCTACCTGTCGGGCCCGCAGGGCGACTCCCACGACAACGGCGCGGTGATCCGTGGCAACGTCGTGCGCGACACGCTCACGCCGTACAACTTCGCGCTCTACACCGACTACGGCGCCGCCTGGGTCACCGTCGAGGACAACGCCGTCCAGCGCGCGGACAACACCGCCACCCTGCAGGCCTGGCCGCCCCTGGAGAACGTCGTCTTCCGCGGCAACGTCTGGGACGCCGATCCCATGGGCTGGGACGCCCCCCCGGAGAGCGTGACCCTGGAGGGCAACGTGACGGTGGCCGACGAGAAGGACTTCGAGGCCCGTACGGCGGAGATCGCCGCGCGGGCGGGCCTGGAGCCCGGCTACACCCACCTGCTCGACCGGTAACCACCGGGGCCTCCGGGGCTCTCCGGCACTCCGGTCCCTCTGCCATCCCGGACTCTCCGGCACCCGGCGCTCTCCGGCATCCCGATCCCTCCCACCCCGGCCCCTCCGGCATCCCGGTTCCTCCGGCCCCGGTTCCTCCGGCATCTCGGATTTTCCGCCCCCCGGGCTCTCCGGCACCCGGGCCCCCGCCACCGGGGTGTGCCCGGGGCCGGGGTCTCCCGGATCGCACCGATGGCACGCCGATGGCACACCCTGCCATCTACCATTCAGCTGTGCAGAATGATGTTCTAAGGGCCGGGTCGCTCTCCCGTGCCGTGCTGGTCGCCTTCTGGGTCTGTTGCGCGGTGCACCTGGCCCTGGGGGTCGCCGGTGCCGCCCCGCTGGACTCCGTGACCAAGGCGCTGCTCATGCCGCTGCTCGCGGCCTGGGTGCTGGCACGGCGCGGGCCGCGCCCGCTGGTTGCGGCGCTCCTGCTGTCCTGGGGCGGTGACGTGGCCCTGGAGGTCGACGGCCTCTTCCTCCCGGGCATGACCCTGTTCGCCGCGGCGCACGTCTGCTACGTGACCTACTTCGTCCGGGAGGGAGCCCTCGGCGCGTTGCGGCGCCGCCCGGCGGTCCCGGTGGCCTACGCCGCCCTCTGGGTGGTCCTGATCCTCGTCCTCTGGCCCGGCCTCGGCGACCTGCGCCTGCCGGTGGCCGCCTACTCGCTGCTGCTGACGGCCACCGCGGTGACCGCGGCGGGCCACGGCCGGTGGATCGGGGCGGGCGGCGCGCTGTTCCTGCTCTCCGACACGCTGATCGCGTTCGAGCTGGCGGGCCTTCCCCGCCTTCCGGCGCACGGTTTCCTGATCATGGCCACCTACCTCGCGGGCCAGTACCTGCTCGCCTCGGGCATCGTCGGCCGTTCCCGTTCCCAGCCCCTTCCCCCTCCCCGAAACCCGCCCGCGCGGAACGAACGCCCCGGCTCTCTTGGAGAAGCCTTGGGGCCCGTATGAGCGTGAAGGCGAGCCGGGCGCGGTAGGAGACGGAGTAGTCCCGGCGCCCGTACGCGGGCACGGGCCGCGCCACGTCCGGTCGCGAGTTCCGGCGACCGTGACACGGCTCGGCGCGAGGCGAGCCGACGCCCCGGGCGCCAACCGGGAAGCGCCGGAGTCGCCACCGGGTGACACCGACAAACCAATGGGCGACAGGCCCCGGCGACGGCTCGTCGAGTCCGGGACCGGCCCGAGCCCTAGGAGAGTTCAGCCATGCAAATGCCCGCGGTCAACGAGTGTCAGGTCGAGGCGTGCGCGTACAACACGGCGCACACCTGCCACGCCCTGGCCATCACGGTCGGCAACAGCAGCCACGCGGAGTGCGAGACCTTCTTCAAGGTCGACTCGAAGGGCGGTGACCCGTCCGCCACCGGTCACGTCGGCGCCTGCAAGATGGCCAAGTGCCAGCACAACGTCCAGTACGAGTGCCAGGCCTCCGGCATCGTCGTCGGCTACGCGCAGAACGACATCGACTGCCTCACCTACGCGCCCGCCTGACGACCGGCGTCGGGCAGAGCGTCCGGATCCGCATGCGGCACCGCTCCCCACCCGGCTGGGCGCGGTGCCGGAAGTCGTCCACGCACGGCTCCGGCGCCTTTCGAAGCAGGAGGCGGTCATCCGGGTACGGTCCGCGCTCACCGGAGCGCGGGACCATGTCGACGGCGTCGAGCGGGCGTGTGCAGGCATGTGCGGGCGCGTGCGGGTCGTCATATCAGGTTCGCCTCTCGCGGATGCCCGGCAGGTCATCCCCCTGCGCGACGGTCGGGCCGCCACGTTGACAGGTGTCGAAAACAAATCTCGACCGAATTCGTCAGTCGCCCACACGGAGGTTACGAAAGGCCGTGGCCGGGGATTGTCGTCTCCGATGCTCCCGATACAACCTGGTCTCCAGCTTGACGCGAGATAAACGCGTTATGAGACACTAAAAGGCCAACTCTCCTGTCGAGAGGTGAGCGTGGCCGTCAACGATCGCAGTAAGAAATTAGCGAATCAGATCATCCTCGCGGTCTTCCGTGTCTTGCTGCCGGGCACGGCGACCCGGGTCCAGGGTCTCTCCGACATCGCGAATCTGGTCTTCACCGGCCAGGAGGAGAAAAGGGCGAGGGCGGCGTTCGAACGTAGTCTGCGTGATGCGAAGGACCTGCTGGTCGAGCGCCTGAACAGGTTCGAGCTGGTGGAGTTCAGGCGGTTGGAGACGGCCGAGAGGGATCTGGCGATAGAGGGTGTGTGCGAGGCGCTGGAGTCCTTCAGGATCGACCGTGATGATGTCATCAGGCTGAGGTTCGTCCACGGCGACATCGCAGCCCGCCTGCGACCGGCCGTACACAAAAAATGGCGCAGGGACCTGCTCTCGGAGGACGCCACCGAATACGGTGAATGGTTTCTGCAGTTCGCCTGCCAGTACATCGTCGCACTGACCAAGAAGTTGCCCGATTTCCACAACGAGTTGATCGTCGACACCTTCGTTCTGGCGCAGAAAACCTACGAGCTGCTTGAGGACGGGATAGAAGGCGTCGTCCTTCCGCATTTCCGGCAGGGCACACCGAAAGAGACGAGCGCGTTCGAGGCGCACTACGCGTCGGACATCATCCACACCTACAAGAACATGGAGCTGTTCGGTCTCGATCTGCCGCTGGAGCTGCAGAAGCGACCGATCGACATCGGCTACATCATCCTCATGGCGGAGACGGAGAGCGCGCACGCCGCCCCTGTCGACGAGTGGATCGGCGAGATAGCCGCTCATCCGAAGACGTTGCCACGGATCGTCATCAGCGGCGCGGCGGGCTCGGGAAAGACGACGATCAGCCAGTGGCTCGCGGTGTGTGCCGCGCAGCACTCCTTCCCCAGGGCGCTGCAGAACTGGAACGGCCTGGTCCCGTTCGTCGTTCAGCTACGCGTGGTCTTCTCCGGAGCCGGGCGGATCTACCCGAAAGAGGAGGCGCTGATTCTCGCCTCGTCGCACCGGGGGAGCGAGGTGCCCGGCGACTGGGTCTCCTCGACGCTGAAGTCGGGCAAGGCGCTGATTATTCTGGATGGTTTCGACGAGCTCTCCGAACTGCACCGGAGCGATTTCTTCATCTGGCTGGAGAAACTGCTGACCGAATATCCGGACGTGCGTTACGTGGTGACCTCGCGCCCCGAGGGAATCAGCCTGCCCTGGTTCACCAGGCAGCGTTTCTCCCTGCTGCGGCTGCTTCCGATGCAGCTCGGGCACATCAAGCTGTGCGTGAACGCGTGGTTCGACTCGCTGGTGGCCTACGAGTCCCAGGAACGGCGCGACCATTATCGCGGGAGGCAGCAGGCGCTGCTCCGGGACATCAGCAGCCGTATCTCCGTGCGTGAGATCGCCGAGACGCCGCTGTTGTGCGCGATGCTGTGCGCGTTCTACGCCGACAACCTCTCCGACAACGCGCCGAAGAGCCGTGGTGAACTTTACGAGAGGGTTATCAAGGCGCTCGTCGACAAACGCGAGAAAGGTCGCAGATCACTGCGCGGTGTGGCACTCGAATTCAGCGAGCGGGACAAGCTCGACCTGCTGGAGTCGATCGCCTGTCATCTGACCGAACACTCGGCGACGAGCATTCTCACCGACGACCTCAAAACGACCCTCGGTCCGGTCCCGTCACCGGCTGTCGGCGGTCTCCTCCCGGCCGAACGGCCACCCCTGCTGCTGCCCGCCAAGACCGTGCTGGAAATCGTCGAGGAATGCCTTCCCGGCATGATCAACATCACCGTCGGCGCCAAGGAGGCGGTGCGAATCCTGGTGAACAGGACAATCGTCTTCCGTGAGGTCTCGCCCGGCGAGGCCCAGTTCTCCCACCGCAGTTTCCAGGAGTATCTCAGCGCGCTCGGGTATGCCCACGCGGGTCGGACCGACAGCCTCGTCCGACACATCACCGACCCCGGCTGGCACCGGGTGATCGCCTTCGCCGCCGGAGTGTTCGACAGACCCTCGGTCAACCTGCTGATCAACAGCATCCTCGATGTGGCGGAAGACTCCTACGACGACCAGCGGCGGTCGCTGCTGCTGTTGGCCGCCGAGTGCATCTCCGTGGGCCGCCGGGTGGAGAACGCCAGCGCGGCCAGGGCGCGTGAGGCGCTCACCGCGATCCTTCCGCCCCGTTCCATCGAGGAGGCCGAACTGATCGGGGGAGGCGGTGAGGGCATGATCCGGTGGCTGTCCAGATATACGGACCAACCACCGCAGACCCAGGCCGCGTGTGTTCATGCCGCCGCCGTCCTGGGCGGTGACGACGGCCTGGAGGTCATCGCGCAGTACGCGCGGACAGCGGGCGAGCAGGACGTGGTCGACGAGATCATCAGGTGCTGTGAGCGGTTCGAGGTCGACGACTACGTCGACCGGGTGCTTTCGCACCTGCCGCTCGACGACGTGACCGTACACGTCACGTCGGAAAAGCTGCTCGCCCGCGTGGGCCGCCTGGTCGGGCTCACCCGGCTGCACGTCGACGTGGGCCACGGGCCCCTGGACTTCCGGCGGTGGCACGCCTTGACCAACCTCACCGAACTCGACTGCGGCGGACATCGGGAGATCGCGTCGCTCGCGGGCATCGAGCGGTTGAGCGCCCTTCGCAGGCTCAACCTGTCCGGCGTCTCCGGGCTGGACGAGCTGCGTTCCCTGGTTCACCTGGAGGAGCTCTATCTGGCCGGATGCGGCAAGCTGAAGGATCTGGGCCACTTGTCGGAATTGAGTAGATTGCGCATTCTCATTCTCGACGGCTGCACCAGGATCCAGGACTTCAGCGCCATCCGCGCCATGCATGAGCTGCGCACGCTCTCGCTCAACGGCTGCGGATTGACCTCGCTCGACTTCTGCCATGACCTGCCGGAGTTACGCACGCTACGCGCGATGAGCCGTACGGGTGTCTCCGACACCGGGGAGTTGGATCGCTGCCAGAACCTGCACCGGCTGGAGCTCCGGCTGGCCGGGAAAAGAGAGACGCCGTTGCGTTTACCCGGCAGCGGCAGGCTGAGGAGCCTGATCCTGAGAGGCGCGGTGACAGCGGCCGACCTCACCGCACTGGCCTCAACCCCGAACCTGATCGAGTTACAGGCCGACGACGTCGAGGGGCTGTTCAGCCTCTCGTGCCTGTCCGAGCTGAACGGCCTGAGGAAGCTCATCCTGACCGACTGCCGCACCCTGCGTGACTGCGAGGGGATCAGCCACCTCACGAATCTGGTCGAACTGGATCTCAGCGGCTCGGGCATCCGGCATCTGGAGTTCGTGCGGCACATGACGGCCCTCACCCAGATCCGCCTGGACGGCTGCGAACGCCTCGAAGACATCAGCGTCCTCCGTGAGGCGCCCAACCTCCGGCACGTCAGCCTCAGGGGCAGCCTCGTCGCCGAGATCGACACGATCCTCGACCGCGGCCAGGTGGTCGTCGACTACGACCCTTACTACTCCATAATCACCGCTGACACGAACACCGGCTGATGACCCCTGACCCCTGACCCCTGACCCCTGAAGCCGACCGGACCGCTGCCGCGCCGGACCGCTGCCGCGTCCGGCAAAGGAAGAACCGCGACCATCTCCCCGCCGTCCTCGTTCAGGACCGGGCGGCCCGGCGTGAGGTGATCACGTCGATGACGGCCACCACCAGCGCGACCAGCACGAAGGCGATGGTGACCAGCAGCGAGTGCCGGAACGCCGTCGCGTAGTCGCCGTGCGAGGAGGCGACCTGGGAGAAGAACACCGAGCCGATCGCCGCGATGCCCACGGCGGCGCCGATGCGCTGGCCCGTCTGGAGCACGCCCCCCGCCGAGCCCGCCCTGGCGACCGGCACCTCGGACAGGGTAAGCGTCTGGTTCGGGGAGATCACCAGGCCGCTGCCCAGACCCGCGACGAGGAGCGGCAGCGCGATGGCCCAGGCCACGTGCGTACCGGGGACCAGCTGTACGGCGAGCGCCGTGACGGCGAGGAAGACCGCGACCAGCACCAGCCCGGCCACCACCAGGGGACGGCCCAGCCGGGTGACGATCCGGCCGCCGAACAGGGCCGCCACCGCCGACCCCCCGGCGAACGACGTGGTCGCCAGCCCCGCCTCCAGGGCCGAGTAGCCCAGGCCGTTCTGCAGGTACAGGGTGAGGATGAAGAAGATCGCGGTGAAGCCCGCGAAGTAGAGCGCCCCGACCAGGGCGCCGAGCGCGTACGAGCGCCTGCGGAACAGGGACAGGTCGACCATCGGCTGGTGGTGCCGCCCGTAACGGCGCTCCCAGGCCGCGAAGACGGCCAGCATGGCGAGCCCGCCGAGCAGGGACGGCCACTTCGCCGAGGCCCCCCACTCGTGCCCCTCGACGAGCGGCAGGAGCACCAGCACGACGCCCGCGGCGAGCAGCAGCACGCCCACGGGGTCCATGCTCTCCCTCGGCCGCGGCTCCCTCGCGGCGGGCCGGATGTAGCGGTACGCCAGGAGCACGGCCAGGACGCCGATCGGGATGTTGACATAGAAGACGAGGCGCCACCCGTCGGTGCCGCCGCCGAGGTTGATGAGCACCCCGCCGAGCAGCGGGCCGATCGCGGTCGAGACGCCGATCACGGTGCCCAGCATCCCGAACGCCCTGCCTCGCTCCGCCCCCCGGAAGAGCTGCTGGATCAGCCCGCTCACCTGCGGATTGATCACCCCGCCCGCCAGCCCCTGCACGAGTCTCGCGACGACCAGCAGGGTCGGGTTTTCGGCGATCCCGGCCGCCGCGCTGGCCAGGGTGAACAGCACGACACCGAAGACGAACGCGTTGCGCCGCCCGTACATGTCGCCGAACCGCCCGGCGGGGACCAGGATGAGCCCGAAGGTGAGCGCGTACCCGGACACCACCCACTGCAGGGCGCTCTGCGGGGCCTCCAGGCCGGTACGGATGGAGGGCAGCGCCACGTTGACGATGCTGACGTCCAGCAGGGTCATGAAACCGGCGACGAGGCAGACGCTCAGCGCCTTCCAGCGGCGCGGATCCGCCCCTTCCCGATCCTGGGTGGAGGTCGCCCCGTCAGGTCCGGTGCTCATCGGGCCGCGCGGGGGAGCGGTGTCCCGGTCCGTGAGCGGCTGAGGATCGTCATGACCGCATCGTTCCCCGTATCGGGGCGGCCTCTCCAGATTTCAGCAGCGCATACGTGCCCTTTTCTGACTTCCGAATCACCGTTCGTCATCCGGGCCGGAACGGCTCCGGCCCTCGCGGTCGCGTCCGCGAGGGCCGGAGCCGTCTCACCCGGGTGATCGTCTCACCCGGATGAGCGGGTCACCCGGGTGAGCGGGTCACCGAGAAGCGCGGCGGGCGGCCCCATCACCGCCCGCCGCACCGGTCCGTCCGGGTATGGCCACACCTCGGCCGGTGAACCCCCCGGCCGGTCGATCTCCCGGACGGCGTGGTCACCGTCGGCGCGGGAGGCCGTCCCGTGTCACGGGCACGACACCTCGCCGCTGGTGGCCGGGACGTTCACCGCGCTCCAGGCGGCCTTGACCGCGTTGACCTCGACGCAGCCGCTCGGGTAGAGCGACCTGGCGGCGGCCACGGTGGCCCTCCGCGCCTTGGCGTGCGTCCACGGGGCGGTCTTGGTGTTCAGACCGGCCTGGAAGATGCGGCCGGCCTTCTGGATGCCGATACCGGTCAGGCTCGTCGGACCCGAGCAGACGGAGCTGGCCGGCTTGCCCACCGGGTTGGTGCCCTCGGCGAGCAGGTAGAACCAGTGGTTCTGCGGCCCGGCCGCCGCGTGCACCGCGGTGGAGGGGATGGACGAGCTGTAGCAGTTCGGGTGCCCCTTGGCCGAGGGGTTGTACATGTTGCGGATCTCGCCCGAGCCGCTCAGGTTGACCTCCTCGCCCACCAGGTAGTCCGGCGGGTCGAGGGAGGCGGGCTGGTTGGCGTAGTGCTCGGTCAGCGCGCCGAAGATGTCACCGGTCGACTCGTTGAGGCCGCCGGACTCGTTGCCGCTGCCCCCGCTGCCGCCGGAGTACTGGAAGATGCCGTGGCCGTACTCGTGACCGACCACGTCCATCGGGGTGGCCTGCCTGGTGTTGGCGCTGTTGCGCCCGAAGCTGGTGTAGCTGCCGTTCCAGTAGGCGTTGACGGCGCTCAGGCCGACCCGGGCCGGGAAGGCGCCGCCCGAGCCGTTGAACCCGTTGCGGCCCAGCCAGGCGCTGAGCATGTTCCATTCCGTCTGGGCCGCGTACAGCGCGTCGACGCAGGCGGTCTCCAGGTTGGTGCCCGAGCCGTTGCCCCACGAGTCGTCGGTCCCGGTGTAGGCCGAGCCGTTCTGGCCTCCGCAGCGCAGGCCGGGGCGGGTGGTGTCGGTCATCGAGTACGAGCTGCCCGAGCCCGAGGTCTGGATGGTCACCGGGTTGCCGTTGTAGTAGCTGTTGCCGGTCCCGGCGTGCACGTCGTCATAGGAGTCGACGATCGACCCGTCGAGGGCGTCCACGAAGACGTGCAGGACGCTCGGAGCCTCGGCGGTGGCGCCGGTGACGACCACCTCCCAGGCCAGTTTGGGCGTCGTGGTGGTCGCGTGCACGAGCAGCTTGGGCGCGGCCACGCTCTCCACGGTGGGCAGTTGCGCGCGGGCGGTGGCGGCCGCGGTCGCGGCGTCCACCTTGCTCGTGACGTCGATCGTGATCCTGGCCTGCTGGCCCGAGGTCACGGACCCGACGAGCTCTCCGGCACGGTCGGTGGAGACGACCACCTCACCGCCGTAGACCGGCAGCCCGCGGTAGGTGCGCGCGTAGGTCAGGTACTGCAGGCCGTAGGCGCCGGAGATGTTCCTGGACAGGGTGAACTTCTCGTTCTGTCCCTTGAGAACGGCCTCCGACCTGGCGGCGAGGGTCGCGTTGGCGGTGGTGACCGCGCGGCTGCGCGACTCCGCGTCCGGCGGTGCGAACACCGGCGGCTCGGCGGAGGCGGTACGGGCTGCGGCGGCGTCCGCCGGGGTGGCGGCGTTCACCGCCGTGGGGGTGGTCATGGCGGCGACGGCCAGTACGGCCACGGCGCCAAGCTTGACCTTCGGATTCACGCGGGGTGACTCCTCTCGGTGTCCCTTGGGGGGTAGGAGGGATGCAAGGAGCCCTAAGAGTCCGGGCTCCATAAAGTTGGCATCGAGAAGGGCCGCTGAGTACCTAGCAAAATTCCATAACGCGGTGATATGGGCTGGGATACACCCTCCGGTAGCCCGCTCACCTGCGCGGGAGCGTCACATGCCGCCCGCGGCGTACGCAACGATGGCCCGTTCCGGAAACGCGCCGGGCCGCACGGCGGACGCCGCCGTCCCCGAAAAGCGGCGAGGTCGTGTGATGTACGTCGCAATTTCGGTAATGCGTCAGGGCCGGGTGGCGGGTCGCCTTTCCGGGAACGTGCCAGGGCCGTATACGTCGTTTCGGAAACGCGTCGGGGTGGTGTGGCGGGTTGTCGCGGTCTCGGAACGCGCCGGGGTCGTGCGGCGTCGCAGTTTCGGGGGCGCACCGGGGACGTGCGGCGGGCGTCGCCGTTTCGGGGGCGCGTCAGGGCCGTGCGGCGGACGTCGCGACGGACCGGTATCGCGAGGGCGGGACCCCGTACCGGTCGACGAACGCCTGGCGCAGGGTCTCGGTCGTCCCGAAGCCGCAGCGGACCGCCACGCCGGTCATCGGCAGGGAGGTCGAGGTCAGGAGGTACGCGGCGGCCTCGGTGCGGACCTGCCGCACGAACCGTCCCGGCGCCTGCCCGAGGTGCTCCATGAACAGCCGGGTCAGATGCCGCTCGCTCACGCCCGCGCCGTGCGCCAGCGCGGCCGTGCTCAGGTCGGCTCCCAGGTGCCCCGTGACGTACTCGGCAACCTGTTTGACCAGGCTGTTCTCGGGCGAGGGCGAGGCGGTGAACATGCTCATCTGCGCCTGGTCGCCGGGTCGCTGAAGGTAGGTGACCAGGGAGCGCGCCACCCGCCGCGCCAGCTCGGCGCCGTGGTCCTCCTCGACGAAGGCGAGGGTGAGGTCCAGGGCGCTGGTGACCCCGGCCGCCGTGTAGGTGTTCCCGTCACGGATGAAGATCGGGGCGGGGTCGACGGAGACCTTCGGATGGCGGGCGGCGAGGATCTTCGCCGACTGCCAGTGGGTGGTGGCGCGCCGCCCGTCGAGCAGGCCCGCGGCGGCCAGCACGGCGGCACCCGTGCACACCGACGCGACGCGGCGGCTCTCGCGCGCCAGGCGGCGGACGTGACCGAGGATCGACCGGTCGCCGGCGGCCGCCTCGTGTCCGACACCTCCCGACACGATGAGCGTGTCGAGCGGCCCGGCGAGCCGTTCGAGCGTCTCCTGGGCCTGGAGCGTCAGGCCGGTGCCGCAGGTGATGGCATTTCCGCCGGGGGTGGCCAGGCGCACGTGGTAGGCGGGGGCGGCACCGTGCAGGTTCGCGTTCACCAGGGTCGTGGTCACGCAGGCGATGTCGAGCAGCTCCGCCGCGTCGTACCCGATGACGGCGACGCGGCGTTCGGACATGGGGGGACCCTATGCCAGAACGGACACGAGTCCCAGATTTCCGGACCTGTGCGACCGCATCCCTTGGAGCGCGTCCGGTACGGCGACACAGTTGGGCCATGACACAGACAGCACCGGCCAACCGCCGCCGATGGGGCCGCTTCGCCTGGCACTACGTCGAGATGGTCATCGCGATGTTCGCCGGGATGTTCGTTCTCGGCATGCTCCTGTCGGCCGCGGGGCTCGGCTTCTCCCACGACCGGCAGCCCGAGCTCGCGTACCTGCTGATGGCGTTCGACATGTCCGTCGGCATGGCCGCGTGGATGCGCTACCGGGGCCACGGCTGGGCTTCCACCCTGGAGATGTGCGCCGCCATGTTCGTCCCCGTCGTGCCGCTCTTCCCGCTGCTCTGGCTGGGGGTCATCGACGGCGGGGCGCTCATGATGATCGCCCACGTGGCGATGTTCCCGCTGATGCTGGCCGCCATGCTCCGGCGCCTCGACGAGTACGCGGGCTGCGCGGACTGAGACCGGTGACCGCCCGGACCGTGTTCCCCGCGGGGGCTGGAACAGCCTCCGGGCGGTCGCCCTCCCGGACCACCCGAACCGCGCCCGTCCGGCAGGGCCTTCCCGTACGGAATCCTGAGCGGGTGCCTTCGGGTGATCCTTCCGTGGGAAGGGCGCGCGGAGGACTCTGCATACTTACGGGCATGGAAACACACGTCACCGACGCGGTCGTGGGAGAGCTGACGCTCACGCTGGATCGAGACGGCGGTACCGTGCGCGTCGAGGGCGACGCGATCCCCCCGGTCGTCGTACGCCGGTCGGACGAGGCCGTCGCGCAGCGGCACATTCCCATCGGCACCCGCGGTCCCGACCGGCTGACCATGACCCTCGGCGGCGCCCCCGTCCCGCTACGCCCGGGGCCCGGCCGCGTCACACGCCACTCCTACCGGGCCGAGGTGGACCACGCGGGGGTCGTCTACACCCTGATCCCCACCTCCGAGGAGTCCAGCTCCCTCTTCCGCGGTGAACACCACCTCGGGAACCTCACCACCCTCGCCGACGGCGAGGTCAGGGCCGAGTGGGTCGCCGCCCCGACCCCGGAGGAGGCCGCCATCGGCTACGCCCTCGCCGTCTCCTTCGGCAGCGGGGCGGAGCATCCCCTGCTGGCGATCGTGAGCATGTTCACCTTCTGAACCGGCCGGTCCGCTCACGCTCCCGGCGCGAACGGCCACGAAGGGACCCACGAGGGGACCCCGACCGATCAGGCGGCGCCAGGCGGTCCGCGTCGGGAGGGGAGGATCCGCTTCACGGGCAGGCGTCAAGGGGCCCGCCGGGCGGGCGCTCAGCCGGTGGCGTGTTCCCAGTAGGGGTCGCGGTAGAGCATGACCGAGGTGCCGCGGAGCAGCTGGTCGGGGGCGGAGATCAGCACGAGCTCGCCTGGCCTCCAGGCCGCGTAGCAAGACAGCGGGGGGTGCGACTGAGCCGACCGGTTGATGCCCTGGAAGCTGGCGATGGTGAGGTACGCCCAAGTTCCCAACGTCCCAAGCTCCGGGTTCACTTGATCCGCACAGATCAACTACAACCGCAGAGCTTGAGCAATCTATCTGTGAACTCGACTCACGATGTCACTGGTTTGTGTTGCCGCTATGCAACGCTTCCTGTACCTTTCCGGTACACAGGAGTTGATGTCCTGGTGTGAGGCTCTCACGTCGCCTGGTTCCACGCGACCGACTCTGTAGGAAATTCCGTCTGTCTACGCCGATTTCCAGCTGTTCCGCTGGAGATGGAGGTGGCCTCGATAGTGAAACGGATCCGTCACAGTGAGTTTGCCGACCTGCACAGTGCGCCACTGGGGTCGCTCTCGACGTTGAACTCTTTCCGGCACCTGGATGGAGTTCTCGCGAGCGCAGCGGCCAGAGTGAGCGCCGACGATTTTCTCACCGCGCTCAGGCATTACCCGCCGCCGGGACGCCAAGCGATCTTTCAGCATGTCGGGTTGCCCACCCAGAAGGCGATAACCCCATCTGTCGCCGCGAACCTCGTTCGCTTGATGCGCGTCTCCGACTCCAGACGGTCCTTCCTGGTCGCTGCCCTGAGCGCGCTTGTCGCGTGGGCGTTCGACAACCACGACGATCTGTCCGCCGAAGACTGTGGCCTTCTGCTGAACGAGCAGACCGCGGAGAAGGTGCTGAAAGAGGCCACCTACATCGGGATGGCCCTGCGCTCTATGGCGCCTCTGCCAGACAGGTTGGCCGATCTTGTTCTTGTGGACATCCTCAGGCAGGATCTTTCACTCTCGCCCGTTGCCCTGGGTCTGCTCGCCGCATCGGCTCACAGGCTGGGAGCCGAGGACAGAGAGATCGTGGAAAAGCTGTGGCGGGAGCTTCGGAGCCGCTCGCCCTGGTTGCCGGAGACCCCGGCCGGAATCGACGTTCTCGGCGTTGTCGCGCTGACGTCCCTGAAGCCGTCTCACGACACCGTGGTGATCGAAGGAGAAAGTACGCCGATGTCCGAGGACCATCAGCCCGCATCTCCCGTTCAGGACCTCCGGCACACTTTGGCGCAGCTCAGGGATCGTTTCGGAACGGCCGCCGGAGCGGCGGGACGAGTCCATGAGGCGCTCTCTGGCGGTTTGCGTCCCTCCGACCTGGACGTCGACATGATCACGCGGGCTTTGGACGAGTTCGACCAGCTCCGGGGGCAGATCCAGCTCATCGGCACCATCGAGCCGACGACCGCGGTGGACGAACTGGAGCGTGCCATTGAGCGGATCGAGATCGCGAAGGCTCGGGATGACCGCGTTGCCATGCTGGCCCACGTTCAGGGGCCTTCCCTTCTCGACGAACTCCTCGCCGAAGTCCGCGAGGCGGCCACGAAAGGTTCTTCGGCCGGACTTGAGGCTCTCGCCGGCTTGATCGAACTTTCCGCGGACGCGGACGCGATCCTTCTGGCGGACGACCTTGAGGCTTCCGCCAGAGAGGAACTGCCCGCGCGATGGCAGCCGGTGATCCGAGCCGCTACGAGTGGACGTCTCAGGGTGGAGCCGCCGTCTGCTGACGAGCCTTCCGCGAAGGTCGTGGCCGAGGAGGAGGGAACGCAGGAAGAGGACGACGGGGAAGGGCACTCGGATAAGGACGAAGGGGGTGTGACACCCCCGAGCCCTGTTCCCGATGCCGGACCGCCGCCGGGGGAAGCCGTCGCGGACTCACACGACGAGGAACCGGTGCCAGATCTGACCGGCCTGGACCGGATGCTGGAAAGCAGGTTCGGGGCGCGACCCGAGGCTCGCCCGCGCGACGTGCGGCCGAAGGTGTCCGTCGTCTCCGAGGTTCCGGCGGCGGAGAAAACGGCGACCGAAAAAACGGCGCTTTCTCCCACGGACCCGGTCGGCGATTTCGAGGAATCGCCTCTCGAGAGGTTCGAGGAGGAGGCCGCGGCGCTCGGCGCGCAGCGTTTCGGGCTCGCGGCCTGGATCCGGGAGGCGGCGGGTCGGCCACAGTCCGAGATCGCGGCACGGCGTTGTGCCGCTCTGGCGGCCGAGATGAGTACGTTCGCGGGGCGGCTCTCCGCGGCGTTCAGCGAGACGGCGAAACAGGTCGTGATCGGTGACCTGAATGACGATCCGGTGGGCCGCCTTCTGGCCTGGGCGGCGTCGATCCGCGCCGGGTTGGTCAATCCCCATCCCGAGTCCGCGCGCCTGGTGGAGGACCTGGCCTCCGCGGTCATGCCGTATCCGGCCATGGCTGCGTGCGGAGAGGCGTTCAGCCAGGCGTTGCGTTCCGGCGTGTACCTGGTCCCGGGGCTTTCCGACCAGATGCGGGACTCCGCTGTGGCTGAACGGGATCAAGAGCATGCTGTCGCGGCCTGTGTACGCCTCCTTGAGGAGGGACCTCACAGAAAGATCAAGTTCGCCCTGGCCACCGACGTGTGGAAGTCACTCATCCAGCCGGATGGAGACGTGGGCAAGCTGGTCGATGTCGCGGCCCGCAACGACGTCGCCCTTCTGAAGGAAACGGTCAGAAGGCTCGACGAGCTTCGTGCGGCGGGCGAGATCGGCCGGCTGATCGACAGCACGAGGAAGCGTTCCCAGGGATCTCGCAACATCAAGATAATCGCGGGTGCGCGCTCCAGGCTGATCGAGATGATCGATGAGGCGCTGGAGCACGTCGCGAGGTGGGCGACCGCCGTGCAGGGAGTCGAGATCCGGCGTACGGACGGCTCGAACGAATGGCTCTTCCAGGGACTGGCGATGCTTCGGCAGTCGGTCGGCTCCCACCGGGCCGCCCTTCACGATGAGCTCGACGCTCTCACCAGGGATCCGATGCTGGCGGTGGCCGCGCCGGGAGTGGCTCGCCTGATCACCGACACGCTCCATCTGCTTGACGGTGAGGCCCTGAGCGAGACGGAGCCGACGGTGGCCGCCGTGCTCAACCAGGACCTTCTCTTCGCCCCCGAGGTGTTGCTCGATCTGGAGGACCTGCGTCCTCGTGAAACTCCGGCGTTGGAAACTCTGGCCCGGATCGCGAAGACAGACGTGTTCGACTGGCGGCAGGTTTTCGACGGCCGGGCCGAAAGAGGTGACCATGAGGGCACGAGCGCCGTGGTCGCGGCGGTCGCGGGGCAGGACCCCGACCTCACGGCGGAATTGCGGCAGCGCAGAGAAACACTCGTCACGAAGGCGAGAGAACACCGCGACCAGCAGGTAGAGGAGGTCAGGGACAGGCTCGCCGACTGGCGGAGGGACGGGGTCCTCACGGAGGCGGACACGACGAGCATCGCGAGCCGGCTCCAGGCGCTGGCCGATCCCGGCAGAGAGGATTTTGGCGTCATCGCGGAGAGTATCGGCGGGCTGAGGTTCGAAGCCGAACGCATCCGCACCGAGCGGATCTCCGCCGAAGAGTGCCGGCTGGACAAGAAGAGCGATGATCACCCTGACGTACGGGCCGCCGCTGACCATATCAGAGAGCACATCCTCAGAGGCGATCTGACAACCGCGCGCGAGTGCCTGGCGCAGGCGGAGGCGGGTAAGCCTCTCCCCACAGCGCAGAAGACCGTCGACCACTTCAGCCACTTCTTCCCGGCTTTCCCTCAGGCGTTCGAGAGCATGTCCGCTCTCTCCTCGGGAGGGCGGGCACGGAAGAGGGAAAGCGACGAATGGGTCAAAAGCCTCATGGAAGCCATCCAGGGTGGCAACGACGTCGCCGATCCGGATCTGCATCGCGCCGTTTCCAAGGCCGGGCTCGACATCCGGACGATGCCTCCCGGCCGCCGAGAGGAGTCCAAGGAGGGGTTGCGCCTGTGGAAGTCCATGGCGCAGGGCCCCAAATCCCTGGGGAACCTGGGCAGCGCGATCAAGACCGTACTGCGGATGATCGGCCTGGAAGGGCGTCAGGAATCCGGAGGTGAGGCACCGAACCGGCTCTGGGTGACCCTGCACGAAGCCCGCTTCGGTGACGCCCTGCTGCCGGAGTTCGGGTCGCGGATGAGCCCGTCGGGAAACAGCCTGCGGCTGCTGTTCGTCTGGCGCAGGCCCGGCCCGCAACAGCTGATCGAATGGCTCAAGGACGAGCCGCATGACCGGACCGTCCTGGTGTTCTACTTCGGAGTCCTCTCTCCGAGCCAGCGCGAGCAGTTGACCACGGCCGCGCGCAGACGCCCCCGTCCGGTCGTCGCGGTGCTGGACGACGCCGCGATCAGCTACCTCGCCGCCCTGCCCGAGGCGAGCTGGACCGCCACCGTCGGCCTGCTCGCACCGTTCAGCGCGGCCAACCCATACGCCCCCACCGGGGACGTGCCCATGGAGATGTTCTACGGCAGATCCTCCCAGTTGGAAGGGGTGACCAGCGCTTCGGGATCCTCGATCGTGTACGGCGGGCGCCAGCTCGGCAAATCGGCGTTGCTGCGCGAGGCGGAGCGAAGCCTCCGCAGAAGCGATCCCGACCGCGTCGTGATCCTGGAGACGATCCAGGAGATCGGAAAGATCGTTCCGGAGAGCGTGCTGTGGCCTCGCCTGGCGGGCAGGCTCGCCGAGGCCGGGGTGCTTCCCCAGTCGGCGGCGGCGATGAAGGACCGTGGGGACATCTGCCGGGCGGTCAGGCACTGGGTGGAACAGGACCCGGCCAGGCAGGTACTGATCCTGCTCGACGAGGCGGACGCCTTTCTGAACCGGGACGCCGCCAACGCGAAGTTCACGAACGTGGAGGCGCTCCGCGACCTCATGCAGAGCACCGATCAGCGGGTCAAGGTGGTCTTCGCTGGACTCCACCAGACCGCCAGGTTCAAAAGCCTCTCCAACCAGCCTCTGCCGCACCTGGGCACGCCGATCCCCATCGGCCCGCTGGACCCTCAGGATGCCTTTGACCTGCTCACGCGTCCCCTGCTGGCACTGGGCTTTCGTTTCGACCCCACCTTGGCGGCACGCATCATCGCCGAGGCGAACAACGCCCCGGCGCACATCCAGCTCTTCGCGGAAGCACTGCTGAGGCGGCTGCGCCGGATGCCGATCCACGGCGGCGGTCTTCCGTACGAGATCACCCGGGAGGATGTGGCCACGGTCTGGCGGGACAAGGCACTTGAGGTCGGTTTCCGGGACCGTTTCGAGTGGACGCTGGACCTGGACAAGCGCTACAAGGTCATCGCCTACACGGTCGCGTTTCACGCGCTGTCGAACGGCATGGACGCGACCATCGGCGTTCAGGACCTGCGGAAGGAGTGCCTCACCTGGTGGGGCGCCGGTTTCAGGCAGTGCACCGGCGATGATTTCCGCGGCCTGTTGGACGAGTGCGTGAATCTCGGTGTCCTCTCCTCCGACGTCGACGGATACCGTCTCCGGACGCCCCACGTCCTCACCCTTCTGGGAGGTGCGGACGAGGTCTACACCGTTCTCACCAAGGCCGAGGAGTTCGAGCAGCCCGACTCCTTCGACGCCCACTCCTATCGCGCCCTCTACCGGAGTGGCCCCGACCGGTCCCCGCTCACCGGAGGTCAGGTGACTCGCCTGCTGAGTCCCGGTGACGGCATCCACCTGATCACGGGGTCACGGGCCCTCCAGGTCGAGCGAGTCGGCGTGGCGCTGAAGGAGGAAGCGGCACGCCAGCATGTCGCCCAGGTATGGCGGGTGGGGGAGGAGTGCACCTTCGACGGTGCCGTCCAACGGGCGAGGGACAGCGGTGGCCACGGTGTCGCGGTCGTGGACCTGTCCGGTCGCTCGTTGAAGCAGGCGATCGAGACGCTCAGGACCGTGGCGAACGCCGTGCCACTGGGTGGCATCGGATCGCTCGCGGTGGCACTGGTGGCACCGCCCGAGCTCATCTCCTTCTGGCTGGCTGTGGACGCGGGAAGCGACGAGCTCTCACGGCTCGCCTGGGTCACCGAACTCCGGCGTTACGACAAGCTGGACGTGCGCCAGTGGATGAACGACGCCGATCTCGGCTACCGCGATCCTGCCAGTCAGGAGGCGTTGCTGAGGCAGACCGGCGGGTGGCCTTTCCTGATCAGCAAGGTCATCGAGGGGCCCTCCACCGATCGTGACCAGGCACTTGAGCGCTGCCGCGGCTGGGTCCGGGCCAATGCCGGAGAGTTCGTCAAATCGACAGGCGTGCTCAAGGACGTCACGCTCTGGCGTGCCTGGCAGCAGGTGATGGAGGTGGGGCCGGCACGTCCGGACGAACTCGCCGAATACCTGGAGATGGCCGGTGAGGAGACCGTCGCGTTGCATCGGGACAGCCTGCGCGCCAGCGGATATCCGTCCTGGACTGCCCTGGTCGAGGCTCTCAGGCTGCTCGGCGCGCTGGAGCAGAACGCGGACGGAAACTTCGCCTGCGAGCCGGTCCTGGCCGCGGCGAGCAAGCGGCTGGAGTCCCACTCATGACAGCCGATCCGCTGTTCCCACTGCTGCGCGCGGTTGCGGAGATCGTTCTCACCCGTCCCGCGATGACGGGATACGGGGGCGATGCCGAGAGATTCGCCACTGAAAACAGGATCGCGTTGCTCGACATGCTGGCCGAGTCTGCCGAACTGCGGCGGCTCGGCCGGGAACGACTGCGCATTCCCCGCGCCCAGCGGACGGAGCGGAACTTCGCCGACCTTCTGCTCCACACCGATCCGGTGGTACGGGCTGCCGCGGCCGGGATCGCGGAATCGGTCGCGAAAAGTTCGTCCGACACGGTGGCGGACCGCAAGATCCGCCGCTTGAACGACAAGATCAGACAGTTGCAGGAGAAGCTGCGGACGGCTACCGGACGGCACGGCAACGCCCTGAACGACGCGGAGAGACACCGCGAGACGGCGCGTGAGGCGGTGGAACGGGCCGACCGGCTCGACACCGAACTCTCGGCGACGAGGCGACGGCTCCGCGACCCGAAGTCCACGGCTTCGGCGCTCCTCGCACTGTTGCAGGAGGAACCCGCAGAGCCCGAGGGCGACGCGAGAAGCCGTGACCCGAACCAGTTGCCGAAGGCGGCGGCCGAGTATCGGCCCTCCCCGTTGGAAACGGCGGTGCGGGCCGCGGGCATCGACTCCGAATCGTTCGTCTCGGCCCTCCAGGCGCTGATCGAACCGCCGAACCCATCGCGTACGGCTACCGTCGTCGTCTCCCAGGAGCGCGATCTCAAGGTCGTGCCGCTGGGCGGCGGGACGACGATCGGCGGTTCGTGTCTGCTGGTCGAGGCCGGGGACACGCGCGTTCTCATCGACGCGGGACTCGTTCCGGGCGACCCGTCCAAACCTCCCGCGGAGATTGAGCGTGCGCTGGAGGGACCCGTCCATGCCGTTGTGGTGACGCATGCCCACAACGACCATTGCGGCTACGTCCCGGCATTGGCCCACCGGTCGCCTGATATGCGGATCATCGCCACGCCGGAGACCACGCAGCTGATGCCGGCGATGTGGCTCGACTCCGTGAAGATCATGGGGCAGCGGCGGCAGCTGGCGAGCGACTGGGGAATGGAGGCGGAACCGCTCTACCCGCCCGAGGCGATCACCAGGGCGACGCAGCGCTGCGAGGAACTGGCCTTCGGTGTCCCACGGCGGATCGGCGACCTCACGGTGGAGCTGTTCCCGGCCGGCCACATTCTGGGAGCGGCCGGAGTCGTGGTGCGGGCCGGAGATTCTCGCGTCGTTATCACGGGGGATATTTCGGGATTCAGACAGGAAAGCGTGGGCGGCTACACCATCCCGGATTCGGCTCGATACGCCGATCTGCTCGTCATGGAGTCCACCTGCTGCACGGAGGACCACCGCGATCGCGACGGCATGGTCGGCGAGCTCGTCAGAGCCGTGGAGAGGGTGTACGCCGAGGGGGGCCGAGCGCTCATTCCGGCGTTCGCGCTCGGTCGCGCGCAGGAGCTGGCCCTCATCATGCGAGGCCAGCTGCCGCATGTGCCGGTTCTCGTCGGCGGCATGGCCGCCGACATCAGCAGGTCGTTCGAGACCGTGACCGCCGACGGCCCCCGCCAGCTGTCGATCTTCGGTGAGAACGTGCGTCGCGCCAGGCCGGGTGACCTGGACGGGTTCACTCGCGGAGTGGTGATCAGCACCTCGGGAATGCTCTCCGGCGGCCCCGCCGTGCGATGGGCGGCCAGAATCCTGCCGGACCCGAGAAGTGCCCTGTTCCTCTCCGGCTACCAGGATGAGGAGTCACCGGGCAGGCGACTTCTGTCGGCCACGCGGGACGGGGCGCCGTTCCTGGTCGTCAACGACATGGGCGAGGAGAAGAAGATTCCGCTCAGGGCGCGGGTGGATCTGATGAGACTGTCCGCGCACGCCGACAAGCGAGGGCTGCTGGAGATCGCCGACGAGGTGTCGGCACACCGGATCATGCTGGTCCACGGCATGGCCAGGCGCCAGTCCGAGTTTCGCGAGGTCCTACGGCTGCGACGGCACACCACGACGGACACGGGCACCTGGAGAGCGGGCTGACACCGACACGGCATCAGCCCGGTACGGCGGCACCAAGGCCCTGTGACGGCTTCTTCGAACTGTTCTGGATGACGGCTGCCCGAGACGGAAAAACCGCCCATGCGGGGCGGAGACCCCGGCTCCAGACGTGGGGAGGATGTCAGGGACGCGGATCGCGCTCGCTCCATCGCCGGAGTTCACCAGGGCCGGCGACGAAACGCTACCAGGGGGCAACGGGGAGTTCGACCCGGCGGCGTACGGGGCGAAGGTTCGCGTCCTGTTCGACGAGCGGGTAAGTGAGCTCAGTGGGCTCGACAAGCCGACCGCCGAGTTCTTCGACGTGGTCAGGAGCAACCGGCAGTACATCCCACGGCCATGAGACTGGCATGCTGATGGCCGTGAGTGATTTTCCGGGGGTCATGCACGTCGGCGATCTCGACGTCAACGTGTCGGTGAGCCCACGCCGCAGGAGCGTGCGGCTCACCGTGGAACGGGACGCCTTGATCGGTGTGGTCGTCCCGCCCCGGGTGTCCCGTGACGAGCTGGTCAAGACGGTCGAGGCGAAGCGGTCCTGGCTGTACGGCGAGCTCGCGGACCGCCGGGAGCTGGGAGAGCCCCGCCCGCCCCGCGAATACGTCTCCGGTGAGGGGTTTCCCTGTCCCGGCAGGTCGTACCGGCCGCGGATCGTCGACGTCCGGACCGAGATCCAGCTCGTCCGCGGACGGTCGGAGCTCGGCCGCGGCGGTGACGCCGCCGAACTGGTCCGGTGGTACAGCCGGGTCGGCGAGGCGTGGCTGAAACGGCGAATCAGGCCGTGGGTGTCGCGCACGGGTGTCGAGGTGGCCGGTCTGCGTGATCTGCCGCTGAGGTATCGCCGGGGGTCTGCTCCCCGTCGGGAGTGGTCAACATTCGCTGGGCGACGATGCAGCTGTCACCCATGCCGATCGACCGCGTCCTGGTTCACGAGCCCGCCCACCTCATGTGCCATGATCACAGCGCGGAGTTCTGGCGGCTCGTCAGACAGGCGATGCCCGATCACGAGGACTGTCGCGAGCGTTTGCGCCGTCTCGGCCCCGAGTTGTGGCTTCCGGCGGAGGCGCGATGAGACGTGACCGGCTTTCGGCGGAAGGACGACGATGACGCGCGACGACGTGACGGTCAACGCCGCCGATGTTGCCCGGCTCGCGGACGTGGGCCGGGCGGCGGTGAGCAACTGGCGCAAGCGTTTCGACGACTTCCCGCAGCCGGTGGGCGGCACGGCCACCAGTCCGGCGTTCTCCCTGGCCCAGGTCGAGCGGTGGCTGCGTCACCATGGCAGATACGTCGAGGTATCGCCCCTGGAGCGGGTCTGGCAGTGGCTTCGGGCGGTGGGGGACGACCTTCGCCTCGGTGAGGCCGTCGGCTACACGGGTGCGTTCCTGCTCTACCTGCGGCGCGATCCGGCGGGCTGGAGGAAGCTGTCCCGTCTCGACGACGACGAGATGCTCAAACGGCTTCCGGGCGCCGTCTCCCGAGTAGTGCCGGACCTCCCCGGCAGGCTGCCGCGTGAGCTGGAGGTCGATCCCGCGCTGATCCGCGCCGTCGCCGACGTCGGAATGGATGAGGGGCCTGCCGAGACCTTCGACGGGATCTGTGCCCGATACGTGGACACGCACTCGCGGCGGCTGCTCGTCACCCCGCAGAAGGTCGCCGAGCTGATGGTCAGGCTCGCCGGCACGGCCGGCACGACCGTCCTGGATCCCTCCTGCGGCATCGGCACGCTGCTGCTGGCCTCGGGAGCCACGCGGATCCTCGGTCAGGACGTCAACGAGGCGGCCGCCCGGCTGGCGGCGGTCCGGCTGCTGTTGCACGGCACCGAAGCCGTCATCCGGTCGGGCGACTCGTTGAGAGCCGACGCGTTCCCGGGGGAACTGGTGGACGCGGCCGTCTGCAACCCGCCGTTCAACGACCGGAGCTGGGGCTACGAGGAACTGATCAGCGATCCGCGCTGGGAACACGGCCTGCCACCACGAGGCGAGTCGGAGCTGGCCTGGCTCCAGCACTGTCTCGCCCACGTCAGGCCGGGTGGCCTCGTCGTCATCATGATGCCGGGTATCGCGGCCAGTCGCCGGTCCGGCCGCCGGGTGCGCGGCAACCTGCTTCGCTCCGGGGTGTTGCGCGCGATCGTGACGCTCTCCGCCGGTGCCGCGCCCGCGTCCAGCGGTGCGCCCGACCTGTGGGTGCTCCGCCGCCCGGGCCCGGGTGAGCAATCGCCGTCCGATGTGCTCATGGTCAACGCGGGTGAGGATCTCGGGATGGCGGAGACAGCGTGGCGGGCCTACCACGATGGTGCGGAGCTGCCCGAGACCGCCCGTACCGTCCGGATCATCGACCTGCTGGACGAGGAGATCGCCCTCACCCCCGCGCACCGGACGGGCGGCCAGAGCCAGTCAAGGCCCTCGGCGTTCGGCGAGGCGCGAAAACGCGCGGCGGCGGCTCTCGCCAGGCTGGACATCCCCACGTTGACCCCGCTGCCGCAGAGAAGAGACCTGCCGATGACCAGCGTCGGGGAGTTGGCCAGGGCCGGGGTGGTGACCGTCCATCAGGGACCGCTCAAGATGGTCGTCGAAGAGGGTCCTCTCCCCGTCATGACGGTCAAGGACCTCCTGCTCGACCGCGCTCCCAGCGGGCGCACCGAGGACGCCCCGGAACTGGTCGTCATCGAGCCCGGAGACGTCGTCGCCCCCCTCGTTCCGCGTGGGGACGTGGTCATCCGGGTGATCGGGGAAGGGGGAGCCGCGCTCGGTCCCCAGCTGCTGCTGTTCCGGGTGGATCCGGAGTGGCTCGATCCCCACTTCCTCGCCGGTTGCCTGAGGGTCACCGGGGAGGCCAGCACGCGGCTCGGGCCTTCCATCCGGATGGATCCCCGGCGGGCGCAGCTTCCGCGCCTGCCCATCGACGAGCAACGCGCGTACGGCGACGTCTTCCGGAGGCTTCTGGTCTTCGAGGACTCCGTCCATGAGATCAGGAGGATCAGTGAGGACCTGGTCCGATTCGGGCTCGACGGCCTTCTCGATGGAACCCTTCAGCCCGAATAGATTCCCCATCCGGTTCCCGATGACGCTCGGAGGCGGGGTGGCTGAGCGTACGGTCATCGTCGATCGCCACGAACTCGACGAGGTGTATCTCGGCAAGGGGCGCATGGGGGAGGCCTGGGGCGGCTACGACAGACGCCTGGACCGGCGTGTCGCCTGTGCGACCGAAAGCAGTGTCCGGTGCAACGGGCACGGGTTCGTCGCCGCCCGTCGTACCGGATTGTCCCGTTGCCGAGATCAAAGAGGATCTTCACTCCGTGTCGATGTCGGCCTCTCCCAGTAGTTCCTCTGCGTGTATGACGCCCAACTCGGCCATGAACTCCCGCTCCCTGGCCGCTAGATCCGCCAGGCGAATGTCGATGAATGCCGCATCGTCGCCTTTTCGAAGTCGGTACAGGGCTTCTCTCGGGATTCCATGGGTGCGTAGCACCTCCGCTTCCACCTCGGACCCCATGTCGATCAGTGCCTGTCGTAGGGAGACCCGAGAAGGCGTCATCATCATCAGACGGTTGGCAGGGCTGGATGTGACCGCGATGCCACGCTTGCTGACCACATGCCGATACGCCTCGGTGTGAGACTTGGCCATCAGGTCTTCTGGATCCAGAGCGGTTCCGTCTGGATTGACACGATGGGGGAACTTCTTGAGCTCCCACAGGATGAACGCTCGCACCCGTGCGCTGCGCAGGTCGAAGCGTTGAGGAAAGGGCCGGGCGCGTTGGTCCCGGAAACGGAGAGTGCCCTGTCCGGTGGCGAAGTCCTTGATCTCCTGAAGTGACTGCCTGACCTGAGTCGTATTGGCGCCGGCGAAGTGGCCGGACCACGACGTCGTCCAGAACCATCGCTCCAGCAGGTGGAGCTGCTTCCCGTTGGGTTCAGGGCAGAAGTGGAAAAAGGCGGCCAACAGCATGATCTGGAGGTTGTAGGGAACCAGCCGCGCCAGGGGAACTCCCACATGGGAGCGAAGAAAGAAAACCGCCTCTTCCAGCGCGGTGTCGGTAGCCTCCACAGCGGCGAGCAGGCCGCCTTCCACACGCTTGGCCAACGCCTCCCAGCGGGTGTCCTGAACATCCTCTTCCCCGGAGATCGCGAGAATGGCGCGGAAGATCGTGAGCGAGGGGATCTCCCCGAAGCCCGAGACCGCGATGCGTTCCTGGATCGCCTCCATTCGATCGGCGAGACTGTCCGGCCCCGTGGTGGCATAGGTCAGCGCGGTCACCATCTGATCCGGCGTCATCGACTGGCCGCTGCTGTTGACCCGTGAGAACACCTCCACGGCATGGGTCAGTGAACCGCCGACCAGCCGGACGGCCGCCATTTTGTACTGCTTGATCCGCTGGGCAACCTGTTCTGCCTCATCGATGAACGGGGTGATGTCACCGCCTGGGACCTTGACCGGTGACAGATCGCGAGCGTAGGCGAGGAAGTCCATCGTCCGCAGGATCGAACCCATGGGCAGGTAGGTGTGGGGCGCCCTGTCCCCGTACTTCCAGTGCCGGTAGCGGGTGGATCTGTCGTCGCCGTCACCCAGGACTCGGTAGATCCACCACATCCAGTCCTGCTGTTCCGCGGAGCGTGGCGCGTTCGAGGGGCGTTTGAGACCGCCGAAGAGAGTCGACAGACGCTGATGGCCATCGAGAATGTAGGCGACCTGGTCGCCCGGACGATGCGGGGGAATTTTCAACCCGCCGATCTCGTCAAGACTTGCGAGTTGCTGCTTGGTCTGCCAGATCAGCAGGCTTCCGATGGGATAGCCACGCTCGATGCTGTCGAAGAGGTTGAGCATCTGCTCCGGCCGCCACACGAAGGGCCGCTGAAACTTCGGAACCCGGAGCTCGCCGGCGGCGATCATGTTGAGGATCTGCTCCAGGAGGTAGATCTCCGGCAGTACGGTGATCTCTTCGTTGTCGTCGGCCATTGCCACCTCTAGATGATCTTTCTGAGCATGGTGAGAATCGAGCACAGTTCCTCGACGACTCCTTTGCCAAGATCTTCGAAATGCCTGGCCACGAGTTTTCCGCTCGCAGCCTCGCTCTCGAGGAGCTCGCTCAGTTTGGTTCCGAAACCTGCCCGTAGCTTATCGATCACCTGGTCCGGCACTTCGTCATACAGGTCCTGGTGCCCCGGAGGAGTTCGGGGCGCGCCTTCTCTGGGCCTGGGGAATCCGTGCTTCATGTCGAAGTACCCGCGTTGTTCAGGGGTGAGCTTCTTCAGATGGTCCAGAAGGAGGGAGGCTTCGCGAGGTCGGAGGGCTCCACGCAGGACCTCGTTGGGGACATAGTTCTCCGCTTCCCGTAATTCCAGGACATGAACTGCGACACCCAGTGGTTCCAGTTGCTCCGCCAGTTTGTGGCACTTGGTTGTCTCACCGGGAACCAGGCGATCACTGTCAAGGAAGAGCGCAACACGAGAAGTGCGCCGGAAGCGTTCTCGTGTGATGGGGGCCTGCGCGTAGGCGCGGTCCTTGCCTCCGCCGTGCAGGAGTTCCAGACGGTGTTCCTCGACAGCCTCCGCTATGTCGTCCCCGCCGAACACGCGCGCGATCCCCAGGAGGAAGTACTTGTCTGAGACCGCGTCCTCGACGATCAGGACGGCGGGTTGACGAAGGTCGTGCAGGTCGTCCTCGATCGTCACCCGGGACACGGAGACGGTGGGCCGGTCGGTGACGCTCCAGGCCTGGCTGACCACGCTGGCCTTGGTCGCGAACTCGGCATAGGTGCTCGCCAGTGTCGGCGCGTGTTCGCAGAAGTAGTCGGCGAACCTTTCGACTTCTTCGGGATCGACGATCCAGTCGTGGTTCCCTCTGGTGAAGAGTCTCATGAACTCCAGGATGTCCGCAGAAAGGTTGCCGACCGCGAGGACGTCACCGTTGAGCTCAACGCGCATCGAGGGTGAACCGCCCCTTCTGTGCGGCGGCGAGCTTGCGAGTCTCCTCGAAGTCCTCGGAGAACACACCGCGCGGCCAGTAGTCGAGATTGCCGAGCGAGTCGATCTCGATCCTCCGGGCTTGGGCGGAACCTCCGCTGTGCTCCACGAAATAGATGGCGATCGAGTCGGGCGAGGTGGTTCCCTCCGCCACTCGACGACGGAGCCGGAGCAGGAAGGTTTCGCTGTGCGTCTCGACAAGGAACCTGACCTTCGACTCTCGGGCTGAGGCGAGCAGAAGGTCCGCGACCAGGGCATGCGCAGAAGGGTGAAGATGAAGCTCTGGCTCCTCGATGATCTCCAGGACGGAGTGGGACGGGGGAGCCACCGCATCCATGGCGCGTTGCACCAGTATCGGCAGGACCTGTGCCACTCCGGTCCCCGCATCGCCGAGATTGACCTGGAGGGTGTCGTCGAAGGTGGAGCGGAACACCACGGAGTGCATTCCCCCGCCCTGGTTGCTCACATCGAGAGTCCATCCCGGCAGGTTCTCCGGCAGGTATTCGTTGATTTTCTTGATCAGCGAGCTCTGCTGCCGCACGATGTCGTGCGCGAGGATACCGAGGGTCGCCTCGCCGCTGCCTCCCACCTCGGCGGCCACCCTGGACGGGATCCGGTAGAGACGGTCGGGCCGCTGGCGGTACGGGCCAAGATAGCGAATCCGGTCGAAATCATCTCGAATTCGACGAATCGCCTCAGAAGGCTCCTTTGTCGATCTAATCTGAGAAATCAGGGCGTTGTCGGGTAAAAGGCCCCGAAAGTGGAACATGTGGTGTATATTTTCATAGCCGTCCATGGTGAACACGTAAGGGCGTTTCTCGGCCCAGGCGACATCGTCGTGAAGCCACTCGTACCGGGCAGTTTCCGAACCGACGCGCAAGGTCAGCTTGCTGACCACCTGAGTTTGCCATTCGCTGATGTTCTGAACGGTGGCGTCCAGCCCGTAGGACTCCGCTCCGTCGCCCTCGAAACCCATCCGAACCCGTACCGCGCCGTGCGGACGCGTGCCGTAGATCAGATCGGGAAACGCCGGAACGGTGTCACCGAGCTGGTCGAGGTCCAAAGGCAGCGACGAATCTGTTCGGATTCCCGTCGACAACACCAGAGGGGCGCGCACGAGCGCGCTCTTGCCGGAATTGTTCTTTCCCAGCACAACCGTGATCGGGCGGAGCTCCACCTCCTGCGGTGTGGGGAAACACCGGTAATTCTCCACAGAGAAGCGCACAAGTGGCATGCGGAACAGGGTAGTTCGAAGTATGGATCAAGGAGGGCGCAAAGGCGAAGACGATGAAAATTTCGTCAGCAGATTTTTTCGTCAGTCAGTCGGTCAAGATGCTGGTTGACCGGCGAAGGCCATTTGGCGAAGTCTGGCCCCATTCATAGACCTTCTCGCGGGAACGGCTGCTCAGCCGGTGGCGTGTTCCCAGTAGGGGTCGCGGTAGAGCATGACCGAGGTGCCGCGGAGCAGCTGGTCGGGGGCGGAGATCAGCACGAGCTCGCCCTGGGCCTCCAGGCCGCGCAGGATGTCGCGGACGCGCGGGCCGACCGGCAGGCGGCCCACCGGCAGGTGGAGGGTCTCGCGGACCAGGTCGGCCACCTCGGAGAGCCGGAACGGCTCGGTGAAACCGGCGATCAGCCCGCGGACGATCTCAACGGTGATCACGGACTCGGCCTCGGCGTGGGCGAGCTGCCAGGTCAGCTGGGCCCGGCGCCGGCCGGTCCCGGCGCAGGCGGTGCACGGCTGGGAGAAGCCGGGCACGATGTCCTCGACGGTGGTGCCCAGGCAGGTGGTGCACTGGTTGGTCTCCGACGCGTGCAGCTCCGCCGCCGCCCGGTCGGCCAGCTGCCTGCCGCACATGCACAGATAGACCCGGAACCCGCCGCGCACCAGGACGAGGTCGTCGGCGTCGTCCGGGACCTCTTCCCACAGCGCGGTGATCGTGTGCTTTCTCATCGTCGTGCGACTCTACCCACTGCGGACGCGTCGCGGACCTGTCGCGGACCCGTCACAGGCCTGCCGCGGACCCGCCGCAGGCCTGTGACGGACTCGTTACGGACCTGCCCCGGACTCCTGGCGGACCTGTCGCGGACCCGTCGCGGAGCCGCGCGGTCCCGTCACGGAAGCGTGACCGGGACCAGCCTCATCGGAGCGCTCCACAGCCATTCCTCGGTGATGTAGGTGGAGGTCAGCAACGTCATCAGGCCCAGGGTGCGCTCGGTCGCGGTGGAGGGGTGGGCGCCGCAGTCGCCGAAGCGGCACATCCACAGCTCGAACATGCTGTCGTCGGAGAGCTGCTCGTGGACCGAGGGCCGCCCCGCGGGAATCCCGTCCCGCCAGATGTCGACCGACGGGCTGGTGGACGGGAACGCCCCGGCCAGCACCCCGCCGCCCGAGGTGACCGCCCTGCCGACCCCGTCGCGCACCGGCAGGATGCCGCCGGACTGGAAGAGCACCACCCCGCCCCCCGGCGGGCTGGCCACGCGCAGCACCTCCACCGGTGAGGACTGCTCCGCGCCCCACAGCTCGCCGGCCTCCATCGGCGGGCACGACTCCGGCTCGGCGCCCAGGCGGCGGATGACCTCCTCCTCGGACACCTCGCCGACGAAGGCCACGCACAGCTCCTCGTTGTAGTCCTCGTACGAGAACATCATCGCGTCGACGGTGTCCTGGAGCTCGCGGAACCTGGGGCTCACGCTGGGGGCTCCCGGCAGGTGGGCGAAGAGGCCGGCCATCTCGGTGAAGAGGGCCTGGGCGCCGGGGGAGCGGCCCGCGATGCACGGCCGCCAGGGGTCGGCGCCCGCGGCGAGCAGGATCCGCACGGCGTCGTCCCAGCCGTGGCGGACGGCCTCCCACAGCGGGGTGGCGCCGTCGGCGTCGACGGGATCGACCTCCGCGCCCGAGGTGAGCAGCAGCTCGATCACCTGCGTGGCGCCCTCCTGGGCGGCCCGGTGCAGAGGGGTCGTGCGCAGCCACGGCAGCCGCCGGCCGGGGTCGAACCCGCCGGCCAGCCGGTGACGGATCTGCGCCAGGTTGGTGTCACGCCACGCGTCGACGTCCTCGGCCCACTCGTCTTCGCCCACTTTTATCCCATCTTGTCGTACTGAGCGGATCCAACCAGGTCCGTGCGACAGTTCTCGGCCAGGGACCGTCGCGAGAGGCGGTCGGCGGTGCGGGTGGTCTCGGGGAGGCGGTAGCGGGGCGTCAGGTTCAGCACGTTGTGGCAGGCGGTGTCTAGGTCGACGCGGTGACCGGTGGAGACGAAGACGGGTTTGACCCCGTCCCGGGTGCGCAGCACGCGGCCGACGACGTCGCCGTCCAGCGTGAGGTCGGTCCACGCGCCCCGCTCGGGCGCCGGCTCGGGATAGGTGCCGACGAAGGCCGTCTTGCCGACCCCGATCGTGGGCAGCCCCGTGAGCACGCCGAGATGGCAGGCCAGGCCGAAGCGGCGCGGGTGCGCCAGGCCGTACCCGTCGCAGACGACCAGGTCGGGCGGCGCGGACAGGCGCCCGAGGGCGTCCAGCAGCGCGGGGACCTCGCGGAAGGCGAGCAGCCCGGGAACGTACTCGAAGGTCACCCTCCCGGCCACGGCGACCTCTTCGACGACCTCCAGCGTCGTCCCGTCCAGGACGGTCACCGCCGCGGCCAGCCGGTCCCTGTCGTAGGCGACGTCCACTCCCGCGACCCTGGAGGGACGGCGGGGTCCGGGACCGGTCAGGTCGAGCAGAGCCCTGAGCTCGTCCTGGACGGCCTCGGCCTCCGTGACAGTGCGCGGCATTTGTACCTTCATAACTCCATGATCGCTACTTTTATAGTATGACGTCATATTTCGGTACGGTTCATCGGATTCTTCGGTGGCCGGTGAAGTCGCTGCGGGGCGAGGAGCTCCGGGAGGCGCGTTTCGACGATCGGGGACTGGCCGGCGACCGGGCGTACGCGCTCGTCGACGAACGGGAGAACCACGCGGGCAGGGTGCTGACCGTACGGCGGCGGGCGGAGATGCTGCACTGGCGCGCGGCCTACGGTTCTCCCGGGAGAGGCTCCTTCGAAGGAGGGTCCCGAGGGAACGGCGACTTCGAAGGAGGGGCCCGAGGGAACGGCGACGCGCCGAGGCCGACGCTGACCGGGCCCGACGGCGCCACGTGGGACTGGGACGCCCCCGGTCTGGTGGACGCGCTGGCGGAGTCGCTGGGCACGCCGCTGAGCCTGCGCGCCGCCGACGGGCAGCAGGACCGGGGCCCGACCGTGCTGGTCACCTTCGAGGCGTCCCTGGTGGCCCTGGGCGGCGAGCTCGGCAGGCCGGTGGACCTGCTCAGGTTCCGGCCCAACCTGCACCTGGAGACCGACGCGCCCGCGTTCGACGAGGAGGGCTGGGCGCCCGGTACCACGATCACCGCGGGCGAGACGGAACTCACCGTCACCGGCGACTACGCGGGCCCCTGCATCAGGTGCGTCGTGCCCAGCTGGGACCCCGAGGGGCATGAGCGCTGGCCCGAACTGCAGAAGTGGCTGATCGGCGAGCACGAGAACAAGTTCGGCGTGATCATGCGGGTCACCCGCGCAGGCACCGCCCGCCTCGGAGACCGCGCCACCGCCACCCCCGGCCCCCGCTGATCCCCGGCCCCGGTCCGTCCGGCCCCGGTCCGCCCGGCTCCGGTTCGCTCGGCATCGGTTCGCTGGGTTCCGGTCCGCCAGGCATTGATCCGCCCGGCATCGGTCCGCTCGGCTCCGGTTCGCTCGGCTCCGGTCCGCCTGGGCCCGATCCGTCCGGCTCCGATCCGTCCGGTACGGCGCGTCCGGTCATCGCCGCGCCGGATTGCCCGCCGGTCCGGCCGGAAACTAGGGTGCGTGGGAGAGGCACGGGAAGTCGGGGAAAGGGCGGGACATGTCGGTGCTCGTGGCGTTCAGTGTGACCCCGATCGGAGCGGGGGAGGACGTCGGCGAGCTCGTCTCCGAGGCCGTGCGCGTCGTCCGCGCCTCCGGCCTGCCCAACAGGACCGACGCCATGTTCACCACGGTCGAGGGCGAGACCTGGGACGAGGTCATGACCGTCGTCAAGGACGCCGTCGCGGCGGTCGAGGCCCGCGCCGGGCGGGTCAGTCTCGTCCTCAAGGCGGACATCCGCGAGGGGGCGGGCGGCCGTCTGGAGACCAAGGTGGCCACCGTCGAGCGGCACCTCGCCCCGTAGCGCCTCTCGCGCGCCCCCGCGTGCCGTCCCCGGGCGATCGGTCTCGCCCAGAGCGTAACGGGAACACCTGCGGAGCCGAGGTCGTTCTGCAGGCACTGGCAGGTTTCAGGAGCGCGGGAGCGTGAGCCGCATGGCGGGCAGCAGGTCGATCGGGCGTCTCCTCGCGGGCGGGCTGGCGCTGGCCGCCGCCGGCTGGGCGTTGAAGGACATCCCCGCGGAGCTCGGGGGCAAGGCCGAGGGAGAGCGGCTGGAGCGGATGCGCCGCTCGCCGCGCTTCCACGACGGCGTCTTCCGCAACACCATGCCAGGCGGCTTCGTGCCCTCCCCGCAGAGCGCGCGGGAGATCGCCTGGAACATGTTCCGCAACCGCGAGGAGCGCCGCCCGGCCACCGCGATCCCCGTGGTGACCTCGCCGTCCGGCGGGCCGTCCCCGGCGGGGCTGAGCGTCATCTGGTACGGCCACGCCACCGCCCTGCTGGAGATCGAGGGCCGCCGCGTGCTCGTCGACCCGGTGTGGAGCAGGCGCGCCTCGCCCTCCCAGCTGGTCGGCCCGCGGCGCCTGCACCCGGTGCCGGGGCCGCTGGCGGGCCTTCCTCCGCTGGACGCGATCGTGATCTCGCACGACCACTACGACCACCTCGACCGCGCGACGGTCCGCGGGCTCACCGCGCTGCAGACCGCCCCGTTCCTGGTGCCGCTGGGCATCGGCGCCCACCTGGAGCGGTGGGGCGTGCCCGCCTCCCGGATCGTCGAGCTCGACTGGGACGAGGAGGCGACCGTCGCGGGCCTGCGGTTCGTCGCCACCGCCGCCCGCCACTTCTCCGGCCGCACCTTCAACCGGAACGTCACCCTGTGGGGCTCCTGGGTGATCGCGGCCGGGGAGAAGAGGGTCTTCTACGCCGGAGACTCCGGATACTTCGACGGTTACGCGGGGATCGGCGCCGCGCACGGCCCGTTCGACCTTACGCTCATGCCGATCGGCGCCTACAACGCCGCCTGGACCGACATCCACATGGACCCCGAGGAGGCGGTCAACGCCCACCTCGACCTGGGCGGCAAACTGCTTCTCCCGGTCCACTGGGCGACCTTCGCCCTCGCCACCCACCCGTGGGCCGAGCCGGTCGACCGCCTGTGGCGCGAGGCCAAGGCCCGCGACGTCCGCATCGCCGTTCCCCGGCCGGGTGAGCGTGTCGACACCGTCGACGTGCCCATGCTGGAGAACTGGTGGGAGACGCCGCCCGGCGGCGAGACGTCCCGCCCGCTCCGGGGTCCGGCGCCGGTGCCCGCCTCCCCGCCCCTGGGCTCCGACCCCAGGCTCTGAGGCCCCCGGGCTCCGGCATCAGGCTCTGAGATCCCCCGGGCACCGACCCCGGGCTTGTGAGGCCTCCTGGACTCCGACCCCGGACTCTGAGATCCCGGGCCCTGATCCAGGCGGGCCCGCGGGCGCGTGGATCCAGGCGGGCCCGGGGACGCGCGACGACCGGGCGGCGGGGGTCCCCGATCCCCGCGTGACGGTCACAGCGCCGCCTCCCTGGTGCGCGCCAGATACTCCTCCACGCGCCGCCGGTCGGGCTCGGCGGGCAGCGCGTCCGCGCCGCCGAACCTCGCCACCAGCTCCGAGCGCCAGCGGTCGACCTCGTCCCAGGAGAGCTCTCCCCGCCGTACGGCGAGCAGCCGGTCGCGGTGGGCGTCCATCCGGACCAGGGGCTCGCCGTGGCGGACCAGGTGCAGGCCGCTGAGCAGCAGGCGGATCATGTGCATGGCCTGCTTCCACCTGGGGCGCGCGGGGTCCAGACGGCGGAACTGGGCGTCGGCGTATCCGACGAAGGCCCGGTTGGCGCGTCCGGACACGAAGGCGTCCCGGATGGCGAGCAGGTCCTCGCCCGCCGGGGTGACGTGCTCGACGATCGGCGACCACAGGCACTCCAGGACCGTCGGGTTGGCCTCCAGCGCGAGACCGCAGAACCGCTCGACCTCCCACGAGAACTGCTCGGGCAGCGGCCCGTCGACGTGCGTGGGCGGCTTGGCCAGCCGCCAGAACAGCCGGGTCGGCGCCACGAAGACCCCGCGCCGGTCGACGTCCGACCCCTCGGTCTCCAGCCCGTATGCCCGCGAGCCGACCACCACCGACAGGATCGAGTGATCCGGGACGTACCGTACCTCCATCCGGACAGCCTGCCAGGGCCGCGCCCGGCACGGGTACGGGTTTTCGCGCGCGCCGCGCGTCAGGCGGCGAGGGCCGCGTGCATCTCCCAGACCAGGATCTCGGCCGGGTCGGTCGCGGTGACGCGCTGGCCGCCGGTGGCGGTGAAGCGGACGGCGTCGCCCTCGGCGAGGTGCCCGGCCCCCTCCAGGTCGACGGTGCCGCGCGGGACGAACAGGTGCAGGAACGGCGCCTCGGGCAGTTCCACGCTCTGGCCCGGCTGGAGCCTGGCCACGTGCAGCGCGGCGTACCTGTTGTTGATGCGGATGGCGCTGCGGCCCGCGTCCCTGGCCATGCCCGAGGCGACCGGGACCAGGGCGCCGCCGAGCAGTTCGGCGTCGATCTCCAGCTGCTCGTAGCCGGGGGTGAGCCCGCCCTCGTCAGGCACCACCCACATCTGGACGAAGTGCACCGGATCGGTATGCTGCTCACCCTGGAGCCGCCAGGAGTCGTTCTTCTCCGAATGGAGGATGCCCGTCCCCGCGCTCATCCGCTGGGCCAGTCCCGGATAGATCACCCCGGAGTGGCCCTCGGAGTCCTGGTGGACCAGAGAGCCGCGCAGCACCCAGGTGACGATCTCCATGTCCCGGTGGGGATGGGTGTCGAAACCGGTGCCGGGCTTGACGATGTCGTCGTTGTTGACAAGCAGCACGCCGTGGTGGGTGTTGCCGGGGTCCTGGTGGCGGCCGAAGGAGAAGGAGTGCTTCGAGTCCAGCCACTGGATCTTGGTAGCCGGACGTTCGCCCGACCTGCGGATGTCGACGTTCATGCCTGGTGGTCCTCTCACCTCGGTTGTTGAAACTTAAACTAACAAGCCGTGTGAAATGTTCCGCACATCCTCCGGGTTGGGGAGATCTTGCTTACTGATCCGAATATGATGTGTGACGATTTATCACCACGCGGGCCGCGGGTGACCTCGCCTTGACGGGGAGCGGCCTACGCGATCTACCTGGGGGAACAGTGCTGGGCTTGCTTTCGCGTGCTCCGAGGTCGCTGGAACGATGAGCGCCCCCGCCGGAGCCGCGAAGAACGCTCCCTACAACTACGAGAGGTTCAGCAGGCTCGCCGGGCCCGTGACCGAACCGGAACCCGGGGTGCCCTACCGCGTGAGCTACCGCTCCCTGCTGGCCACCGAGCCACACCGGGTGCGGGCGGTGCTGCTGATGGTCGCGGCGCTTCTCGTGGAGTTCACCCTGATGGTCTGGCTGCTGCTGCCCGAGCACTGGACCGTCCGGCCCGACCCCTACGGCACGATCCCGTGGTACCTGCCGGTGGCCGACCGGATCATGCTCGTCGCGATCGCCCTCATCGAGGTCTTCCGGCTGGTCAGCGTGGTCTCCAACGTGCACGCCATGCTGGCGGCGAGGGACCCGGTCCCGGTCGCGCCCGAACCCGGCACCCGGGTGGCCTTCATCACCACCTGCGTACCCGGCAAGGAGCCGCTGGAGATGGTCAGGGAGACCCTGGCCGCCGCGCTGAAGATCCGCCACGACGGCGTGTTCGACGTCTGGCTGCTGGACGAGGGCGACGACCCCGACATCCACGAGCTCTGCGACTGGCTGGGCGCCCACCACTTCAGCCGCAAGGGCGTGCCCGAGTGGAACCAGCCCAAGGGCAGCTTCCGGGCCAAGACCAAGCACGGCAACTACAACAGCTGGCTGGACGCCCACGGCGACGACTACGACTTCTTCGTCTCGGTCGACACCGACCACGTGCCGCTCCCGGAGTTCTGCGAGCGCATGCTCGGCTACTTCCGCGACCCGAGGGTGGCCTTCGTCGTCGGCCCCCAGGTCTACGGCAACTACGACGCCGGGGTCACCAAGGCCGCCGAGAGCCAGCAGTTCCTGTTCCACTCGCTGATCCAGCGCGCGGGCAACCTGTACGGCGCGCCGATGTTCGTCGGCACCAACAACGCCGTGCGCATCCGCGCCCTCAAGCAGATCGGCGGCCTGTACGACTCGATCACCGAGGACATGGCCACCGGCATCGAGTTCCACCGCTCCCGCGACCCGGAGACCGGGCAGCGCTGGATGTCGGTCTACACCCCCGACGTGCTGGCCGTGGGGGAGGGGCCGTCGTCGTGGACCGACTTCTTCACCCAGCAGCTGCGCTGGAGCCGGGGCACCTACGAGACGCTGCTCACCCAGTTCTGGAGGGCCGCGCCGAAGCTCTCGCCCGGACGGTTCTTCAACTACACCCTGATGGTGACCTTCTACCCGATGTCCGCGCTCAACTGGCTGCTGGCCGGGATCAGCGCCACCCTGTTCATGGCCGTCGGGGGCTCCGGCGTGACCGTGCCGATGGACATGTGGCTCATGCTGTACGGCGACGCGGCGCTGCTGCAGGTCATGCTCTACACCTGGAACCGGCGGCACAACGTCAGCCCGCACGAGCCGGAGGGCTCCTCGGGGGTGGCAGGGATGGTCATGTCGGCGCTGTCGGCGCCCATCTACGTCACCTCGCTGATCGGCGCCGCGCTGCGCAGGCCCAGCAAGTTCGTCGTCACCCCCAAGGGCGACTCGGCCAGCCCCGACCAGATCGCCACGTTCCGCATCCACCTGTGGTGGGCGGCGATCTTCGGCGGCGGCCTGCTGCTCACCGTCTTCTGGACCGGCCACATCCACCTGGTCATGACCCTGTGGGGGATCCTCGCCCTGGTCATCTGCCTCGGGCCGCTCACCACCTGGGCCTGGAACCTGCGGTCGGTCAAGGCCGGCCTGCGAGCGGTCGGTGACGAGCCGTGAGCCGCCTGCGCAAGCACCTGGTCGGGGTCGCGGTGGTGACCGCGGTCCTCGCGATCAACCTGCCCGCCGTCGCGGGCTTCGCCACCGAGAAGTGGCGCGACTACAGCATCAACCGCGACGACTACAAGGCCACCCACGGCCACTGGACCTTCCTCGACGTCCCGGAGAAGTTCAAGGTCAACGCGATCCACGCCGCGCTGCTGCACACCGGCAAGGTGCTCATCGTCGCCGGATCCGGCAACAACGCCGCCAACTTCGACAAGGGCACCTTCAAGACCGTGCTGTGGGACCCGGCGAAGCCCGGCAGGCCGGACGAGTTCAAGCTGATCGACACGCCCGTCGACTTCTTCTGCGCCGGGCACGTGGTTCTGCCCGACGGCAAGCTCCTCATCGCGGGCGGCACGGGCCGCTTCGAGGTGCTGAAGGCCAAGGTCAAGCGGGCCGCGGGCGCCCTGGTCATCAAGAACGAGGACCCCGACGCCAAGCCCAGGGAGTTCCACCCCGGCACGCTGCTGACCGCCCCCGGCGGACAGGTCTACCGCACCCTCGCCCACGTCAGCGTGCCGCCCGCGCGCAAGGCCGAGACCGGCGTACCGGGGAAGGTGCGGATCCGGCCCAGCCAGACCAAGGTGTTCGCCGAGGCCGTCACCGAGGGCTCGGCGGGCCTGCTCACCGCGGCGGCCGGTTCCGTCAAGTTCGAGATCCAGGGACTCAAGGGCCGGGAGAAGCGCGACCTGTACGCCATGGGCGGCAGCATGACGCTGGACAAGCAGGACTTCCAGGGCATCAGGGACGCCTACGAGTTCGACCCCGTCACCGAGCGCTACACCAAGGTCCAGGACATGGCCGAGGGACGCTGGTACCCGACCATGACCGGGCTGCCCGACGGCAGGGTGATGACCGTCTCCGGCCTCGACGTCGTGGGACAGATCACCAGGGACAACGAGATCTACGACCCGAGGACCAAGACCTGGCGGCCCGGTCCCAAGCGGTTCTTCCCCACCTACCCCGCGCTGTTCCTGCTGGAGGACGACACCCTCTTCTTCTCCGGCATGAGCGCCGGGTACGGCCCCGGCCAGCTCGCGCTGCGTCCCCCCGGCATCTGGGACTACCGCCGCGACACCGACCGGCCGGTGAAGACGGCGGGCGGCGTCGGCGGCGTGGCGCCCGACGAGATGGAGGCGTTCACCCCCGTACCCGGGCTGCCCCAGCCGGAGCTGAACGAGACCGGCGCCTCCGTGCTGCTGCCGCCCGCGCAGGACCAGCGGGTCATGGTGATGGGCGGCGGGCCGGTCGGGGAACGCCAGCCGGGCCTGCCCAACGCCACCGCCAGGACCGCCATCGTCGACCTCACCGAGGCGAGCCCCCGCTACGTCAGGGGCCCCGACCTGTCCGACCCGGTGCGCTACCCGAACGCCGTGCTGCTGCCCGACGACACCGTGTTCTCCTTCAACGGCTCCAGCGACTACCGGGGGCGCGGCGCCAGCGACGTCCTGCGCGCGGAGGTCTACCGCCCGGAGAGCAACAGCTTCCACGAGGCCGCGGCGCCCGCCGTCGGCCGCAACTACCACGCCGAGGGTCTCCTGCTGCCCGACGGCCGGGTGCTCGGCATGGGCTCCGACCCGCTCTTCGGCGACAAGGCGGGCTCGCTCCCGGGTACCTTCGACCAGCGCATCGAGATCTACACGCCGACCTACCTGCACAACGGCGAGAAGGCGCCGGTGTTCACCGGCGGGCGCGAGAGCGTGTTCCTGGGCCGCAGGGCCGGGTTCCAGACCCCCGACGCCGCGCGCATCCACCACGTACGGCTGATGCGCCCGAGCGCCGTCACCCACGTCACCGACGTGGAGCAGCGCTCGATCAGGCTGGACTTCACCCGGGTGAAAACCGGGATCATCGCCGAGATACCCTCCAATCCAGCCCTGGTGCCCCCGGGGTGGTACATGCTGTTCGGGGTCACCGAGCGGGGAACGCCGTCCCCGGCCCGCTGGGTCCACATCCGGGGAGAGGCCGACACGCCCCCCTCGGACCCCCGCGGCGTACGGCGCGCTCCCGGCACCAGCCCTCCCGGCACCAGACCCAGCCCTCCCAGTACCAGTCCTCTCAGCCCCACCCCTCCCAGTACCAGCCCTCCCACTTCTGCTTCCCAGGGCCACGCCCCGGGTCCCCACGCCGGAGGTACTCGATGAACAGGTACGGCCTCGCAGCCGCGCTGGCTCTCGCTCTCGCGACGGCGGCCTGCACCGGCGACCCCGCGCCCGCCGGCTCGGGGAGCGCCGCCCCCGGCACCACCGCGCCCGCGGACGCGAGCGGCTTCTACGTCGACCCCGACGGCGCCGCCGCCCAGGAGGTCCGCAAGCTCGAAGGGGAGGGCAGGGCCGAGGAGGCCGGGCTGATCCGTAAGATCGCCGACCGGCCCAACGCGATCTGGATCGGCGACCAGGACCCGAGGGACAGGGTCGCCGACATCACCACCAAGGCCAAGCAGGCGGGCCGGGTCCCGGTCCTGGTGGCGTACCACATCCCCAACCGCGACTGCGGGCAGTTCTCCGCGGGCGGCGCCTCCGGCGCGGAGGAGTACCGCTCCTGGATCGGCCGGTTCGCCGAGGGCATCGGCGACCGGCCCGCCCTGGTCGTCGTCGAGCCCGACGCGCTCGCCCACATCCTGGACAACTGCACCCAGGGCGGACAGGCGGGCGAGCGCCTCGACCTGCTCAGGAACGCGGTGGAGACACTGAAGAGGCAGCCCGCCGCCAAGGTCTACGTCGACGCGGGGAACGCCGGCTGGATCAAGGACCCGGGCGAGTGGGCCGAACCCATGCGCAGGGCCGGGGTGCCCCAGGCCGACGGCTTCGCCTTCAACGTCAGCAACTTCTTCACCGTCGAGGAGAGCGTCGCCGTCGCGAAACGGCTCTCGGACGCGATCGGCGGGGCCCACTACGTCCTCGACACCTCGCGCAACGGCAACGGCCCCGTCCGCGACGCGCAGGGCGACGACGCGTGGTGCAACCCCAAGGGCCGCGCGCTCGGCGCGGCGCCGACCACCGAGACCGGCGACGAGCGGATCGACGCCTTCCTGTGGATCAAACGGCCCGGCGAATCGGACGGCGAGTGCCACCGGGGAGAGCCCCGCGCGGGCGACTGGTTCCCCGAATACGCGCTGGAACTCGCGCGTAACGCGAGATAGCCGCTTATTCGTTATATCTTCGATCTTGCAGGTCAAGATTGCTTCGCAGGAGATTGACCGGAGTTGTCAGTTTTTCAGCGACCCTCTGGGAGCTTTCCTCGATGAACAGATGGAAGACGGCCATCGTCGCACTGGCGGTCACCCTGCCAAGCGGCGTACTGCCGGCCGCCCTGCTTCCCGCCGGTGTGCTGCCCACCGGCGCGCTGCCCGCCGCCACCGCGCGATCCGCGGCCCCCCCGATCGAGAACGGCGAGACCCAGCCGGTCTACTCACGCGCCGACGCCCTCACCGAGACCGTGTTCGTCGAGGTCGCCGGGGTCGACAGCGACGCCGACGGACGCCCCGACCGGGTCGCCGTCGACATCATGCGCCCCAAGGAGACCGCCTCGGGGCTGAAGGTCCCGGTCATCATGGAGGCCAGCCCCTACTACGCGGGCGGCAACGACGTGGCCAACCACGTCGTCGACCTCGACGGCTCCGACCCGGCGGGCATGGAGTACCGGCGCAACAAGTTCAACGACCTGCGCGACGAGATGTTCGGCGTCGACGGTTCCGACGTGAACCGCGCGGCCGCGCCGCCCTTCCGCGGCTACTACGACAACTACTTCGTGCCGCGCGGCTACGCGATCGCGCTGGTGGAGAACCTCGGCTCGGGACGGGCGACCGGCTGCCCCACGACCGGCCTGGACAACGAGACCGCGGGCCCCAAGGCCGCGATCGACTGGCTCAACGGCCGCGCCCGCGGGTTCGACGCGGCCGGGAACGAGATCAAGGCGGGCTGGTCCACCGGGAACGTCGGCATGATCGGCGTCTCCTACAACGGCACGCTGCCCAACGCCGTCGCCGCGACCGGGGTCGAGGGCCTCAAGGCGATCGTGCCGATCGCGGCCATCTCCTCCTGGTACGACTACTACCGCGCCAACGGCGGGGTGCTGGCGCCCGGCGGCTACCAGGGTGAGGACGCCGACGTGCTCGCCCGCTACGTCCTGACCCGGGAGAACGCCACGCAGGCCTGCGGCGCGCTGATGGATCAGATAGAGCAGGACCAGGACCGGGTCACCGGCGACTACTCCAAGTTCTGGGACCAGCGCAACTATCTCAACGACGTGCGCAAGGTCCGCGCCGCCGTCTTCCTGGTGCACGGCCTCAACGACTGGAACGTCAAGACCAAGCAGGCCGTCCAGTGGTGGGACGCCCTCGCCAAGCGCGACGTGCCCCGCAAGATCTGGCTGCACCAGGGCGCGCACTTCAACCCGTTCTCCTACTCCGGGCGCAACGCCGAGTGGCTGCGCCAGCTCCACCGCTGGTTCGACTTCCACCTGTACGGCCTGCGCAACGGCATCATGGACGAGCCGCAGGCCGACGTGGAGTCGGGCCCGGGACAGTGGGCCCAGCACGCCTCCTGGCCGCTGCCCGGCACCCGTGACGCGCGGCTCCACCTGGGCGCCGGCAAGGACGGCCGCAACGGCACCCTGAGCGAGGACCGCCCCCGGGACCGCCCCGTCGAGTCCTTCGTCGACCAGAGCGCCCGCACCGCCGAGCAGCTCGCCGAGAACGCCGAGGCCACGGACCCCAACCGCCTCGCCTACCTGTCGGACCCGCTGTCCCGCGACGCGCGGCTGTCCGGCACCCCCAAGATCGCGGTGAGCGCCGCGTTCAAGGGCGGGCGCTCGCCGTACCTGACGGCGCTGCTCGTCGACTACGGCACCGACGCCCGCGCGTACGGCGACGTCCTCTACGGCGACACCCAGGTCTGCTACGGCCAGGGCGTGCCCGGTGACACCGGCTGCGCCCGGCTGGCCGAGCACGTCACGGTGACCGCCCCCTACAAGATCATCACAAGGGGCTGGCTCGACGTCCGCAACCGCGACTCGGCCGCCAAGACCGAGCTCCTGCGCGAGGGCCGCTTCTACGACTTCCGCTTCGACCTCCAGCCGAACGACTACGTCGTCAAGGCCGGTCACCGGATCGGCGTCGTGCTCATCTCCACCGACCGCGACTTCACCCTGCGCCTGCCCCCGGGCACCGGCGTCTCGGTCGAGCCGGGCTCCAGCTCGGTCACCCTCCCGGTCGTCGGCGGGCGCTCCGCCCTCCGCTGAGCCCTCTGCCCTTCGCTGAGCCCTCCGCCCGCCAGGGGCTCCCGAGGCTCCGTTCCCGGCCCCGGGCGGGAACGGAGCCGGCCTTCCCGGCCCGGCCTTCCCAGCCCGGCCTTCCCGGCCCGGCCTTCCCAGCCCGGCCTTCCCGGCCCGGCCTTCCCAGCCCGGCCTTCCCGGAGGGCACGACCCCTCGGGGAAGGCGCGGCCCCCGGTCCTCTCCCTGGCCGGGGGCCCGTATCCGGGCGTGCGCGGCCCGCCGACCCCGCCGACCCCGCCGACCCCGCCGACCTCGTGGTTCCTGCGGATCTCGCGGCTCCCGCGGATCCCGCCGGGTCAGTAGTGCTCGAACACGCAGTGGGCCGTCACGGTCTCGCTCGAAGCGTCCGGCCGCACGCCGGTGACGCGCTCGGCCAGCTTCAGCGCCTCCGGAAGGTCCCCCGCGGACTCCTCGCCGACCAGCCCGAGCTCGGTCCGCTCGGCGAGGTACGGGCCGCCGTCGTCGTCGCCGGGGAACATCCACTCGAAGTCGAGGACCTCCTTCCCGTCGGCGTAGTGGACGAAGCGCGAGAGCATGTTGACGTTGCGGAAGACGCTCGCCGTCACCGTCCCCGAGGAGAGCCGGGACAGGACCTCGGGCAGCGTCCCCGCGAAGCCGTTCCACTCGCAGAGGATGGTCCCGCCCTCGGCGGGACGGGCGGAGACGAGACCCTCGTCGAAGTCCCCCTCCTCGTCGTCGCCGTCGAACACCTCGACGTCGAAGCGGGCGAGAGCCTCGCGCGGGGTGAGGCCGCGGACGAAGGTCACGCAGAACGCGTCGTCGTCGATCCAGTCGTAGTCGCTCACGGGGATTCCGATTCTCTTCGGCTGACAGATCGGGAAGATCTTGGCACCGGAGACCGACAGAATCCGCCCGCCGTCCTCAACCGGAACGGAACCCGTCATAGGGGACGTACGGCCGGAACGCCGGGGGTGCCGTCACCCCCTCGGGCCGTAGGCCGTCATGAGGACGTGCACGCAGATGAGGACGGCGACCCAGATCACGGCGCGCCTGGTCGGCGGGGGGCCGCCGCGCAGCAGGGCGACACCCAGGGGGACGAGGGCGACGCAGAGGCCGCCCACGGCGATGAAGGACTGCGGTTCGGTGCCCTTGAGCGTCCCGAGCGCGAGCGCCGACATCAGGCCGAGCGCGATCGAACGGCCCAGCCCCAGGGCGCCGGAGCGGTAGGCGCCGACGGCCAGCACGACCCAGCCGAAGAACGCGGGCCCCGACATGGACCTGAACGGGTGCCAGATCGTGTCCCGCCACGCCAGGTAGTAGCCGTCGATGCCGGTAAGCATGGTCCGCAGGCCGAGGGTGTCGGTCAGGTGGAAGGCCAGGTGGTCGGTGCCGAACTGGAAGGTCCGGGTGAACAGGCCGACGATCACCAGGCAGCCGCCCCAGATCCCCCACAGCGGGTGCGTGGCGGCGATCCTCTGCGCCAGCGTCATGATCGCCGGCCACAGCAGCACGAACCCGCAGGCGAAACAGACGTAGGCGGCGGTGACGAGGGCGGGATGCCGGGTGTAGGCGGTGAGCTGGTAAGGGACGAAGTAGTAGAACGGGGAGCGCAGGAGAGTCCCGGCCATGATCAGAACGGGGCCGCCGATCAGCGAGACGGCGCTCACCCATCGTCCGGGAAACGCAGGCTGCCGGTCCAGGTTGGCCGCGGCGCTGGCGGCGCGCCGGTCCGCGTCGGCCTGTCGCCATCGGGTGATTCGCCCGCGAAGCTCGACATTCACGGTTTCCCGCCCCTCGTGTCGGTGTCGTTGTGGTGCGTCCCGGCTCGGTCGTGCCGGGCGCATCAGCATGGTGACGGGAGGCGCGGCGCGGGCGCGTCAGGCCGGGGTCGCATCCTGGCGCGGCCGCGTGAGCCGGTGGTACGACCCGCGGCGGACGGCGGATGTCCTACCGTGGGCAGACGCCGGACGATCCGGTGAGGCGGTAGTTTCCCCTCATGGACCGGGCGTGGTGGCGATTCGGCGGGAAGGACGTCGTCGACGCGGTGGCGGCGGTCGTCGTGGCGCTCACCGTCGGGTACGCCATCGTCGACCCGCCGGGACCGTCGTCGTGGTGGCCCCTCTGGTCGGCCTGGCCGGTGGCGGCCGTCGTGAGCCTCCCGATCGCGGTGCGCCGCCGCCGGCCGCGGGCCGTGCTCGCCCTGGCGTGCGCCGCGGGCGTGCTGGCCACCGTGGCCGGTGCCGTCGCGGCGGGCATGATCTGGCTGTCGTTCGTGCCGACCGTCCTCGTGCTGTACCTGGTGGCCACCGTCGTCCCGGCCGCGTGGTCGGCGGCGTGCCTGGCGGCGTGCGCGTCCGCCGCGGTGGCCGCGATCCTGGTCTTCTACGCCCGGGTGTTCCCCGGCCTCCCGCCTGCGGGGTGGAAGAGCGAGCTGCCGCCGTACTGGCCGGTCGAGATCGGGGCGACCTGCGTGCTACTGGCCGCGGGATGGTTCACCGGGACGCTCGTGCGCTGGAAGCGGGACACGACCGCCCGCCTCGCCGAGGCCGCGGTGGCCGACGAACGCAGGCGCATCGCCAGGGAACTGCACGATGTGATCGGCCACAGCATGAGCCTGATCGCCGTCAAGGCCACCGTGGCCAACCACGTCGCCGACGCCCGCCCGCAGGAGGTACGCGCCGCGCTGGCCGTCATCGAGCGGACCAGCCGTAGCACGCTCGCCGAGATCCACCGGGTGCTCGGCCTGCTGCGGTCCGACGGCGACCCGCAGGAGGCCCACCTGCCCGCCCCCGGCATGGCGGGCCTGCCCGAGCTGGCCGCCGGAGCCCGCTCGGCCGGGGTCGAGGTGGATCTGATCGTCCGCGAGGAGGCCGAGCCGCCTCCCGCGGTCGCGTTGTCGGTGTACCGGATCGTGCAACAGGCCCTGACCAACGTCATCACGCACGCGGGGCCCACCCGTTGCTCGGTCACCGTGGACGTCGACGGGCGGGCGGCCGTGATCGAGGTCGTCGACGACGGCCCCCGCCACGGCCGGCCGCCGCGGGCGGTCCAGGGCGCACACGGCGGGACCGGCGGGACCGGCGGGACCGGCGGGCACGGCCTGGTCGGCATGCGCGAACGGGCCAGGATGTACGGAGGCGCGTTCAGCGCGGAGCCCCGGCCCGAGGGAGGTTTCCGCGTGGCGGCCCGGCTGCCCTACGACCCGAACGGCACCGTGACATGACCACCGCCCCCACCCCGCACGATCCGCCCCGGCATGATCCGCCTCCGCACGATCCGCCCCGGCACGATCCGCTCCCGCGCGATCCGCCTCCGCGCGATCCGCCCCGGCACGATCCGCTCCGGCAAGACCCGCCTCCGCGCGATCCGCCCCCGCCCGTCCGAGTCCTGCTCGCCGAGGACGAGGTCCTGTTGCGCGACAGCCTCAAGGTCCTCATCGACACCGCGCCGGGGCTCGTCACCGTGGGCGAGGCGGGCACCGGCGCCGAAGCCGTGCTCCTGGCCCGCCGGCACCGGCCGGACGTCGTCCTCATGGACGTGCGGATGCCGGACATGGACGGCATCGAGGCGACCAGGCTCATCTGCGCCGACCCGGCCGGCGCCGGCGTCCGCGTGCTGATCCTCACCACGTTCGACCAGGACGAATACGTGTACGCGTCGCTCCAGGCCGGTGCCAGCGGGTTCCTCGTCAAGAGCGCGACGGCGGCCGAGCTCCTGGCCGCCGTCCGGGTCGTCGCCTCGGGAGAGGCGCTGCTCGCGCCCACCGTCACCCGTCGGCTCATCGCCGAGTTCCTGCTGCGTCCCCGCCCGGCCCCGGCCCGGCGGGCCCTGGGCAACATCACCCAGCGCGAGTGCGAGGTGCTCGCCCTCGTCGGCAGGGGAATGTCCAACTCCGAGATCGCGGGGCACCTTCACCTCACCGTCGGCACGGTCAAGACCCACATCGGCCGCCTCCTGGCCAAGCTGCCCGCCCGCGACCGGGCCCAGCTCGTCATCGCGGCCTACGAGGGCGGGCTCGTCGGCGGCCCGCCCTCGCCGTGATCCCGGAGCCCTCACGGCCCCGCGAAGGCGTGCTCGCGGAAAGCCGCCCCGGTCCCCGGCTGCCGGTCCCTGGTCCCCGGTCCCCGGACGGCGGGGAGGTCATGGGGTCGCAGAGGTCATGGGGGTCATGAGGGAGAACCCTGGCTTGTCCCTGACATCGGGGCTCCGGCCTGCCGCCGGGCCCGGCGGGGGCCTAGCGTGGAGTGCATGGGACGAATTCTTCTGATCGTGGCGGCCGTGGTGATCGGCTTCCTCCTGCTGGGCTCGGTTCTGGGCTTCCTCTTCACGCTCCTCAAGTGGGCGCTGATCATCGGATTGGTGGGCGTGGTGGTCATGTTCGTGAGCAGGCTCTTCCGCTCCTCGAACACGCGCGGCTGACCGCCGCCCCGGGACGGGACCGGCGCCCGGCGTGGCCACCGTCCGGAGACGGGCCCGCGTCCGGCGAGACCACCGTCCAGGGGCTGGACCGGGCCCGGTGAGACCGGGCCCGGCGGGTCCGGCCGCCGGTGCGGCCGTCCCCGTCGCCTTCCTCCACCGCCTCCGCCCGCCCGGGGTCAGTCCCGGGAGACGTGCTTCAGTTTGAGATCGTCCAGCAGGGTCTGGGTCGCGGCGGCCACGGCCTCGACGGCCCGCTCGAAGGCCTCGGCGTTGCGCGTCGACGGCGAGCGGAATCCCGACACCTTGCGGACGTACTGGAGCGCGGCGGCTCGCACGTCGTCGTCGGTCACGTCGCTGGCGTAGGGCTCACGAAGGGTCTTGATACTCCGGCACATGACAGGACGGTACTCCGTCTCGCGGCTCTCGCGGTCCGCCCCGTCCGATCATCTCCACCGGAATCCCCGGCCCGATCGGCGGACAACCCAGAAGCCACCCGGCCCGATCCCCGGAGCACGCTAAAACAGTCCGGCTCGCCCCGAAGCCGCTCGGCCTGATCCCCGGATCACGCTGGCACCGCCCGGCTCGACTGCCGGATCACCTTGGAGCCGTCCGGCCGAGCCGCCGGAACCACCCGGCCCGATTTCCGGATCACGCCAAAACAGTCCGGCTCGACCGCCGGATCACTCCGGAACCATCCGGCCCGATCCCCGGATCACGCGGCCCGGTCGCCGCTCATCGCTCGTCACTCATCGCCCGCCGGCGGCGCGCCCGTGGTCAGCCGTCGCGCTCGCACTGGATCGCGTCGGCGGCCAGGACGGTGCCGAGGAGCCCCGGGAAGAGCGTGTCGAGGTCACGCCGGCGCAGCGCGTTCATCTTGGCCGTGCCCCGGTAGACCTGGTTGATCACGCCCGCCTCGCGCAGCACCCGGAAGTGATGGGTGGTGGTCGACTTGGCGACCACCAGCTCGATCGCCGAGCAGGGGGCCTCCTCGTCCTCGCCCAGCCGCCACAGGAAGCGCACGATCTGGAGGCGCATCGGGTCGGACAGCGCGTGCAGCACGCCCTCCAGCCGGATCTCCTCGCACGTGGGGTGCTCCAGAGCCCTGACGGACGCGGTCGGCACGGTGACTCCCTCCTGTGGATCTCCTCGATTGTACGAAAGCAATCGTAGTTTGACATCTGTCGTAGTACGTAGACTATCGTATTAATTGTGAAGCCGGGGCGCCGCCCCCGAGATCCCTCCCGCGAAGGAGTACGGCCGTGAGCGCCCTGTTCGAGCCCCTGACGTTGAGGTCCGTCACCATCCCCAACCGGGTCTGGATGGCTCCGATGTGCCAGTACTCCGCGGCGGAGGAGGGGCCGGAGCGGGGGGTGCCGACCGACTGGCACCTGTCCCACCTGGCCGCCCGCGCGGTGGGCGGCGCCGGGCTCATCCTGACCGAGGCCACCGCGGTGGCGCCGGAGGGACGCATCAGCCCGGCCGACCTCGGGCTCTGGAACGACCGCCAGCAGGAGGCGTTCGCCCGCATCACCCGCTTCCTGCTGGAGCACGGCGCCGTGCCCGGCATCCAGCTCGCGCACGCGGGGCGCAAGGCCTCCACCCGCAGCCCCTGGCTGGGCGGCGCGCCCACCGGCCCCGGCGAGCACGGCTGGCAGCCGGTCGCGCCGAGCCCGATCCCCTTCAGCGACGGCCACTCCACCCCCACGGAGCTGGGCGCCGGAGACATCGACCGGATCGTGGACGACTTCGCCGCCTCGGCCCGGCGGGCGCTGGCCGCGGGCTTCCAGGTGGCCGAGATCCACGGCGCGCACGGCTACCTGATCGCCGAGTTCCTGTCGCCCTTCAGCAACCGCCGCACCGACGAGTACGGCGGCTCGTACGAGAACCGCACCCGGTTCGCGCTCCGGGTCGTCGACGCGGTCCGCGCGGTCTGGCCGGACGAGCTTCCCCTCTTCTTCCGGATCTCGGCCACCGACTGGCTGGCGGAGGACCCCGCCGACGACCGCGAGGGCTGGGGCGCGGACGACACCGTCCGCTTCGCCAAGGACCTGCTCGCCCACGGCGTCGACCTGCTCGACGCCTCGACCGGCGGCAACGTCGCCAAGGCGCGCATCCCCATGGGCCCCGGCTACCAGGTGCCGTACGCGGCCAGGGTGAAGGCCGAGACCGACCTGCCGGTGGGCGCGGTCGGGGAGATCACCCGGCCCGGGCAGGCCGAGGAGATCATCGCCTCGGGTCAGGCCGACGCCGTCCTGCTCGGCCGAGAGCTGCTGCGCAACCCCTACTGGCCGAACCTCGCCGCCCGCGAGCTCGGCGCCGCGGCCCGCTGGCCCGACCAGTACCACCGCGCGGTCTGACCCGGTCCCGGCCGCACCCGTACGTTTCCCGAGGCTCCGGCCGCCGACCCACGCGCGTCCTTCCCGCAGGCTCCGGCCGCCACCCGCGCGCGTCCTTCCCGCAGGCTCCGGCCGCCACCCACGCGCGTCCCTCCCGCCGGGCGGGGAGGTGACCCGTCCGGACGAAGGGGACGCGCGCGGGTGGGGCGGAAGGCGACGGACCGGTCCGCCAGGGGGGACGCGGGCCGGCCCGCCTGTCAGGGGGAGTTCAGGGGGAGTGGCGATGGGCGGACCGGCCCGCCTGGGGGCGGGCCCCCGGGGGTCGAGCGGGCCGGTCCGTGATCATGGGGTGGTGCGGCGCAGGGCCACCGCGTCCCGGTAGACCGCGGCGGGAGCCTGGCGGTCGATGAGCAGGCGGCGCATCAGGACCGCCACCTCGCCCATGGTCTCCGGGCCGAAGCCTCTGCGGGTCACCTCCTGGGTGCCGATCCGCAGGCCCCGCATGGGCTCGCCGGAAGGCTGCCCCGGCAGGTGGACGCCGCTGAGATAGACGCCGCCCTCGGCCAGCAGACGGGCGGCCTCGTCCCCGCCGCCGAACGCGGTGACGTCCACCGCCACGTGGTGCGAGGCGGTCCAGCCCAGGTGGGCGGCGGCCATGGTGAAACCCTCGCCGTCCAGCGCCCTGGCCATCGCCCCGGCGTTGGCGGCGCAGCGGTCGGCGTACCCGGAACCCTCCGCGGCGTGCTCGGCGGCGGCCAGGACCAGCGGTGCCAGCCGTGAGGCGTCGTAGTTGGCGGTCAGGCCGGGATAGGCGGCCGCCGCCACCTGGCGGGCGAGGTCCTCGTCGCGGGTCACGACGGCCGCCCCCGGCGGGCCGCCGAAGGAGGTGTAGGTGGACATGGTCACCAGGTGCGCGCCCTCGGCCAGCGGCCGCTGGAACCGGCCGCCCGCGATCAGCCCGGCCACGTGCGAGGCGTCGTAGACCAGCAGGGCCCCCACCTCGTCGCACGCCGCCCGCACCTCCGCGACGTCGTACGGGAACAGCATCAGGCTCGCGCCGATCACCACCAGCGCGGGCCGGTGCTCGCGCAGGAAGCCCGGCAGGGCCGCGTGGTCGACGTCGAGCCGTTCGGCGTCGTAGGGCAGCTCGGCCACCCGCAGGCCCCGGATCCCGGCGGCGCCCTGGGCGTGGTGGCTGGCGTGGCCCCCGGCGGTCTCCGGCAGCACCGCGATCGTGTCGCCGGGCCGGGTGAACGCGCTGTAGCAGGCGAGGTTGGCCAGGGTCGCGCTCTGCAGCCGCACCTCGGCGAACTCGCCGCCCATCAGCGCCGCGACCTGGAGCGGGGCGAGCACCTCCAGCACGTCCAGCTCGTCCAGGCCGGTCTGGTACTTCTCCCCGGGCCAGCCCATCGACGGGCGGCAGCCCAGGGAGATCTCGTGCGCGGCCCTGGCACGCGCGCTCATCGTGTTGGTGCCCGCGTACAGCACCACGCCGTCCTCGTCGAGGCGGCCGCGGTGCTCGGCCAGCACCGCGTCGACCAGCCGGGTGACCGCGTCGAGCCCCAGCCCGTTCACCTCGGCCTCGAGCTCGGCCAGGCGCAGCTGTGCCCTCGGAGGCGCCCACGGGGCGACGCGGCTGCGCTCCTCCACGAGGCTCCTTTCACCGGGCGATCGGACGGCTCTCACGAGACGGACTCCCCGCCCCTCACGAGACGGACTCCCCGCCCCTCGCGAGGCGGATTTCCCGCCCCTCGCGAGACGGACTCCCCGAAATGAATAAGTGCGACGCTACGGCTCACACCAGATCGAGTCATCGTTCCGCCGCCGGAGATACTTCCTACATCTGTAGGATTGGACCGTGATAGCGGATGACGTCCAGGATCTGCTCGAATCGCTGGCCGTGGCGATCGGCAGGGGCATGTCCGTGGACGACCTGGAGGGGCGGGTCGTCGCGCACAGCGCCCACCACGGGGAGGTCGACCAGGTCAGGGCCCAGGCCATCCTCTCGCGGTCCGTCCCCGCGGAGGTGAGCGCCTGGCAGGAGGCGCACGGGGTGGCCGCGACCCGCGATCCGGTGCGGGTCCCGAGAAACCCCGGCCTGGGGATGGCGGCCCGGCTCTGCGTGCCCCTGCTCCACCAGGACCGCCGCGTCGGCTACCTGTGGATCATCGAGGGGCACGGCCCGCTGAGCCCGCAGGAGCGGGACAGGGCCGTGCGCGACGCCGCCGCGATCGCCGCCCTGCTCGACGACGGCGGCAGCTCCCACACCCTGAGCCAGCTGCTCACCGGCGAGATCGGCGTGCGGCGCGCGGCGGGCGTGCTCGGCGAGGGGCCGCTGCGGATCCTGGCGCTGCGGGGCGACCCCGACGGCCTGCGCGAGGCGGTCGGCGACGAGCTGGCCAGGGTACGCCGCCCCCCGGCCTTCACGATCCTGGACCGCCACGCCGTGCTGCTGCTGAACCGCGGCGAGGACGCGACCGCGCTGGGGGAGCGGCTCGCCGCCAGGATCCGGGTGGGCGCCGGGGTCAGCGCGACGCACCCGGGGCTGGAGTCGGCCGTACGGGCGCACGAGGAGGCGCTCACCGCCGCCAGGGCCGCGGCGGCCGAACGCACGCTGCGGCCGGTCGCCCACTGGCCGGACCTCGGCGTCTACCGGCTGCTCGCCGAGCCGCTCACCGGCCGTCCGGGCGCGGGCGGCCCGCTCGACACGCTGCGTGAGCACCCGGCGCTCCTCGCCACCCTGGAGACCTATCTCGACAGCGCGGGAGACGCGCAGGAGACCGCGAGGCAGCTGCACCTGCACCGCACCAGCCTCTATTACCGCCTCGCCAGAATCGAGCAGCTGGCCGGCCGCAACCTCAAGAACGGAACCCACAGGTTAGAACTCCATCTCGCGCTCAAGCTATGTCGCTGGAATGCGGTGTAACGGCCCGGTAATCAGGGCACAGCTCTCCGGTGCTGCAGTTGATCAACGAGATCATGACCGTCGTCGTCGTGCTCACGCTCATCCCGCTCTCGCTGGTCCTCGTGTCGGTGGTCGTCCTCCTGGGGCTGGCCGCGTTGGCTCTGGCGACCTCACGGGAGCAGGATGGGAGGACGACATCCCGGAGGTAGACGGTGCGGCAACTCAGCGCGGTGGACACGCAGTTCCTGAATTTCGAGACCTCGACGAACGTCGCGAACATCGGCGGGCTCGCCATCCTGTCCGGAGACCTGTCGCGCGCCGACCTGGTGTCGCTGCTGGCCCACCGGCTCCACCTGGCCGCGACCTTCCGGATGAGGCTCGCCTTCGTCCCGCTCGGCCTGGACCACCCGTACTGGACCGAGGACTCCAGGATCGACCTCGACTACCACGTGCGCGAGATCGCGCTGCCCAGGCCGGGCAGTGACAAGCAGCTGGGCGAGCAGGTGGCCAGGCTGCACGCCCGCCGCCTCGACCGGCGCCGCCCGCTCTGGGAGATGTACCTGATCCACGGCCTCCGCGGCGACCGTACGGCCCTCTACATGAAGGTCCACCACGCCGCGGTCGACGGCGTCACCGGTGCCGACGTGCTGGCCAGCCTGCTGGACACCTCGCCCGAGCCGGAGGAGGTCCGGCTGGCGCCCGAGACCGAGCCCGAGGAGGAGATCGACGCGACGGAGATGGTCGTCAGGGGGCTGGCCAAGGCCGTCGTCAACCCGGCCAACACGATCCGGTTCCTGATCAACGCCGTCCCGCACCTCGACGAGATCCCGCTGGTCTCCCAGGTGCCCGGGGCGGGGCTGGTCTCGCGGCTCACCAGGGACCTGGCCACCTACCTGTCCGGGTCCGGGGCCGCCGAGGTGCCCGCGATGCCCCGCATGACCGTGCCGCGCACGCCCTTCAGCGGCAGGATCAGCGCGCACCGGCGGTTCGCCTACACCACCCTGCCGCTGGAGGACGTCAAGCTGGTCAAGAACGCCTTCGGCGTCACGGTGAACGACGTGGTGATGTCCCTGTGCGCCGGGGCGCTGCGCCAGTGGCTGCTCAAGCACGACGCGCTGCCCGAGCAGCCCCTCGTCGCGGGGGTGCCGTTCTCGCTCCGGGTCCCCGGCGACCAGAGCGAGGGCAACCAGGTCAGCATCATGATCACCACCCTGGCGACGCAGATCGCCGACCCGGTGGAACGGCTGCTCGCGGTACGGGACGCCATGCGCCTGATCAAGGACCGTTCGTCGCTCGCCCCGGCGCGCTGGCTCCAGCAGCTCAGCGACATGATGCCCTCCGCGCTGACCGGCCTGGCCTCCCGCGCGGCCTTCAACCTGTTCGCCGGCAGCGCGGGCCCGATCAACGTGGTGATCTCCAACGTGCCCGGCCCGCAGCTCCCCCTCTACGTGAGCGGCGCCAGGCTGCTCGCGTACCACCCCGTCTCCGTGGTGACCGACGCCAGCGGCGGCGTCAACATCACGGTCTTCTCCTACGACGGCTCACTTGACGTTGGCGTGATCGCCTGCAGGGAGATGGTCCCCGACGTGTGGACCGTCACCGACTATCTCAGGGACGCCCTCCTTGAGCTCAAGTTCCTCGTTGAGGAGCAGTGACAGGCCGGGGGCGTCCTCGACGAAGCGCAGGGTCTTCTCGAGGCAGACGATCGAGCCTCGCTCCTGCCTCTTGACGAACCGGATGTCGTCGGCGAGGGCCTGCATGATCAGCAGTCCCCGGCCGTGTTCGGAGGTGGGGGAGGGGGAGGTGGCCCCCGAGAAGTCGAAGCCGTTGCCGGCGTCCACCACCTTGATCACGCAACGGTCCCTGGACAGCTCGGTGCTGACCATGTAGTCGTCACTGGGCGTGGCGTGCTGGATGACGTTGGAACACGCCTCCGAGAGCATGAGCTGGATGTCCTCGCGGATCTGCGGCACCACGCCCAGGGCCTGGAGCGAGGAGTCGAGCAGTTGCCTGATCACGGGAACACTCGCGGCGTCACGCGGCAGACGCAACGCGATCGTGGCCTCCACAGTCCCCTCCTTTCGCAGCGATGTGTAGAAGCCTTGCCCTGCGTGACCCGTCCTAATCGGAGTCGGGTGATCGTGTCCCTGGAATACGGCAACGGACGGCAAAATACCGCCTACGTGACAGGGGATTGCATGTGCGGAGATTTCTTCGCGGCTCGCGGCTTCGGCTTCGGCTCTGGCTCGCGGCTTGCAGGTCCGGCTCCGGCTCGCGGCTCCGGCTCGTGGCTCGTGCCGGACCGGCGTACCTGTTTCGCGGCGCACGGCTCACGGCGCCGCCCCCCGTACGAGAAGGGACCGGTGGCGACGTGCGGTCCGGGAGCGGGTGCGGGACGACCGCGGGGCGGGGGTCTGAGACTCCCGCCCCGCTTCGGTGCGCTTCGTTTCGGTGATCCGGGCCCGTCAGCCCGAGAAGGCGTCCATCGCGGCCTGGCAGAAGGCCTTGAGATCGTCGGGCTTGCGGCTGGTGATCAGCGTGTTCGGGCCCGAGGAGCAGATCACGACCTCGTGGTCCTCCCAGGTGGCCCCGGCGTTGCGCAGGTCGGTCCGCAGACTCGGCCAGGACGTGACCTTGCGGCCGCGTACGACGTCCGCCTCGATCAGGGTCCAGGGCGCGTGGCAGATGGCCGCGACCGGCTTGCCCGCGTCGAAGAACCCCTTCGCGAAGCCGACGGCCTCCGGAACGGTCCGCAGGAAGTCGGGGTTGGCGACGCCGCCGGGCAGCACCAGCCCGTCGAAGTCGGCGGCGGAGACCTCCTCGACCGTCGCGTCCACCGGGAAGGTGTCGGCCCTGTCGAGGTGGTTGAACCCCTGGACCCGGCCCCGCTCGGTGGAGATGAGCCTGGGCGTTCCTCCGGCCTGCTTGACGGCCTGCCAGGGCTCGGTGAGCTCGACCTGCTCGATGCCCTCCGGAGCCACGAGGAACGCGATCGTCTTGCCGTTCAACATGTCGTCTCCTCCGTTGACGTGCGGTGATGTCGTCAGAGGGAAGCCATGCCCGGAGCGCCGGGATCCATGCGGGGGTTACCGGTCCCGGCGTGGACCTTGCGCCGGCGGAGGCCGGAGGCGATGAGCCGGGTGACGAGCTCGCGCGAGGACACGGCCTCGGCGCCCAGCGCGACGGCCCGCTCGTGGACGGTCTCGGGAACGTCGTAGTGGTCGCGGTCGAACGCCCGGCGCGGCACGCCGAGCAGCTCCGCGAAGGCGTGCAGCTCCTCGGTCGAGCTGTCGCTGACCAGGTGTGACCAGAGCAGGCCGCGCGGACCCGGCCAGTTGGGCGGGTCGATGAGGACGCTCATCGCCGCGCGAGGTCGAGCGCGACCTCCAGGGCGGCGGCCTGGCGCTCCTCGTCGGTGATCGAGTCGTCCCTGAGCATGAACAGCGAGGCGTGCAGCGCGAACAGGGCCATCGAGTGCCTCAGCTGGGTGGACAGGGGGTCCTCCGGGTCGACGAGGAAGGACAGCAGCTCGAACATCCGCTCGCGGGTCTTCTCCATCGTCGGATGGTTCTTGAGCGAGGTCTGGTTGCGCTCGAAGAACCGCATGACCTCGCGGTGCCTGCCCCGGTAGAGGTCGTGGGAGTAACGGCGGATCAGCTCCTCGCGCGTCTCGTCGGTGCGCGGCCGGCCTCGGGCCCAGGTGACCAGCCCCTCGATCGCCCGCACCCGGTCCTCCGCCAGGCTGGCGATGATGTCGTCCTTCGTTTTGAAGTGGTAGTAGAGCGCCGCCTTGGTCACGCCGAGGGCCTCCGCGATCTCGCGGAGCGAGGTGGCCTCGTAGCCCTGCTCGGTGAAGAGCTTCAGGGCGATCTCCTGGATGCGCGTCCGTGTGTCGGCGTGTTCCCTCATGGTTCCCTTACCGAGAAATTAACTTGACGGCCGGCAAGTAAGCGGCTTGAATTCCAGCATAGCCGACGCTAGCCGGTCGGCAAGTAAGTAAGATCACAAAACAGGGGGCAAGAAAGTGAAGGAGACCGCGGCCGCGCCGGCGCGGCGTCGCGAGGTCATGGTGGTGTTGCCGGGCCTGATGCTCGCGATGGTCCTGGCCATGCTCGACAACATGATCGTCAGCACCGCGCTGCCCCGCATCGTCGGCGAGCTCGGCGGGCTGACCCACCTGTCCTGGGTGGTGACCGCCTACGTGCTCGGCACCACCGTCTCGACCCCCATCTGGGGCAAGATCGGTGACCTGTACGGCAGGAAGAGCATCTTCCTCGCCTCCATCGTCATCTTCATGGTCGGCTCCGCGCTCTGCGGCATGGCCGGCTCCGAGATGCTCGGCGGACCCTCCAACGGCATGGCGCAGCTCATCGCCTTCCGCGCGCTCCAGGGCCTGGGGGCCGGAGGCCTGATGGTGAACGCCATGGCGATCATCGGCGACCTCGTCCCGCCCCGCGAGCGCGGCCAGTACCAGGGCATCATGGCCGCCGTGATGTCCCTCGCCATGATCGCGGGCCCGCTCGTCGGCGGGTTCATCACCGACCACCTCGACTGGCGCTGGGCCTTCTACGTGAACCTGCCCGTCGGGTTCGTCGCCCTGGCCCTGCTCGTGGTCAAGCTGCAGCTGCCCAAGCTCCGCACCGAGCACCGCATCGACTGGCTGGGCGCGGCCCTGCTCTCGGTCGGCATCACCGCGCTGGTCCTGATCACCACCTGGGGCGGCAACGAGTACGCGTGGGGATCGTGGCAGATCCTCGGCCTGGCGGGGCTCGCCGTCGTCATGCTGGTGCTGTTCGTCCTGGTGGAGCGCCGCGTGGCCGAGCCCATCATGCCGCTCAACGTCTTCCGCGACCGCAACTTCAGCCTGATCTCGGGCGTGGGCTTCCTGCTCGGCTTCGCCATGTTCGGCGCGATCAACTTCCTGCCGCTGTTCCAGCAGACCGTCCAGGGGGCGAGCGCCACCAACTCCGGCCTGCTGCTGCTCCCGATGATGGGCGCCGCCATGGTGGTCTCGCTCTTCGTCGGCCGCGCCATCACCCAGACCGGCAAGTACAAGATCTATCCGATCCTCGGCGGCGTGGGCATGGCGTTCGGCATGTGGCTGCTCTCCACGATGGGCGTCGACACCCCCTCCTGGCAGACGGGTGTGTTCATCGCGGTGCTCGGCCTCGGCATGGGCTTCCTGATGCAGACCACCATGCTGATCGCCCAGAACAGCGTCGAGCAGAAGGACCTCGGCGTCGCCAGCAGCGCCTCGACCTTCTTCCGCTCCATCGGCGGCTCGTTCGGCGTCTCGCTGTTCGGCGCGATCTTCAACAACCAGCTCACCTCCAGCCTGGAGAGCAAGCTGGGCGCCGCGGGCGGGCAACTCGCCTCCGGAGGCGCCCAGTTCGACCCGGCCGCGCTGCACGAGCTGCCCGCCAACGTGCGGGTCGGCTTCCTGGAGTCGCTGGCCGAGTCCATCTCCGGCGTCTTCTGGTGGGCGATCCTGTTCGCCGTCCTGGTGCCGCTGCTCGCGGCCTTCATCAAGGAGATCCCGCTGCGCGGCGGGCCCGAGTCGTCCTCCGAGGAGGCCCAGACCCCGGTCCCGGTGCTCGACTGACCCGACCGGCCGACCGCTCCGAGCCCCCGGACTCCGGTCCGGGGGCTCGGTTCGCGAGCCGATCGGTTTTCGAGGCCCGGACCCCGGTCCGGGTGCCCGGCTCGCGGGCCGATCGGTTTTCGGGGCCCGGATCCCGGTTCCGGTACGCGGCCGGACGGCTCATCGGACCGAGGTCCGGACCCCGGTCCCGGTGCCCGTCCGGCCGGACTCCGGGCCGGGTGCCCGGTCGCCCGTTCGCCCGGTTCATCGGGGTCCGGGGCCCGGCCGGGCGGCGGGTCCCAAGTCCCGACCCAGCGATCCCCAAGCCGTCCCCGCCACGCTGGGGGACATGAAGACAACCACCCCCGCCGTCGCCGGGTACGTCACCCGGCGGCCGATGGCCGGCGACGCCCGCGAGATCCACGAGCTGATCTCGCTCTGCGACACCCAGGTGATCGGCAAGGCCGACATGACCCTGGACGACGTCGCCGACCAGCTGAACGACTCCTCCTTCGACACGGAGTCCGACGGCTGGCTCGTCCACGACGAGACCGGGCGGCTGGTCGCGTGGGCCTGGGCCTGCCGCAAGGGCGGCAGCGACAACGTCGACGTCGACGTCGTCGTGCACCCCGCCACCCCGGACCTGACCGGCCCGCTCTGGGACACCGTGACCGAGCGGGCCAGGCGCATCACCGCCGAGCTCGGCCACGACCGGGCCGTGGTGGACATCGGCCTCTACCGGGAGGACAGCGGCAAGCGCGCCATCGCCGCCGCCCGCGGATTCGCCGCCGCCACCAGCTTCATCCGGCTCCGCGCCGACCACGAGGGGACGGTGCCCCGGCCCGAGCTCCCGGCCGGGATGACCGTGCACCACGGGCTCACCGAGGAGGTGCGCCGCCAGGGCCACGCCGTGGAACAGGCCGGTTTCGCCGACCACTTCGGGTTCACCCCGAAGGACTACGACGAGTGGCACGCCGAGCTGGACTCCTCGGTCAACACCGACTGGGCGCAGCTGACGGTCGCCCGCCTCGACGGCGAGCCCGTGGCGATGCTGCTGGGCACCAACGCCTTCCTCGGCGACGAGAACTCCGGCTACGTGCGCAGGCTGGCCGTACTCCCCGCCTTCAGGGGCCGGGGCCTGGGCCGGTTCATGCTGCGCGGGGCGTTCGCCGACGACGCCCGCCGGGGGCGGGTCGGCACCTATCTCCACGTCGACGCCAACAACAGCACACCCGCCCTCGACCTCTACCTCTCGGTGGGCATGCGCCAGGTGCTGGCCATCGACGTCTGGCGGCGCACGATCTGACCTCCGCCGTACGAGGCCGCGGTCCCGTACGGGGAGCCCGTACGGGGCCGCGGGAAGGGCTCAGCGGCGCAGCAGCGGCAGCGCGCACACCCCGGTGAGCAGGATCGTCGCCGCCAGGGCCACGCCGGTGCCTATCACCGACCCTCCGTCCAGATAGAGCGTGCCGAACGTGGCCACCCCCACGACCTGGCCGAGCTGGGTCACCATCACGAACAGCCCGCTGACGTCGGGCGCGTCCTCGGGGGCGGCCTGGGCCAGCCCCACCGCGAGCACCGGGCTGAACGCCCCGCCGAGCCCCAGCCCGATCACCGCGAACGCCACCGTCAGCAGCGGCTGGCCGTGCCCCCCGCCGCCCAGCGCCGCCGCCAGGAGCAGGTAGCCGAGCCCGGCCACGCCGAAGGAGGCGATGATCATGCGGCGGTGCAGGCGTTCGGGGACGCGGCGCCAGTTGAGGCTGGCGATCGCGAAGCCCGCCGCGCCCGGGACGAACGCCAGGCCCGCCGCCAGCGGGCTGTCTCCCAGCCGCCCCTGCAGGTGCAGGGCGACGGTGAGCAGGAACCCGCCGTAGGTCGCCATCGCCCCGAAGATCGCCAGCGCCGACGGGACCACCCCCGGCGCCCGGACCACCCGCGCGGGCACCAGCGGCGCGGCGGCCCTCCGCTCGACCATGACGAAGACCCCCGCCAGCGCCACGCTCGCCGCGATGGCGACCCACCCCCACAGCGGCCAGTCCCGCTCGTGCCCCAGCACCAGCGGCACCACCAGGAGGCTGACCGTCAGCGAGAGCGTGACCAGGCCGGGCAGGTCCAGGGCGCGGTGGCGCGACGGGCCGTCGGGCGGCAGCAGCCGCGCGCCCAGCACGAGCAGGCCGAGCCCGATCGGCACGTTCACCAGGAACACCGGCCGCCACGAGGTGCCGAACAGGTCCGCGGAGACCAGCAGGCCGCCCAGCACCTGACCCACCACGGCGGCCCCCGAGATCACCGTGGCGTACAGGCTGAGCGCGCGGGCCCTGGAGGCCCCCGTGAAGTTCGCCTGGATCATGCTCAGCACCTGGGGCACCATCAGGGCGGCTCCCGCGCCCTGGAGGAACCTGAAGGCGATCAGCTGCCCGGCGGAGACGGCCAGCCCGCAGGCGAGGGACGCGGCGGCGAAGCCCGCCAGGCCGTACAGGAACAGGCGGCGCCCGCCGTGGCGGCCACCCAGCCGGGCACCGGTGATCAGCAACATGGCGTAGGCGATGGTGTAACCGGAGACGATCATTTGCAGGCCCGACCCAGACGTGCCGAGGTCGGCACGGATCACGGGGGAGGCGACGTTGACGATGGAGACGTCCAGGATGGCCATGAACTGCCCGGCCAGGATCACCGCCAGCAACCAGGAGGTGGAGGTACGGGCGGCCGGAGCCGATGTAACGGTCATGGGGAAGACTGTGGGGCGGCGCGGATACGAGTAACGAGAGCCTGCCGATCCTGGTACTCCCAGCACCTGGCAGCCCGCGCGCCCGTCGGCCAGCATGAAGGGGTGACGACGATCCCGGCGACCCCCGCGACCTCGGCGATGCCTTCCGCGACTCCCGCGACTCCCGCGACTCCCGCGACCTTCGCGGTCTCGGCGCACCCGGCGCACCCGGTGCCCTCCGCGATCCCCGCGAGCACACCGGACCGCAGGCGGGGAGTGGTGCCGGACGCCCCCGGCCCGGCTCAGCGGGGGACCGGACCAGCCACCCGTCGCGCCGAGCTGGGGGCGTTCCTGCGCAGCCGTCGCGAGCGCATCACCCCCGAGGCCGTGGGACTGCCGCCGGGGCTGCGCCGCCGCACCCCCGGCCTGCGCCGCGAGGAGGTCGCCCTGCTCGCCGGGGTCGGCGTGACCTGGTACACCTGGCTGGAACAGGGGCGGCCGATCAACGCCAGCGTGCAGGTGCTCGACGCCGTCTCCCGCACCCTCGGGCTCGACCCGGCCGAGCGCGAGCACCTCTACCGGCTCGCCGACATGCCCGCCGTGCCCGAGTCCGACACCTGCGTCTCCCTGGAGCCCGAGGTCCAGGTCATCCTCGACCGGCTCGACCCGCTTCCCGCCGGCGTCTACAACGGCCGCTACGACCTGCTGGCCTGGAACGAGGCGTACGCCTCCCTGTTCCCCAACGTCGCCGACCAGCCGGTCGCGACCCGCAACGCCCTCTGGCAGATCTTCGTCACGCGGGAGTGCTGCAGCATGGTCGTCGACCGGGCCGGGGAGCTGCCCCAGATGGTCGCCACCCTGCGCGCCGGGTTCGGGCGGCACCTGGGGGAGCCCGCCTGGACCGGGTTCGTCCGCGACCTGTCGGCCGCCAGTCCCGAGTTCGCGCGCATGTGGGCCACCCACGACGTGGCCAGGCCGGGAAACCGGCTGAAGCTCTTCCACCACTCCACCGTCGGGCAGATCCGCACCACCTCGACCAGCATGGCGCTGGCGTCGCCGCCGGAGGCGAGGGTGGTCGTCTACCTGCCCGTGGACGACGAGAGCAGGGAGCGCATCGCCTGGATCAGGGCGCACCCCGAGGCGCCGGCGGTCGCCCACACCCACCCGGTGACCGCCGAGGGGTGAGCGCCCCCGGCCGGGGTCATCCGTCCGGCGTCACCCGGTGCTTGGAGAGGTGGGCCAGCACCGCCTGGTTGGCCTCCCAGCCGTCGGGGAACTTCACCGGCACGCCGAGCTGGACCGGCTCGGACGACGGGTGGGCGTCCAGGAGCTCGGGAATGCCCGCCCTGGCCACCACGACGCAGGCGTGGCGGTGCCGGGAGGTGAGCACGCACAGCCGCCCCGACTCCAGGTGGAACGCGGTGGCGTCGCGGCGCCCGGAGAGCGGGTGGAGCACGATCGTCACGTCGTACTCCCGGCCCTGCAGGCGGTTGGCGGTGTCCACCGTGATCTCCGGCGGCACCCCCGCGGCCCTGATCGCGGCGACCTGGTCGCGGTGCGCGGCGCCGATGGCGATCCGGTCGGCCGTGACGGGGTGGCTGCCGCGCTCGGAGTGCGCGACCGGGCCCCGCTGGAGCAGCCGCGTCGCCAGGATCGCGGTCGCCGCCACGGCCTCCGCGTCGGTGCGCACCGTGTGGCGGCTCGGCAGCTCGTACAGCGCCCAGCCCGACGCGGCCGCCTCCTCCAGCGCCCGGTCGTGGGAGGTGCGCATGCCGTTCACGGTGAACTCCAGTGACCGGTCGCCGGGGCCCGTCCCCGCGCGGAAGCCGGTGAACGGGTAGAACGCCTCCGAGACCACCGGCGCCGCCGACGCGGGCAGCCGCCAGGAGACCGGAAGCCGGTGCACCGGCAGGTCGGGGTTGTGCCGCAGCAGCACCGAGACCGCGCTCTGCACCGGATCCCACGACAGGCCCGCCCAGCGGTCGCCGTCCACGATCGAGAACGGGTCGAGCTGGCCGGGGTCGCCCACGAACAGCGCCCGCTCGAACAGCGAGGCGATGCGCAGCAGCTTGTCCGAGCGCATCTGGTACGCCTCGTCGACGATGGCCCAGGGCCAGGTGCGGTCGCCGATCCAGGCCCACTTGTCGGCGGTGGCGACGACCACGGCCGGGTCCCCCAGGTCGGGCAGCTTGCCCGCGACCGAGACGTTGGAGTGGGCGAGGATACGGCCGGGCGTGATGTAGCCGCTCGCCGACAGGCGGCCGATCGGCAGGTCGGGATGCTCGGTCGCGAGCCGCTCCACCAGGTCGTCGACCTGCTCGTTGGTCTGGGCGACGATCATCAGCGGCTCGCCGGTCTCCGCGATGTGCCCCGCGGCCCTCACCACCAGCGTGGACTTGCCCGCGCCTGGCGGCGAGTCCACGACCACGCCGCGGTGTCGGGGCAGGTCGGCCAGCACGGCCGCCACCACGGCCGCCGCCTCCTGCTGCGGGGTCACGCCACACCCCCGTCACGGCCCGCCGCACGGGAAGCGCGTGCGGTGTCCCCGTCGCGGCCCGCCCCGTGGCAGGCGCGTGTCGCGTTCTCGTCACGGCGCGCCCCGTGGCAGGCGTGTGCCGCGCCCTTGTCGCGGCCCGCCGCGCGGGAAGCGCGTGCCGTGTCCCCGTCGCGGCTCGTCCCGTGGCCGGTGCCCGCCGTGTTTCCATCGCGGCCCGGCGCGCCGGGGACGCGCGAGGCCAGAGGTGTCGCGCGGCGGTACGGGGTCCGGTGAACGCTCACAGCCATTCCTCCTGCGCGTCGTCGTCGCTGGGCTCGTACTCCTGCGGGGGCCCGCCGTGGGTCCAGGGCGTCTGCTCCGGGTCGGGCAGCGCCGCCGACGACTGGAAGTCGTCGGTCAGCGAGGTGTACGAGACCCGCTCGCCCGGTTCGGGCACCGAGCCGGGGGCCGGTGTCCTGCCCCGCCCCATGCCCTTGGTGACCTTGAGGGTGATCTCGTCGCCCGCGATCTCGACGATCTCGGCGGCGTGGCCGCGCCGGTCGGGGCTGCCGAGCGTGGTGCCCGGGGCGAGCCGCACCGGGTCGCCGGTCCGTACCGTGATCAGCGGCCGGAGCTTGCGCGAGCGGCCCTCGCCCTCGCTGTGCTGGGGGTCGGCGGCCGTCACCGTCCCGGCGAAGGCCTCGCCGCTCAGCCGGTACTCGGCCATGAGCAGCGGGTCGTCGTGGGCCCGCTGCACGTCGTAGCTCGCCCGCGCCCGTTCCAGCCCCGCCAGCCGCGCGGCGGCGCCGACCGCCCCGTCCCTGCGCGCCTGGGGCGGCCCGCCCTCGGCGATCCGCTCGACGAACCGGGTGAACGACCCGCGGTCGATCTCCCAGCGGTCCTTCACCCGCGACCCCTCGGGCAGGGAACGCAGCAGGTCCACGCTCCGCCACATCAGCCGCCAGGTGGGTTCGAGCTGGGTACGCAGCGCCTGGCCGATCCGGTCGACGGCACGATCGGTCGGCGCCTCCTCGTAGGCGCGTATCGCGGGGCCGAGCACCTCGTTGTCGAAGCCGGGGTCGGTGGCGGGACCGGCCGGGGGCCACAGCAGCGGGTCCTCGGCCTCCTCGGCCGCCCGGCGCCCGGACATCCCCGGCGGCGGATCGATCCACCCCAGCAGCGCCGCCAGGTTGGCGTTCTCCAGGTTGCTCTGCCCGGTCGCCCAGTGCAGGCTCAGCGCCTCGGTGGCCGCGAGCAGCACCGAGGAGCCCGGCTGCCGCGACCGGTCGCCGAAGTAGGTCAGCCACCGGCCGAGCAACGGCACCGAGGGATGCACCGGGTAGGGGCCGTCGGCCCGGCGGAACCGGGTGGACCGGCCGAGCAGCCCGGCGAACGAGGCCGCGGGCCGGTTCGGCACCAGGATCTGCGGCGCGTCCAGGCACCGCTCGTACGGATCGCCGCCCCTGCGCTCGACCGTCTCGGTGCTCTTCTCGAACCCCTCGATGTACGGCAGCAGCACCTCGGCCAGCCCGGCGGCGAAGGCGAACCGCAGGTCCCGGTTGCGGGGCTGGGGGACGACGAGCAGCCGGGGGTGGCCCGGGTCGGTGCCCACCATCGCGGCCAGCGGCGCGGCGGCCTCGCCCGCGAGCTTGAGCGGGATGAGCACCATCGGCTGGGCGGAGATGTGGCAGTGCCGGACCGTGGTGATCCGCTGCGCGACGCCGTCCCTGACGGCCCGCAACTGCGCCAGCGCCGTCAACGTGCTCACCCGCCGCCCCCCGCCCGCCGCACGGCCGATGCGCCGGTCCACGTCACGCTGACATCCCGTACGGCCGGTGTGACGGTTCCCGCCGCGAGGGCGTCTCGCGCGACCGGTGCGCCGGTCCCCGCGGTGATGTCCCGTACGGCGGGTGCGCCGGTTGCCCCCACGGTGACGTCTCGCGTGGCCGGTGCGGCGGTTCCCGCCGCGAGGGCGTCTCGCGCGACCGGTGCGCCGGTCCCCACGCTGATGTCCCGTACGGCGGGTGTGCCGGTTCCCGTCGCGGTGACGTCTCGCGCGGCCGGTGTGCCCGTCCTCACCGCAGTGACTCCTCGCGCAGCCGGTTCGCCAGCCGGAGCAGGCGGGCGATCTCCTCCTGGCCCGCGGCCGGTTCGCGGGTGCCCTCGGCCAGGCCGAGCGCCTCGTCCATGCCGGAGACGCCGCCCAGCTGGTCGCGTACCTGGCGCCCGAGCAGGTCGCTGGACCCGCAGGCGCGCGCCTCGTGACGGCAGAACATGCACATGTCGCAGGTGGACAGGCAGTCGGGCGCGTAGCGGGCGGGCACCTGGAGCAGCGCCCGGGCCAGCTCCTCCGCCGAGCGGGTCGGCACGCCGTCCTCGCCGGGGGCCAGGTCGAAGGTGAGGTCGCCGGGCAGGCCCTCCAGCAGGTGCTCGACCCTGGTCATCCGGGCGAGCTGGCGGGTGAGGACCGAGAGGTGCTTGCGCACGTCGACGAGTGCCGCCGCCGGGCGGTTGGCGAAGTTCTCCGGGCAGACGAGGACCACGTCGTGGGAGACGCGCAGCGGGTCGTGGCCGAGGTCGGCCATGAGGGTGCGCAGCGCCAGGACGTAGACCGCGGCCTGCCGCGCCGCCGCCGCGACCTTGTCAGGCTCGGCCTGGCCGTCGATCACGCTGAACGACTTGATCTCGACGATGTGGAAGCGCCCCCCGATCTGGAAGGCCACCACGTCCGGCTCCAGGTAGGAGGTGTGCCCGGCGATCTCCAGGCTGAACAGCGGGTGGTCGTAGAACACCGCGGTCCCGTCGTCCTCGCGCGCCGCGCGGTCGATCAGCGCCCGGGTGTGCGAGTGGCGCAGGTGGGAGCCGACGCTCTCCACGTCCCGGTAGCCGACCTGGGCGACGGTGAGGCCGAGCAGCTCGCGCAGCAGCCGCAGCAGCTCGGCGCAGCCGTTCTCCTTCACCAGCGCCTCGAACACGTTTCCGCGGCTGATCGCGAACTGGGACTGGCCGAACGGCGCGGGGAAGCCCACGTGCCGGGCCGTGAGGTCCTTGTCGACACCCGCGGCGTCCATCAGCGCCCGGCGCGCGCAGCCGGGGTTGGCGGCGAGCGCCGCGATGGCCCGCGCGTCGTGCGGGTGGGACGGCATCGGCCCGCGCAGCTCGTCAAGCCTGTTCGGGAAGGACCTCTCCCTGAGCTTGGTCATGAGCCGGTCTCCCCGTCCAGCCTGGTCTTCAACAGGCCCCCCTCAAGGTGTTCATCGCGGTGGCGCCGAACAGGCGCTCCACGTCCGGTAGTTGCCTCGTCGCCCGTGCCGCCACCTCGGCCCGCTGCGCGGAGTCGGCGGACAGGTGGACCTCCAGCTCGGCCCGCGCCGCGCGGATCGCGGTCACCGGGTCGGCCGGGGCGAATCCCTCGACGGCCCCCGGGATGTTCTGCGCCATCCGCGACAGCAGCCGCACCGCCCCCGGGGGCGGCTCCGCCAGCCGGGTCAGCTGCTCGGCGACGCGTACGGCCGAGGTGAGGAAGTCGACGCGCGGGCTCAGCGGTCCCAGCACCCGCAGCTCGGGCGGCCACGTGCTGTCGGCGAGCAGCCCCCGGGCGGGGGAGAGCCGGTCGGTCAGCGCGGCGCACAGGTAGTACGGCCTGGCGTAGGGGTCACCGCGGAACGAGCGCTCCTCGTCGCGCCGCAGGCTGGTCAGCTGGGAGCCGCGCAGCTCGCGGGAGAAGAAGGCGTCGTTCACCGCCACGATCAGCTTGGCCGGGGTCGGCACGCCCAGCAGGGTCAGTGCCTGGTGCACCTGCTCCCTGATGGGCAGCAGCGAGGTCTCGGGCTCGTGGGGCGCCGCCGGGACATTGGAGGCCACCGCCGCGTCCCACGCCTGCTCGGCCCTGCGCAGATCCCCGCGCAGCGACCGGGCGAGCGAGTTCTCCCGCGCCTTGACCGCCCGTCGCACCTCGGCGCGGAGTTCGGCTATCCGCCGTTCCAGCGCGTCCAGTGGATCACTCACGGCTCGGAGCGTAACAGGAGTTCCACCAGCCTCCCCTGAATTCCAGCCAATTCCAGCATTAAAGTGCGCATTATTGAAAAGCAATAACCGGCGAAAGGGACATTTAATACGAAACTGATGTTTGGGGCGCGGACTCGCTGGACCGACGTCGCGTTCCCGCTCCCCAAAACCTTAACCTGGTCAAGATATTGACCGGGTTGTGTCCCTGTTAGGTTGGAACGCGTGACAGGACTCCGGGAACGCAAGAGGCGGCAGGTCCACGAGGCGATCTCGGCGGCGGCGATCGGGCTCTTCCTGGAGCGCGGGTTCGACGAGGTGCCGGTCGCGGAGGTGGCGGCGGCGGCCGGGGTCTCCAAGCCGACCCTGTTCAAATACTTCCCGACCAAGGAGGACCTCGTCCTGCACCGGATCTCCGACCACCAGGGGGAGGCCGCCCGGGTCGTCCGCGGGCGCGAGGCGGGCGAGACCCCGCTGGCGGCGCTGCACCGGCACTTCCTGGACGGGCTCGACCGGCGCGATCCCGTGACGGGGCTCAACGACCATCCCCAGGTGCTCGCCTACCACCGGATGGTCTTCTCCACGGCCGGTCTCGCGGCCCGGGTGCTCCACTACATGGCCCTCGACGAGGAGGCACTCGCCGCCGCGCTCGCCGAGGACACCGACGAGCTCACCGCGCTGCTCGTCGCCGGTCAGGTCCTCGCCGCGCAGCGGGTGCTGGCCCGGCGCAACTGGCTGGCCCTGGTCGCGGGGGCGACGGCCGACGGGACACACCCGTCGGCCGTCGCCGCCGCCGACCACGCGTTCGCCCTGCTCCCCGAACTCCCCTGAACCACGAGGCGCCGGACAGGAGGGCGGGGCGGGACCCGGACTAGCCCTCGACCTCCGTGCGGCCGGCCGACCACAGCGTGTGGAAGGAACCCTCGCGGTCCACCCGCTCGTAGGTGTGCGCGCCGAAGAAGTCACGCTGGCCCTGGATCAGGGCCGCGGGCAGGCGCTCGGCGCGCAGCCCGTCGTAGTAGGCCAGCGCGGTCGAGAAGCCCGGCGCCGGGATGCCCAGCTCGGCGGCCTTCGACACCACCCGCCGCCACGAGTCCTGAGCCAGGGTGAGCGCGTCGGCGAAGTAGGGGGCCGCGAGCAGCGTGACCGGCTTGTCCTGCGCCGCGTACGCCTCGCGGATGCGGTCGAGGAAGACGGCCCGGATGATGCAGCCGCCCCGCCAGATCGTGGCCAGCGCCCCGAGGTCGAGGTCCCAGCCGTACTCGGCGCTGCCGACCCTGAGCTGGTCGAACCCCTGGGCGTAGGCGACGATCTTCGAGGCGTACAGCGCCCGCCGCACGTCCTCGGCGAACTCCTCGCCGACGGCCCCCGCGGGCACGCCCGACGGGCCCGGCAGGCCGCGCGCGGCGGCGCGCAGGTCCGCGTGGCCGGACAGGGAGCGGGCGAACACCGCCTCGGCGATGCCGCTCACCGGAACGCCCAGGTCCAGCGCGATCTGCACCGTCCACCGGCCGGTGCCCTTCTGCTCCGCCCGGTCGGCGATCACGTCGACGAGCGGCTCGCCCGTCGCCGCGTCGACCTGGCGCAGCACCTCGGCGGTGATCTCGATCAGGTACGAGGACAGCTCACCCTCGTTCCACTCCGCGAAGATGTCCGCGAGCTCCGCCGGGGTCCGGCCGAGCCCCTGCCTGAGCAGGTCGTAGGCCTCGGCGATGAGCTGCATGTCGGCGTACTCGATGCCGTTGTGCACCATCTTCACGAAGTGCCCGGCGCCGTCGGGGCCGATGTGCGTGCAGCAGGGCACGCCGTCCACCTTCGCCGCGATGTCCTCCAGCAACGGGCCCAGCGCCTGGTACGACTCCGGCGAGCCGCCGGGCATGATGCTCGGCCCGAGCAGCGCGCCCTCCTCGCCGCCGGAAACCCCCGCGCCGACGAAGTGCAGGCCGCGCTCGCGCAGCGCGGCCTCGCGCCGGCGCGTGTCCAGGAAGTGCGCGTTCCCGCCGTCCACGAGCATGTCGCCCGGCTCCAGCAGGGGGGCGAACTCCTCGATCACCGCGTCGGTCGGCGCACCCGCCTTGACCATGATCAAAATGCGCCGGGGTCGCTCCAGCGCCGCGACGAACTCCTCGGGAGTCTCGCAGGGGACAAAGGTTCCCTCGTCCCCGTGTTCCTCGATCAGTGCCTTGGTCCTGTGCGAGGACCTGTTGTGTACCGCTACCGAGTGTCCGTGCCTGGCAAGGTTGCGGGCGAGGTTCGCCCCCATCACGGCCAGTCCTGTCACACCGATCTGAGCCTGAGTCATCTCTGACACTCCTTTGTCGTGTCCAAGAATGCCAGTCTGCACCCACCACCGATCAAAGCCGCCAAGAGGGCCCGGGGGAGAGCCCCCCGGCACCGCGCGGATCCACGGACCGCCCGCCCCCACGAGGTTTCCACGCCCGGCGCGGAGCCGCGGGCCCCCGGGGGCAGGGGTGGAACCGGGGCCCGGAAGCCCGGCGCGAAGCCGTGAGATGCCCGAAGGCTCCCCGGAGGAGCGGCGGAACGCGATCCCCGGAATCTCCCTGGAGGATCGGCGGCGAATCAGCGGATAAACAGCCGCGGATCAGCGGCGGAACAGGGTTCCCGGAGCCTCCGAGCCGAGGATCCCGCCCAGGCAGCGATAGGTCCGCGCGCCGCCCTGGAACTGCTCCTTCGAGGGCGGCAGAACCGTGCTGCGCCACCTGGCCTGCCCGACCCCGCGGGCGTCGCCGTACCGGGAGGCGAGCATGATCCGCGCCGTGCACACCTTCCTCACCGTCGGATGCCTCTCCAGGGCCGCCGCGTCGTAGGTGAGGGAGTCCTGGGGCAGCGGGGCGATCGCGAACGTCTCCCACGAGTGGGACTCCTCGCAGCCGATCCGCTTGGCCGTGGCGTCGCCCGCGATCACGACGAGACCGCCCCAGCACTCGGGCTCCGCCACGCACGCGGCCCCCGCGCCCGCCACCCCGGCGGCGGGACAGGCGGCCGTGACGGTGGCGACCTCCGGAACCCCGCGAGCCGCGGACGCGTCCCCCTGCGGGGCCGCGCTCCCGTCCCCGCCGCTCTGGAGGGCGCCGGAGCTCTGGAGGGCCCGCGAGCCGGACGGCTGCCCGGTGGACGGGGTCTGGTCGCGGTTCTCGATGTACATGAGCCCGACCCCGGCCATCAGCAGGATCGCGAAGGCCACGGCCACCGCGATGAAGATCCGCACGTTCGACGAGGAGGGATGCGCGGAGGCCGTCGCGGGCGACTGGGTACCGGAGAGCCCCTTCAGCCCCGGCGACGTCATGTGCGACCGCACCACCTCACCGCGAGGCCCGCCAGGACCGCCAGGACCGCCCCGCGCCGAGGGGGGTCCGTACGGCGACGCGTACGAGGCCTCCGCGTACGGCGGCGCGGAAGCCGGACCCGCGCCCGCGCCAGGACCCCGGGAAGGGGCGGCCGGACGCGGGGTGAGGGGCCGGCGAGCCGGGAAGGCCCCCTCCAGGCGCAGGTCCGTGAGGGCGTCGCGCAGCGCGGCCACCGACGGGGTACGCCGCGCCGGGTCGGTGGCCATCGCCTCCCTGAGCACGGCGGTCAGCTCCGGCGGCACCCCCGGGATCTCGGGGACGGGCAGGCGGTGCAGGGCCATGATGACCGCGATGTTGACCACGCCGCTCTCGGGGAAGCGCGGCGGGCGTCCGGAGAGCAGCGCGTACAGCGTGGCGGCGAGGGAGTAGACGTCGCCCGCGGCGGCGGGTTCGGTCAGCTCGAACGCCTCGGGCGGGGCGTAGGCCGGGGTGAGGGACTCCCGGGTCACCGACGCCTCGCTGCCCGACGACGGCATGGTGGCGAGCCCGAAGTCGGAGAGCACCACGTTGCCGTACCGGTTGATCAGGATGTTGGCGGGCTTGATGTCGCGGTGCAGCACCCCGGCGGCGTGCGCGGCCGACAGCGCGTCGGCGATCCGGATGCCGATGTCGGCGACCTCGGCCGGCGGCAGCCGCTTCTCGGCCCGCATCCGGTCCAGCAGGGACCCGCCCGGACACAGCTCCAGGACCATGTACGGCCGGCCGTCGGGCAGGACCCCCGCGTCGTAGACGTGGGCGACGTGCGGATGGCCGGAGAGGGCGCCCGCCGAGGTCACCTCGCGCATGAAACGGCGCCGGTCCCGCTCGGAGACCAGCACCCGGTTGTCCACCTTGAGCGCGACCTCGCGCTCCACCGCCAGCTGCCTGGCCCGGTAGACGATCCCGAAGCCGCCCTGGCCGAGCACCCCGGACACCTCATAGCCCGGTACCGCAAAGGCGCCCGATCCGGTCACCTGCCACCTCCTGAAGACGAGCGGCAGATTACCGGAATTTGATCCGCTGACTGGGTGTGTATCCCCTTATACCTGGTCAGAGAGACGGCGCCCGTCGCTGAGTCCCTCGCTGAGTCCCTCGCCGACTTCCTCGCCGAGTTCCTCCAGCAGCGCGTCCCAGCGGGCGCCGATGGTGTCGAGGCCGTAGCCGGAGGCCGTGAGCACCGCGTTCGCGCCGAGCTCGCGGCGCAGCTCCCGGTCCTCGATCAACCGGCTGAGCGCCTCCGCGAGCGCCGCGGGCCTCCTCCCCGGGACCAGCAGCCCGTTGTGCCCGTGGACGATCACCTCCTTGGGGCCGTGCGGGCAGTCGAAGCTCACCACCGGCACGCCCTTGCTCATCGCCTCCAGGATCGTCATGCCGAACCCCTCGTAGCGCGAGCTGACGACGTAGACGGACGACCTGGCCAGCTCCAGGCCGATCTCCGGTGAGCTGCCCATGAGCAGCATCGTGTCCGACAGCCCGGCCTCCTCGATCCTGTCGCGGAGCCTCCGCTCGGCCTCGGGCCTGCCGCGCCCGTAGAGGCGCAGCACCCAGTCGGGATGCGCCCCCGACACCGGCTTCCACGCCTTGACCAGCAGGTCGAAGCCCTTGGCGTGCACCATCCTGCCGACGGCGATCACCACCTTCTCGTCCAGCTCCGAGATGCCACCGGCGAGCGCGGGCACGGCGTTCGGAATGCGCAGCAGCCGTCCCGGGGGAACCTTCAGCGCCCTGCGGTAGTGCTCCAGGTCCGTCCGGGTGAGGGTGACGAACGCGTCCAGCCTGCCGTAGCGCCGCTTGATGAGCCGGACGACCTCCGGCGCGTGCACGCCGAGGGCCACGTGCTCCTGGCCGACGGTGATGACGCCCGGCGGCGCGAACAGCGCGGTGACCAGGTTGAACCCCGGCCGGGTGGAGATCAGCACGCCGGAGCGCATGGACCGCAGGTAGCGCACCATGAGCAGGTCCGTCCGGAGCGAGACCGCCCGGTGGACGTTCTCCTGCCTCGGGATCAGGACGCTCGGCAGCCGCGACAGCAGCCGCGCCACCGGACCCCGCCGCCCGGTCCTGTCGTCGAGGAACGACACCCGCACGCCCGGCGGGATGGGGAAGAACGGCTCCTTCGCCGTCCGGACCACGCTGACGATCTCCACGTCACGCTCGCGCGCCAGGTGCCCCGCCAGGTTGAGCACCGTCCTGATCGTGCCGCCCATCCCGTACGCGTGCTGCAGCAGGATGCGGACCGTTCGGGTGTCGGGCGCCGGGGCACGCCGCGCCCGCCTCGCGTTGAGGGCCCGCAGCGAACGGAGCGCCGCGCGCCCCGCCGCCTCGCGTGCCTTCCGCCGTACCCTCGCCAACATCCCCGACATCCCCGACATGCTGGGAGCCCCCTCGCCGGTCTCTCCCTCCCGTGCTCGTTACCTTCCCCGGAGTCGCTTTCCCCGAAGCGCGCGGGTCACGACATCATGGTCACCGTACGGCGAGCTGTTCGTCCTCCCGGAGCTCTTGCTCCACGGCCGTTTCCCCGGCCGTTCCGCTCGCGGTTCTGCTCGCGATTTTTTCGTGGCCCGTCACTCGCCGAAGCGGGAGAGCCGTCCGCGTACGCGGGCGTGGCGCAGCGCCCACGCGAACAGGCCGAGCGTGGCGGCGAGGTAGACGACGTCCAGCAGCGCCGCCCAGGCGAGGCTCTCCCAGGGCACGGCACCGCCGTTCAGCACGGTCCGCATGCCCGTGAAGACGTGGGTCGCGGGCATGAACCCCGCGATGGCCTGGAGCGGGCCGGGAAGGGTTTCGACGGGGTAGAAGATGCCCGCCAGCGGCTGCACCACGAAGACCAGCGACCAGGCGATCACCTGGGCGTTCTCGCCGAAGCGCAGCACCGCGCAGATTCCCACCAGGCCGAGCGACCAGCCCATCACCAGCAGCAGTGCCATGAACGGCACCATCCCCGCCCCCAGGCTCGTGATGCCGAAGCCGTAGAGGGCGAGCGCCAGCCCCGACATGATCGCGATGGCGAAGACGACCTTGCCGAACGAGAACACGATCAGCCCGACCACGTACTCGACATTGGAGAGCGGGCTCACCTGGACATTCAGTAAATTCCTGCTCCAGATGTCCTCAAGGAAGGCTATCGAGATCTCGTTGCTCGCCTTCTGGAGCACCTGCCACAGCAGGACCGCGCCGAGGAGGAAGGCGGCGATGAACGGCACGCGCTGCGACTGCAGGAACAGCGTCACGAAGCCCCAGACGAAGAGCTCGATCGTGGGCCAGAAGACGATCTCGAACATCCGGACCGGGCTGCGCCGCAGCGCCGCCAGGTCGCGGAAGACGACGCCGCTGATCCGCTGCCTGCGCGCGGCCATGCTGAGCGGGGGGAGGGTCATCGTCATGAGCGCGCCACCGATCGGGCCACCTTGAGGAAGACCTCCTCCAGATCCTCCGCGCCGTAGACGTCGGTGAGCTCGGTGGTGCTCCCGCTGGCCACGATCCGGCCTTCGGACATGAAATGGATGCGGTGACACATCCGCTCCACCTCCTGCATGTTGTGGGACGTGATGAGCATCGCGCGCCCGCTCTCGGCGGCCACCCGGACGAGCAGCTGGCGGATCCGGTCACCGGCGTCGGGGTCGAGGTTGGCGGTGGGTTCGTCCAGGATGAGCAGGCTCGGTTCGTTGATCAGGGCCTTGGCCAGCTGCACGCGGGTGCGCTGGCCGGAGGAGAGCTCCATCACGCGGCGCCTGCGCAGCGGGCCGAGGTCCAGCAGCTCGATGACCTCCTCCACCCGGGCCCTCGGCTTCCGTACGCCGTACAGGCGGGCGAAGGTGTCGAGGACCTCGCGTACGTGCAGGACGCCGGGAAGGTCGACGTAGCTCGCGGCGAAGTTGATCTGGCTGAGCACCTCGGTCCGGTTCCTGGTGAGGTCCAGGCCGAACATGTGGATGCTGCCGCTGTCGGGCGTGATCAGGCCGAGAAGCATGTGCAGGGTCGTCGACTTGCCCGCGCCGTTGGGGCCGAGCAGCCCGACGATCTCGCCCGTGCCGACGGTGAGACTCACCTCCCGGACGGCGGACACCGAACCGAACCTCTTCGCCAGCGCCACGGCCTCAAGAATCACCACCACGTCAGCGTGCGGTCCGCCGCCCCCTCCGGGCAATCGGTTTTCCCACGGGTGGCGCGGTTGATTTGACGATGCGGGTCGTGGTTCATAAAGTTCACCAGACCCGAGGGAGACGGCGGCGACGCCGGGGCCTCGGAACCCTCTCTGACGATCTTCTTCCTTACGGGATCTTTGTCCCCAAAGGGGTCTGATTCGACACGAATCGGACGATCAAGTAGGTTAGACGGGTTGCCCCGAAAGGGGAGGCTGTAAATTCTGAAACAGGTAAGCCGGATCGGGTCGGTTTGACACGAAAAAGCGGGCCTGAAAGAATAAAGGCACAACGAAAGAACAGAATAAAACAAAACGAACGCCCCGGAGTTCTGCTCGGCTGGTTGGCCGGGTTCAGGGTGATGGTGTACGCGTCCGTTTCTTGAGAACTCAACAGTGTGTTAAAAGCCAGTGCATGAAGCACAACCCCGTCCCACCACGCCTTGTGGTGTGGGGGATGGATTCCTTTGGTTGATGACACCCGCTTTTGTGGGTGCTTTCAGCTGGGTGAGGAACTGTTCAGACATTGTTTGGAGAGTTTGATCCTGGCTCAGGACGAACGCTGGCGGCGTGCTTAA